>NZ_AUME01000009.1:7849-95353 GCF_000430525.1 Prevotella corporis DSM 18810 = JCM 8529 | reverse complement strand
CCGTGCGCAAATCCGTCCATCGTCTGCGACGAATTTTCAAGATCACCTTATGGCCTCGAATAGGGAAGTCGGTTATATTAACTGCTTCCATGAACCCCTTGGACTCGAAGGTGGCATTACCTGACAAAGTCTTGTCCATACGTTCGTCAAGACTAATATGAAACTCAGGTCCAACCTCGCAGACAGAAACGATAGTAAAATAATCTAATATTTGAGAAGGCAAAACAAGAGTTGCCAAGGTGCGTAACATTTTTTCTTCCATAATGCGAAGGTCGGAATTATTAAGATAAATAACAAATTATTCCCCCATTGATTTTCTACTGAGCCCTAAAATGACCTATGGTGTCGGTACGCGCTATGGAAAATAGCATGGGACAGACTTGCCTATGGGGAAATACTCCAAATAAGAAGCTTGTCAGAGCCAAATCGAAGAAATAATTGAATGAAAAAAAATAAATGATATAGGAGGATTTTAGTGCATTCTTTTATGCACAAGGCGACACGCAGTCACCTGTAGAATCTACAAGTGCCTACCGGCACATTCGCATCATGAATGTTGAACAAAGAACGATATTTTTACTAAATGTTCTCAATATTCTGGTTGCTTAACGGAGGCAAAGGTACGGATATTTTTTCAAATAACAAGAAAAAGCAACAGTTTTTGCAGAAATTTATAGCATTGGGAGCAATTATCCCCGATAAAATGCGTGAAAATCAGATTCTACCTATTTATATATAGTCGTTTCATTATGGGAAGCAGCGGGTTGGAAACGGGGTAAAATTTATTGACTTGCTACACGAAGTTACGAAAAGAGTGTAATTTATTGGAAATGAGCGTAGGTTAATTGCTCTTGATAGTAATAGGTTACGATTTAGTTAGTTATCTACTGCATTATCCTTCTGCGCGTTGCGTAACCTTCAAAGAACTCTTCGTATGCAAAAGTAGCTATTTAATTCGAGATTTTGATATAAACTCCCGTTTTTTATCCCCTCATTCATAAGAATTTTCCGTAAAAGCGGTATTGTCCGTCGGCACACCATTGCCCAAAACGAGTTTGGAACAAACGTGTGCCGACTACCGCATAGCTGGAGAAAAGGGCATTGCCTCACGCCTAAACGATGTTTAGACAGATGAAGCAATGCCCCTTTCTTTTGCGCCTATGCCAAGAGGTGCTTTTACGGGTTTTCAAATGATTTTTCTTTTTTCGCTGTCTCTTTTGCCGGAAGCGGAAAGTGAATGCAGAGTGTGTCAGCCTGCCCCATGAATGAAACAGGCGCCCACACACAGCCGGACAAACCGGGAAGAATGATTGTTGCCACCCGGCTGAACAAGTTCCGTCGGATCGGAAACAATCATACTTCCTTTGTTGTGGTTTGCCCTTTTCACGCTTCCGGTGATGTCTTTTTCCTTTTGGTGATTCTTTTTTTTACGGATTTTCCCCTGAAGTTTTTTTCTACACAATCTGCCTCTGTTTTCGTTTACCTCCATTTTGCGCCTTTCAGTAAGCCGCATCAGTCAGTCATTTTCGTTCTGGGCGCAAAGGTAATTCCGGGATTGGACGGGAAAGCAAGGTCAAGCCTCCTGTTTTCGGTAAAAATCTCCAGCCCTGCGGGTAGTATTTTGACCGAAAAACCTTGCATTCCCTAATCCCTACCTTTTCAAGCACCCGAAACGAAAACGACCGATGCGACAGAAAGACGCATAAAAAAAATGTCGGATAAACGAGAGGCAGATAAGATAGTTTGAAACTCAACTCCCTCAGCTCTTGAATCCGCATTAAAAACAAAAAAATCAAAAACAGCGAAGATATGACGGCAACGGCAAATTTCAGACAAATGGCGCAACACATCGGGTTGGCGATATGCGGCTTGATGATGCGCACCGCCTTCGGGGTGTTCGGCATCCTTTGGGGCATCATCAGAGAGATTGTAAACGGAGTGTTCCGAGTGGCGATAGGTGTAATCGTGGCTATCCTTTCCACCATTGCCTTCTTTGGCTTCATCCTTTGGTTATTCACCCTTTAACCCTTACCGACATGGCAAAAAGAAACAGCAAGACGGCAGCGCAGCAGTGCAGATATTACGAGGTGGACAACATCTTCGTGTATATGGTGGAAACGTACATCAACGGCAATTTTGAAACTTTCCGAAGATTGTACCACGAACTGAACAAGGACGCACGGAGGGATTTCATGGACTTCCTTCTCAGCGAGGTAGAGCCGACCTATTGGAGAGAGATACTGAAACAGATAATCTAAAAATGACAGCGATATGAAAGGAACAGACCATTTCAAGAGAACGATATATATGTACTTGGAACAGCGTGCGGAGGAAGATGCGCTATTTGCAAAGAAGTACCGCAACCCTGCCAAGAACATGGACGAGTGCGTGACCCACATTCTGAACTATGTGCAGAAAAGCGGTTGCAACGGTTTCACGGACGGAGAGATATTCGGGCAAGCCATCCACTACTATGAGGAAAACGAGATAGAGGTGGGCAAACCGATGGACTGCCAAGTGGTTGTGAACCACGTTGTGAAACTCACGGCAGAGGAAAAGGCGGAGGCACGTCAGAACGCTGTCCGCAAATACCAAGAGGAGGAACTCCGCAAGTTGCAGAACCGCCACAGACCGTCAGCGAGAAAAGAAAACCAACCCCAACCCTCATTATTTGATTTAGGCTTATGAAACCGAAGACCAAGATACAGAAAGAGGTGGCAAGACTTTCCGCCAACCTTCGCCCCATATCAGCGACACAAATAGATTGGGCATACCGCCACTGCGTTGAGCATATCGGCTACCGCACCAAGAAAGGGAACATCACCTGTTCCGACTGCGGTCACGAGTGGCACAGCGACAGCGGACTATGCGACACCCTTGAAGGCTGCACCTGCCCCAAATGCCATGCCGAACTCAAAGTGCAGGACACACGCAGACGCATCTACAAGGAAACGCAGAATTTCAGCGTGATAACCACCTGCAAAGGGTATCAGGTAATCCGCGTGGCGCAGGTCAGATGCGAGAGCAGGAAAGGCGAACCGATGCGTTTCTACTGCCACGAGGTCGTGCAGCGTTGGATTTCACCCGACGGCAAGGTTACGGACATGGCGTTGCTCCGTGGCTTCCTTTTCTGCTATTGCGATGTGTGGGCATTAGGCAGCGATATGGAGGTAAGACCGCACAACAGCCTATACGATGATGTGGTGGCAAGAAGCTGTGCATATCCAAAGATGAGGATATTGCCCCAACTCAGACGTAACGGCTTCAAGGGCGATTTCCACGGCATCTCCCCCGTGCGTCTTTTCAAAGCCTTGCTTTCAGACCCAAGAATTGAAACCCTTATGAAAGGCGGTGAGATTGAGGTCATGAAACACTTTCTTTTCAATACCCGTACTGCCGATGAATGTTGGGCATCATATCTGATTGCCAAGCGTCACAAGTATCAGATAGACAACCTCTCAATGTGGTGCGACTATCTGCGTATGCTCAAAAAACTCGGTCAAGACCTCCGTAACCCGAAGAACATCTGTCCCGAAGATTTCATGGCGGCACACGACAACGCAACCCGAAAAATTGAAGCCATACACGAGAAGGAAAGAGCCGCAGAGCAACGCCGTTGGGAGATTGAAAGGCGTGAGCGTGAGCAACAGCGACAACTCCAACGAAAGAAAGATGCGGAGGATTTCATCGCCAACAAATCCAAATTCTTCGGCTTGGTAATCACGGACGAGGAAATAATCGTCAAGGTGCTTGAAAGCATAGACGAGTATTACAACGAGGGCAAGACGCAGGGCATCTGCGTGTTTGGCAGTGGATACTACAAGAAAGCCGACACCCTCATACTATCGGCAAGGATTGGCGATGAGATTATTGAAACCGTAGAGGTGGACTTGCGAACCCTCGAAGTGGTGCAGTGCCACGGCAAGCACAACCAGGACACCGAATATCACGAGCGCATCATAGACCTTGTGAACAAGAACGCCAACCTTATCCGTGAGCGGATGAAAGCGGCATAGCATAACCCCTAAAACAACATTGATATGGAAGTAAGAATTGAAAGTATGATTTGTGTGTGGGATGATGCAATCCCCACGATGTTCCTTGAATTTGTGAACCTCCTCACTCTCACAACGAGTGAGGGGGAATTGAGAAAGAGCGTAAAGGAGTTTGCCGAGAAGCACGAACTTGACAAGTTTTTCCTTTACGGCTTCGGCTCACACCATTTCTACCTGCACCAACGCTACACAAGCAACCCCGAAATGGTGATGAAGAACAGAGTTCTGTCAGTACATTTTTAACCATCTAAAAAGCAACATTATGACAACACGAATGACCATCAACGGAGTAAGCACCTGCGCGGAAGCAGGTACGGAGAAATACGAGCGTTTCCAATCGGGTATCGGAAGACGCAGGCGGACACTTGTGCAGTACGACTACCGCCACCCCATAGACAGAGAATTGTTCTCTTGTGTCAAACCCACGTTGGACGAGTGCCGAGCCGCACGGGACAAGTGGCTGAACGCAAAGAAGGGAAAGGAGGACAGACTATGAACACGACCTATCAAACGCTGATAGTCAAGTTCAGCGAACCTATCACGGCATTGGACGGTATCTTTGACGATACCGGAGCGTGGGGAACGGACACCCTCAAGGGGTGGATAGATGATTACGAAAGCACACGTTTCACCGCCACCGACAGCCATACGGCAGTCATCACGAGCGAGTACAATATGGAATGTGTGAAAGAGTGGCTACAACGGCAGACCCCCATTTCCGAAATGCGAGAATTTTGAACGGGATGGCGGTGTCCGCACCGCCAATACTTAAAACCCTAAAAACAAAAGATATGATAGCCAAGACGATATTACAGCAGATAGGCGGAAAACGCTTCACCGCCATGACAGGTAGCCGTGATTTCATAGATATGGGCAACGGCTTACGGATGAGCCTTGCAAGGAACAAAACAAGTGCCAACCGCCTTGACATCATCTATGACGAAGGGGCAGACCTCTACAATATGCGCTTCTACCGCAGGACGTTCAGCAAAAAGACCTTTGAGTGCAAGACAAAGGACATTGCCGTACACGAGGGTATCTATTTTGATATGCTGGAGGAAATGTTCACGATGGTGACGGGACTTTACACACGCTTTTGAGTGGCGGGGCGGCGAGAGCCGCCCTACTTTCTTTCAGTGAGCATGATGGCGGACAAAGAAAGTAGCAAAGAAACCTTTGTCCAATCTGCGATAACTAAAAAATCCGCAAGTAAAACTTGCGGAGGCTATATATTGGGTCGTTATTTTTTGGTGGAGGGGAATGATAATCTCGAACCGTTGAACTACACATTTCTGCTTCGTCTCCATTTCCCCCAACGATTTGATACGTTCAATCATTTTTGTTGTTCCTTTCTGAATTTTCCTAAATACTTTCTTCATAATTTCGCTATACTTTTTATGGTTAATAACTATGTTTTGTATTGCTCTCACAACACTTACAACTTGAAGTGTTATTTGGAAACCGATAGGCAAAAATGGCTCAACGATGTCAATTAACGAGAAAATCCTACGATAATCTATCAAGTGATAGAGCAAAAGACGTGCCAAGTTAAATATGGCACGTCTTTTGCCAGTTTTGTCAGTCCTTTTATGGGATATACAACAGCGCAAACTCCGCCTTTCTCCGTTTGAGCAGCATGGCGTGGCGTTTTCCTTTGTAGTTGCAGAAGGCTATATACTCACGGTAGATGTTCCTGTCACCAGCTTCCAGCTTCTTGATTAAGGTGCTTTTGGGGATTGTTTTGCTGCCTAACAGCTTCGCCGGTCCCACATTGTAAGCTAACGTGCCAAGCAAAATCGAATCAACCCCGAATTTACGGAACATGGCGACAAATTTGCGCAGGTCTTTCCGCAAAAGTTCATCCGCATCCCGTTTTGTCATGGTTCGTGCCGAATACTTCTCGTTTGGCAAAAGTTTGTGACCCCAACCGACGTATGGGTAGTGTTTTTCTGAGTGCCAGCCTTCAAAGTAGCGGCAGCATAAAAAAGCACGTTCCATAAGCGGCAGTCGGTAGATTGCCGCCTGCCCGTCCGTTCCCTCTTGGCGGCTGATCTGCGCGGACACAGAACAGACCGTCAGAAGTGAACAGAGCATTGTCATGAATACACGCATCATTTCAACAAGGGGCTGAAGTTGCCGATGGGAACGATGGTAAGATCGTCGTCCTTTACATTCCTGTTGTTGAAGTCAAATTCCAGTTCGTAGGAGTTGCTAAAGTTATCCTCCACCACCACGATGAAATTATGCGCCTCATCACCCGCCGCCGTGTAGTACAGGCGGAATTTTTCGTTCTCCAGCAGGTAGCGGTCGTTAGGCAGGAAGGTGATGCCGTTATCCATTTTGAGCGAGCCTTCCCCCTCGAACTGGAAATAGCGGATGGTATAGAGCGTACCCGAAAAGTCGCCCTCCTTTTTCAGTTCACAGCGGATTTCCACTGTCTGCCCCTTTACTACCTTGTTCGGCACGGGCATGACCTCCACCGTGAAGGGATAGGACTGCTGGATGTCCATGTCATCGTCACATGACACGAGGGTGAATGACATGGCGGCTATCAGGCATAACGCCACTGCCTTGAATATTGATGTTCTCTTGTTTCTGTTGTTCAGTATGTTCATTGTTCTTCGATTTTTAGATGGTTGTTTTTCTGTTTTTTCGTTGTCAGTTGCAGGTACTCGTTCAAGTCCTTGCAACCGTCATAGAGGGAGGAACGGTCGGTGACACGTTCCCCGTATCGCATGGTAAGTGCGGCAAGCGTCCGCCGTCCGGCTTCGTCACGGTCGAGGAAGCAGCCGATGCGCCCGTATCCGTCCAGCAATCCCGCCGCCTTCTCCACGTTGGCGACTGAGTTCAGCACAAGACAGTCAGCGTTACCGGTTACACCAAGCGTCACGGCAGAGAGAAAGTCCATGAAGCCCTCGAACACGAGGCACTCGTCAGCCGGGATGTCATTCGCCTTTACCAGTGATACAGACTTCGGAGGTATGCAACCCTTGAAATATCGGCTTCTGACTTCATAGCCACCTGCCATGTTCGGAAAGCCAACGGCAAAATACCGTTTCCCACGCACACCGTAGTTCAAGCGGCAGCAGTGACGGGATGCGATGGCGTAAGGGATGCCCCGTTCCTCTAAATACTCCGTCAGCAGTGAGCGGAGCAGCGGAGCGACCTCCACATCCTCAAAAACGGATTCGGTCGGCTTCGAGAGATAGACGGGCTTTTCCCATCCGGCAACCGTCATATTGGCGGCTTCCGCTATGAACTTCGCTTGCTTCATGAAGTCATCGCTTTGCAGAAACTCCCCGGCAAGCGTGAAGATGTCGCCGCCCTTGCCCAAACCGAAGTCGTACCAGAGCTGTTTCGCCACGTTCACACGGAAAGAGGATGTGCGCTCGCCCCTGTACGGGGCAAGATACCACAGCTCGTTACCGCTCCTTCTGACAGGCTCATGCCCCAGCCGTGCGAGAAAATCCGCAAGCGGCATCCTTCTGACAGCATCTATTTCCGTCCTTTCCATGCCCGTGTCAGTTGATGATGAACTTGATACCGACCCCGAACTGCGTGTGGAACTTCCGTGTGTCGCCACCCCAAAGGCAACGCTCCCGCAGGTTGGCAAGCAGGGCGATACGGTCTGCCACGTAACACTCCACATCGAGCGTCAGCGCACCGCCGTAGATGAAGGCGTCCCGGTCGTGCAGCGTGGAGCCGTCATGCAGCACCTTCTTCCCCCAATTTACCGCCTCATATCCGGCGAGAGCCGAAGCCCCGGCATAGACGAAAACAATCTTTCGGGCGTCCGACAGTATCTTGAAGTAATAGCCGCCCTCCGCCGTGAACTGCGCCACGGGTATCTTGGTGTCCTTGTAGGGATTGTTCTTCAACAGGTATTCGCCACCGAACACCCACTTGTTCCCCTTCTTCGTGTAGGTGGAGAGAGCCGCCCCGAAGCTGTACCCGCCGTCCTTGCCGCCGAGATTGAAGCCGTCCGCCATGTCCGCCCTCACCTCGATGCCCTGCATCTTCGGCAGACACCGCTGGGCGTGCGCCTGCCCTGTAAAAAGGGCAAGCGACGCGATGATTATTGCGATGTACTTTCTCATGGTCAGCGTACTTGAAGTTCGTTGATGGTACCCGCGCGTACCAAATCCTCGTTCTCAATCACGAAGGACTGGTGACGGCCGCCGTTCTTCTCGTTCAATTCCACCACGAGGCACTTGTCATCGGGGATGGTGAACTTCGCCATCGTGAAGACCGTGCGCTCGCTCTTTTTGCCCGGCACGAGGGTGGCGTAGTTCTGCGCGCGGAGCGGCAGAATAATCTGCTCCTGCACGGCAGTACGCTTCGCAACCTTCTTGTCCACGATTTTCCAAGTGATGTAGTCCACATCGAAAGGCACGTTGCTCTGGTTCTTTATCTCCGTGTGGAAATAAAGCAAGCCGTTGTGCGTGTAGATGCCTTTCAACAGGTATTGGATGCCGAAACGCTTGCAGCCGATATGCTTCACCTCGCGCTTGTTCTGTTTGTGGATGGACTTCATGATAAGGCGCACCAGCATCGGGCTTTCGCTGCCCAGCTCTTTCAGATAGATTTCCTGCGCGTTGTTCGGGCGGTTCACCGTGCTGCCGTCATGGATGAAGTCGCACATCTCCACGTTGAGCAACAGCGGTTCGGCGGCGTACTTCACGTTGAAGGTGTAGAAACTGCCGTCCTCCGTGATGACGGACATATTCGTTTCGTTGGGAAAATTCCTTACGGTAGCCTTCACACGGATGATGTTCTCCGCTCCGTCGGCTTTCCCGGCAATCAGGTCGGGCGAGCCTAAATCGACATAGCGCACCTCCGCCGGAAAAATGACGTGGACGGTCTTGTCGTAGGTCACTTCCAGACCGTGCGGCGGTATCATGCGGTCGAAGGTCAGCTTGCGTGACAGCCCGTGATATAGGTCGCCGTCCGCCTCCTTCTGCGGATAGACCTCCTTCGTCAAGGTCGGTTGTTCACTTCCGTTGGTCGTTTCAACGGTTACATTCTCCTGCGCGTTGGCAGTTATGATGCCCATAGCGAGGGCAAACATGATGATTACTTTTCTCATTACTTTTGGATTTTAGTGGTAATTTTTATTGTTTTCAATATTTTTCTTGGTAAAGCATGACCCTGTACCCGGCTTTCAGATGCACCTTGACGGTTCGCATCTTTTTGGCGATGTACTGGCTCGTGCCTTGTATCAGCCCCTTGCCCAAGTCGGAGGCGAGCTGCGCCCCGGCATTGGTGGAGATGTTGATGCTGCTTCCCAGCGAGCCGCCCATGTTGGCGGCGACCTCCCGGACGGCGTTCATCTCCATCGAGTTCGGGATGAAGATGCCGGGCTGTCCGTCCGTGTCATAGACCGCAAGCTCCACGGGGATAATCGTGCCGTCGTATTCCAGCGAGGTAATCTCGATGTCGAGCCGCTCACCCTGTATCTTGCCCGTGCCGACCACCACCGCACCCCGGGGTATTGTCCTGCCTGCCACCGCCATAGGCTCCAGCAGGCGCAGCCTTACCGTCTGCCCGTCCGTCACGCTCTGCGCCCCATGCACGCACGCCGGTATGGTGTTCCTGTCCAATACCTCCGCCGTGCCGACAGCCGTGTTGAAACCCCGGTTGCGTTCCTGCGATAAGGCGGCGACAAACTCCGCGTTACTCATAGGCTGTGAGAGTGAAGAAACTACTTGATGCTCCACCTGTCTGATAGGCATTGCCTTGTTCTTCTTCCCTTTCTGCACGGTAGTTGGCTCTGCCCTCTGTTCCGCCGATGGCTGTCCTCCGTTCTGACCGCCCATGTACTTTGCCGCCAGCTCGTAGGACTTCTCCATAAGAGCCACCTGCTCGTCCATAGAGGAAGCCTTGCCCCTCTCGCTTTCCAGTTCCGACTCCAGCGATGCGATGCGCTCCAACAATTCGTCCATCTCCGCATTGTCGTTTTTCGGCTGGTCGTAGAAGTTTCCGAGCGTGGCGTTCAGGTCACGGTAGGCGGCTGCGGAGGACTGGATGGTCTGCGGCGTGGCTGGCTTTGCCCTTTCTTCCTTGCCGCCCGGATTGGCGAGGTCGAAGTCCACTCCGTTCTCCGTTCCCGCTATCTCGCGGTCGAACATGTCGCCCAGCTGCCCGATGGCACGGTTGCGGCTCTCCTGACGCTCTTCCATCTCCCCATGCTCGTAGGCTTTCAGCTTGTCGCCGATAATCTGCCGGTTCGCCTTGTCAGCGTCGGGCATCTCGGTGTTGTATCCGTCCGTTCCCGGCGGTTGCTCCTTGCCGGAGGACGGGGCGAATATCAGCCACATCGCCCCGATGAACACCAACACCATAGCGGGCAGCACGATCATCTTCTGCCGTTTCAGCCGTTGCGCCTCTGTCAGCGGTTCGCGCTCCTTTTTCGGTTTCCCCGTTTCGGGAGCAGCTTTGTTCTCTTTCGTCGGTTCATTCTTTGTCTGTTCCATATAAATAAGGTGTTAAGTGATTGCCTGTTTCCGCCGGGGTCGGCAGTTCCACCCGTCCGGCGTGTCCCGTTTCCATATGTGAGCCGTCGTTCCTGCCGATGTCATAGACGGCTCTGCCGAAGGTGTAAAGGGCAAGCACCGCGAAGGCGGCGAACATCCCCAGCACGATGCGGCGGCGTGTTTCCGGCGGCAAGCCGTCCAGATACCCTTTGAGACTTGCCGCCAAGCGTTTCCGTTTGTCGTGGAGTTTCCAATACATGCCCCACATTGATTTTCTGATACTTTTCATGTCCTGTTACCGTTTGATAGTCTGTAAATCCTTGTTCTCAATGATGGTGAAACCCTCGATGGTAAAACCGTTCGGGTTGTCATCCGACCGCGATGCGTTCAGCAGGCGGCAGGTGGTCACGAGGCTGCGCTCGGTGACGTTGCTCTGCCGGATGATTTTCTGTGTGGCGTAGGTCACGGCACGGTAGGGATAGGCGTTGAAGTCGCACACCACGCTGTCCACCTTCAGCACTTGGTTGATGTTCCCGGCGATGATGCGGTTGTAGTACCCCTTCTCCGCGAAGTCCGAATAATAGTGGTACACGCTCTTGTCCGCCAGCAGCAAGGCACGTTTCACGTTGTGTTCAATCGCGCTTTTTTCAGGTGATAGCGTGAAGAACATCTCGTGGAAACGGCGCACATGTTCCCGTGCCTCCGCCGGGCGGTTCTGCGACAAATCCTGAGACAAGGCGAGCATCAGGCTCTTGCCGTTGTCCAGCACATAGATTTTCTCCCGTTGCTTCTCTGCGAAACGGTAGGAGTTCCACACGCTCCACACCGTCACCACGGCGCACAGCGAGAGGAAGACGATACCGAACAGGCGTATCTGCCTGAACGACGATTCGATGTTTCTAAGTGATTTGAATTCCATTTATATTTTCCAATTTATGATTGCACATTGATTATTTCAGCAATTTGCCGACACGTCCGACTGCGTTTCCTGCGGCTGCACCCGCCACGCTGCCCGCCATGCTTCCGGCTCGTCCCGCCATCTGGTTCACGTTGCGACCGTAACCGCCCATGCCTCCGGCTTGGATAATCCAGCCCGCAACGGTGGGAATGGTAAAGTAG
The DNA here is from genome assembly GCF_000430525.1 of Prevotella corporis DSM 18810 = JCM 8529. Classification (GTDB taxonomy): domain Bacteria; phylum Bacteroidota; class Bacteroidia; order Bacteroidales; family Bacteroidaceae; genus Prevotella; species Prevotella corporis. The sequence goes on along the minus strand of NZ_AUME01000009.1, from coordinate 83,706 downwards.
CCGATGATGCCGATGCAGAGGAATACGATATACACCCCGTCGCTCGAATCCAGCGAGAAGTTCGGGTCTGCCTGCATCCGCTCGATGTCGTTTTGCAGCATCAGAACCTGTATCTTCGCCAGTATGGTGCTGAACATGTCCGATACCGGTAGCCACAGATAGACCTGTATATAGCGGCATATCCACTGCGTGAGCGTGTTTTGGAAACCGTCCCATACCGACAGGGCGAAGGCTATCGGACCGAGAATCGCCAGCACCACGAGAAAGAAGGTGCGGACGGTGTCTATCACGAGGGCGGCGGCTTGGAACAGCAGTTCGAGTATCTCGCGGAAGAAGTCGCGGATGCTCTTCTTCATGTTGTACATTCCCCGGTCGATATACATTCCCGCCATCGTCACCATGTCGGAGGGCGACCAGCCGAGTTCCTCCAGTTGCTTGTCAAATTCCTCGTTGGACACGAGGTAGGCGGTTTCGGGGTTGCGTACCATCGCCTCGTATTCCAGTTTGTCCTTCTGCTCCCGGTATCGGTTCATGTCCAGCGTTTCCGCCTCCAGCATCTTTGCCGTGCCCTGTACGACGGGTGAGAGGATGCTGTTTATCGTGCCCAGCACCACAGTCGGGAAGAACATGATGCACAGACCGATGGCAAAAGGACGGAGCATCGGGAATACGTCTATCGGTTCAGCTCTCGCCAGCGACTGCCATACCCGGTAGGCGACGTAGAACAGCGCACCCAGCCCGGCGATGCCTTTCGCCACACCAGCCATGTCCCCACACAGCGGCATCATCTGCTCATAAAGTGAACGTAAAATCTGATGAAGGTTGTCGAACTTCATAGGCTACCAGTATCTTTCGTTCATGTTCCCGTACAGCCCCATGATGCGGTCGAGGTCGTTCTTCTTTTTCGCACGCAGGTAACTCACGGAGATGTTCTTGTTCGTGTAGTAGCTCACGAGGTTGCGGTAACGCTTCATCTTCGAGTGGCAGCGTTCCACCACGTCCATGCGCTCCTTGTCGGTCATGGAGAGCGTGGTGATGTTCACCACGTTCCTGAGTTCCGTCAACACTTCGTTGCTTTCCTCCAGCAGTTTCGTGTAGCCGAAAGCGATTGCGGAAAGCTCTTCGGGTCTGAAATTCCCGTCACGGAGCATCCGTTGGAAACTGTTCACATAGATGTCTGTGATGTCGCCCACCATCAGGATGGTCTGCTGCACCTTGCGGGCGTCCTTGACCAGATTGTTCACCGATTTGAGGGCATCGTAATACTTCTTGCCCTGCTGATAGATTTTCACCGTCTCCTGAAAGTTGCTCACCATGTTCGTGGCGGTCTTGGAGGTATGGATGATGTTTTTGGAGGCATTGATGATGCCCTGCGCTAGATTGCCCGGATCGCTTACGACCCACTGTGCGCTTGCCCTGCCCGCGAAAAGCAGGCACAGGCAGATAATCATTGTTATTCTTGTTCTCATGTTACTTTGGATTTTAGTGGTTGTTATTCTTCGGTCGGATGTCCCGGCTGCGGCTTCACCCGCACATAGTCCCCGTTTGGCGAGAAAGTCAGCACATCCGTGGCCTCGTTGTAGGACACGTCGATGCGGAAGCCGGTGTTCATGAACAGGTTGCCGTTCTCCTCCTGCAAGAGATAGGTTTCCGGCTTGAGCTTGCGGCGCAGACCGCTACGACGGAACACCGTCACTTTGTAGGCTTCGCCCTCCTTGTAGATAAGCACGTCAGGTTTTCCCTCCACGCTCTCCCAGTTCCCGCACAGCATGTCGCGGCGGTTGTCGGCCACGTCGCAGGATTGCAGCATCATGACCGCCAATCCGATAAGGCACTTGCTGACTTGCAGCATTTTCACTTTTGGTAAATTCATACGCGTTTTTCTTTTTTGGTTGATACATTCTGTTTTTTAGTTATTCCTTGTTTCTCCGCCTTTCGGCAAGCTGCCGGATGGCGGCTTCGATGTCGTCGCCCAGCTTCTCCGCCAGACGGTAAACCTCCACTTTTTCCGTTTCCTCGGTGGTGTACGCCAGATACTCTTCCGCGCTGACCTCCGTGGCATAGACCGCCGACTGCGTGCCGCCCAAGCCTATCCACACCTCCTTGTAGAGCCGTGAAGGGTTGTTCGCCATGTTGATGGAGAGTATCTGCGACTTCTCCTTTTCCGTCAGTCCGAGCAACGCCTGTATCTGGTCGAACTTGTTCATATATTTCCTTTGGTCAAGCAGGATTTTACAATCCGAGTTGTTGATAATGCTCTCTTTGACCACCGGAGAACTGATAATGTCGTCCACCTCCTGCGTCACCACGATTGCCTCGCCGTAATATTTTCTGACCGTCTTATACATATAGCGCAGATATTCAGCCATGTTCGCCGATGAGAGGGCCTTCCAAGCCTCTTCCACGATAAGCTGTTTCCGCACGCCTTTCAGCCGCCGCATCTTGTTGATGAAGGCTTCCATGATGATGATGGTCACGACGGGGAACAGTTCGCGGTTTTCTTTAATCGAATCTATCTCGAAGACGATGAACCGCTTGCCGAGCAGGTCGATGTTCTCCGTGGAGTTGAGCAGGAAATCGTAACGCCCGCCCCGGTAATACTGCCGCATGGTGGTGAGCATGTTGTCGATGTTGAAGTCGGACTTCTCCACCTTGATGTCACGCTGTGCCAGTTCCTTGCGGTAGTCGTCACGCATATACTCGTAGAAGGTGTTGAACGACGGCACGATGCTACGGTCGGATTGGATGCGCTCAATATAGGCACTCACGGCACTGCCCAGCTCGCCGCTCTCCGTCTTTGTCACCTTGTCGTCCTCCGACTTCCAGAGCGTCAGCAACAGGGTCTTGATGCTGTCCTTCTTCTCCACGTCGAAGATGTAATCGTCGGTGTAGAACGGGTTGAAGCTGATGGGCTTATCTTCCGTGTAGGTGAAATACACACCGTCCGCTCCGCCTGTCTTGCGTCGGATCATGCCGCACAAGCCCTGATAGGAGTTTCCCGTGTCCACCAATACCACATGTGCGCCTTGCTCATAATATTGGCGCACGAGGTGGTTCATGAAGAAAGACTTGCCGCTGCCCGAAGGACCCAGCACGAACTTGTTGCGGTTGGTCGTGATACCTCGCTTCATGGGCAGGTCGGAGATGTCAAGGTGCAGCGGTTTTCCCGTGAGCCTGTCCACCATCTTGATGCCGAAGGGCGAGAGCGAGCTGCGGTAGTTGGTTTCCTCTGTGAACAGGCACACCGCCTGTTCGATGAAGGTGTGGAAACTCTCTTCCGCCGGGAAGTCCGCCGCATTGCCGGGTATCGCCGCCCAGTAGAGTGTCGGGCAGTCGATGGTGTTGTGGCGCGGCACGCATTCCATGCTTGCCAACTGGCTGCCCACGTCGTTCTTGATATGCTTCAGTTCCTCCGCATCGTCGCTCCACGCCATGACGTTGAAGTGTGCCCGTACCGAGGTCAGTCCGTAGGAATGGGCTTCGTTCAGGTATTGGTCTATCCACTCGCGGTTGATGCTGTTGCTCCTTGAATAGCGAGATAGCGACTGCATGTTACGGGCGGACTTCTCGAACTTCTGCAAGGTTTCCTCACTGTTGTCTATCAGCACATACTGGTTGTAGATATGGTTGCAGGAGAGCAGAAGCCCCACCGGGGAGGCGAATGACAGTCGGCAGTCACTCCGGTCGGTGGAGAGCTTCTCGTAACGGGTGTCGGTAGCCACCTTGCCCGGCAGGTCTTCCGCGTCGGAGAGGGTGTGCAGACACAGGCGGTTGTCGCCGATGCGCATCTCCCTTGCCGAAAGCTCGATGTCCTGCAAGGTGGTGTCACCTTCCGGCATGAGCGAGAAGTAGCGTTCAATAAGTCCCGTCTTTCCCTCAGTACCCACAATCTCATCGGTGGAGAGGCGGCGCAGCCTGACAAGCCCGCTGTCGTTCATGATGCGCTCGAACTGTTCGCAGGCTTCCAAGAACTTGGTCGTGGTTTCCCTGTCCAGCTCCTTCGGGATGATATGTCCCCGGCACAGCGTGCTGAAATTGCTCTGCATCCGGTTACGCTCCTTTGTTGTCTTGGTCAGGTAGAGGTAGCAGGTGTGTTTCAGGTACGGACGCTCGTTGAAGTGACGCTCGAAAGAGCGGCTTAAAAAGCTCATGTCGTCCTTCTGAAGCTCCGGTTTGTAGCGTTCCTTGATGAACCAGTCCTGTTTGTGGACGACGGAGTAGTCCGGCAGCACCTTGATAGCCTTGCACCAGCAACTGTGTATCGCCTCGTACTCCGCACCCGTCACGGTGTAAAGTTCCGGTAGTTCCACCTCGAAAGCCACCGTGATGTCGGCGTCCTTTGAGATGATGCAGCCATGCTCCACCGCTAAAAGTGGGAACCTGTTTTCCAGTGTTGTCATTTTCGATGTATTCCTCATTGTCTTTCTTCCTTTCGTTGTCGTTTGAACAGACGGGTTATCCGCCGCCGGTTGATAAGGTATCGGGGATGGCTCCGTGCCGCTCCTAATTTCATCAGCCCGTGTTCACCGTACCGGGCGTTCAGCGCGAAGGTCTGCCATACAAGGAGGGAGGACGATGCCGCGCCGAAGCCGATACATATCCACTGGTCGATACCGACCATGTAGAGGATGACGAACAGGACGAAGAGAGCCAGCAGACCTCCGCAGAAGATGAAGAGGTACTGTGCCTTCAAGCCCTTGAACTCTACCGGACGGCCGATACCCTTGTTGATTGGGTATTCAGCCATACATTATTTATTAAAGGAAGAATGAGCGCAGGATGGTGGCGGCAACAATCAGGAAGATGCACGCGCCGAACCACGAGGCGGCTGTCTTGCTGGTGTCGGGGTCGCCCGATGAAAACTTGCCGTACACTTTTACGCCCCCGATAAGCCCGACGACTGCACCGATGGCGTATATCAGTTTAGTTCCGGGGTCGAAATAAGAACTCACCATAGAGGTGGCTTCGTTGATGCCCGCGATGCCGTTTCCCTGCGCGAAAGCGGAGGCGGTTGCGGCGATGACAAGTGCCGCGGAGAGGATTGCTTTTCTGTTTTTCAAGATGTTCTTGTTCATAAACTGTTCTTGTTTTTTGCCGTCAAAAGGGTGGATGGTCCTTTGTCGGGCGGTTGATACTTTGTTTCTTTACTTTGGTTTTAGTGGATGCCCGTTTGTTTCCACGGACGTGGGCGTGTCCGTTGCGGATGGGGATGCGCCTTGCGTTTCCTCGCCGCGTGGGTTGATGTCATTCTTTCATGTTCATTTCTTTTATTGTTGTCATACATAGTTGCGAATGTCGAACTCCTCGATGTTGTCCGGCACGACGAACTCCTTTTCAGATTTCTTCAGCCGAATCTCGATAAGCCCCTTGATGCGGATGCCTATCTCCGAAGAGCCTTCCATCATTTTCTCGTACAACTCCGTGCCCTCCATGTCGGTGAACACCTTAGCCGCCTTTTCACGTTCCGCCTGTGTCGCGTCCGGGTTTTTGGCGGTCTTGCAGGCGTCGTCAATCTCGTCAAAGCTGCTGCCCGAAGCCCGTGGCGTGTCCGAGGCGTCCTCTTCCGGTTCGTCGTCCCCGTATCCCAGTTCCTCCGGCGGTATGCTCGTGAAGGTCTCATCGAGTTTTTCCTCCGGGACTTGTGCCGGGCGGGATGCGTTTCCCGTTTTTCCGTCGTCAAAAGTAGCCTCTTCCTCCGACAGCTCAATGCCTTTTTCAATAGTGGCGGCTTCTTGCGTCGGTATGGCAGCGGTTGTCCGGGTGGATGCCATCCTGAAACGGCTCTTGCCGATGATGTCCGCCTTTTCCGCAGGGACTTCCTCGTGTGCCGCTATGCGTTTAGCCTCATTCCCGTCCAGTGACCGCCATAATCCGACAATGCCCTTGAAGAAGCGGACAATCCGCGTGTCCATGATGCGCTCGTAAAGGAGCAGGAACAGGAACCAGAGGTTGCAGCCGACCGATACCGCCAGCAGAATGTCTGTCATGCTGATTGTGTAATTCATATCCTTCCGTTTTTGGTTAGAATACTGAATTGTAATTTCGGGCATAAAGGCTCTTTATCGCATCTTCGCACTGGTTGAAGTGGTGCGTCAGCACATGGTCGATGTAAGCGGACAGCGTAAGCCGGTCATGCCCGATTACACGGGTGATACGCATGATACGCTCGTGGTACTCCGGGCGCACATACGCCATCTTCCCCTCACGTGCCTTTACTTCCGGGTCGCGGATGAACAGGCGTTCATAGTCCTTCTCACTGCATTTGCCGCTTACCGGGACAGGCGACAGTATTTCCACACTCGCCTGCACTTGGGTAAACATACCTCCGCAGTCTTGCTGTGGTCTTTTTTCATTCGGTGTCATTTCTTTTTCCATTTTCAAATCAGATCTTCACGTTGTTTCTTGTACAGTTCGTTGATTCTCTCCTTGTGCTGTTCCAGATGCTGGCGCAGCACGGTATCCACATATCCGCCTACTGAGATTTCCCCTCCGGCGATGTCGTTCACGATTCTGAGGATCTTGCCGTGGACGTCACGGCTGATATAGACACATTGGCGGGTCTTTATCTCGTTGCGGCGCAGGAATAGCTCGTTGTAGTCCTCGTCCTGCCTTTTCCGGCGTCCACTTTCCCTCTGCGCTTTTTCCCGTGTTACGGGTTGCACAGGAGATGGTTCCGGTGCGGCGGTGTCCTCTTCGGTCGGTGCAGCTGCGGGTACTTCCTGTGCGGGGCGCAGTGTCCCGTCCTGTGTGCGCCGCCCGATGGAGGCTAACAGCAGTTCCTCGTCGATGCCTTCCGTGTTCACTTTCCTGCTGCCCATGCTCACTGCGGTCTGATGATGTCGCTTATCTCTTCGGAAAACTCCCGGATGCCACTCCCTTTCAGCAGTGCCGTGTCCATCGGGAAGATGGTGGAGCGGAAAACGCTCTTGCGCTCTTCCGAAAGGTCACGGCGGAACTTCTTGCTGTCGGGCAAGCGGGTGGAAAGTACCGGAAAGCCCATTTCGGCTATCACTTCCTCGTAGATGCCGTACAAGTCGTTCCTCTCCCTGCCGTCCACCATCGTCCAGAACAGATGCAGCCCCTTTGTTTTCGCCTGTCCGGTAGTCATCAGCCTGTCGCGGAACATCGTGACGAATTTCAGGGTACTCTCCACGACAAAGCGGTCGGCACTCAGCGGAGTGAAAATGTAGTCCATCTGCGAGAGCGTCTTTATCACGCCGTTGCTTCGGAGTGTGCCGGGCATGTCGAAGAACACCACGTCGGGTTTCACGTCCTCAGTGGCAATCATCCTCTCGGCATCGTCGAGGGCGTTCACCGCATTGCTTTTGACGATGGTGTAGGCGTTCTTTTTGATCCGGCGGAAATGGTCGCAAGCGAGAGCCTTGAAGTAGGTGCTGCTGTCGATAAGCCCCATTTCGTGTTCGCGCAGCCCGTGGATGCTGTGCTGCGGGTCGTCGCAGTCCACGACGGCGACATTGTAGCCTTTCACGTTGTGCAGGTAGCTGGCGGCAAGTGCCGTGACAGTGGATTTGCCGATGCCACCTTTCTGTGTTGCGAATGCAACGAAGATTTCCTTACTCATAGTTCCATTTATTTTAATTGTTGATGATTTGTTTTTCTGTTTCCATACGGATTTGGCTGTCGCACCATCCGCTTCCGTGACTACACACGCAGGCGGGTCGTCGCGTATCCGGTTCTGTGGTGAAGCGGTGCGTCGGACAAATGGTGATTGACGACATTGCGTCATGAAGTCATTGAATCCATACGTCACCGAATTGTCGGAGAACCGGGTTTCCGACGGTTCGGGTATCCGTTTCGGCAAGTATCCGAAGAAGCGGATTTCCGGGTATTTGAATGTTCCGTTTATCATATCTTCAAATCGTTCGTTTCTTGAATCATGCTGCAAATAAACAAGTATATTTTGGAACCTGTATCACTTCTCCGGCAAGTGGCGGCACGTTGCGCCGGTTGGCAGTCATTGACCGGGTCAAGCATCTGTCCGATACCGCTTTAAGGGCGTAACTTTGCACCCGGACAGCAGGGTTCGCCGATGACGCGCGGCCCGGAGTCCTGAAAGGTATTTTCCCAATCCGTCCCCTGACGGATTTTTATGTTCACCTGAACATAGCAAGATGTCTTTTCAGCCGCTCAAAATATTTTGAGCAGCCACGAAAAGCACTTGCCCTTGCAGGGGGCGGGCTTTCCCTCCGAAGTCGGGAAGCCTTTCAGAACTGCGGTGCTGTAATCCGAAGCGGCGGCTTATGCCGTCAATCCGCTAAATCCAAAGTAATATGAAAGAGAAAAGGAAAAGCAAATCAGGGAGAAATCCCAAACTTGATCCGGCGGTGTACCGGTACACCGTCCGTTTCAACGAGGAGGAACACAACCGTTTCCTCGCCATGTTCGGAAAATCGGGTGTCTATGCACGGTCTGTTTTCCTCAAAGCGCACTTCTTCGGGCAACCGTTCAAGGTGCTGAAGGTGGACAAGACGTTGGTGGACTATTACACCAAACTGTCGGATTTTCATGCACAATTCCGTGCCGTGGGTACGAATTACAACCAAGTCGTGAAGGAACTGAGGCTGCATTTTTCAGAGAAAAAGGCGATGGCGTTGCTCTACAAATTAGAGCAACACACCGTCGAACTCGTGAAACTGAGCCGCCGGATTGTGGAACTTTCAAGGGAAATGGAGGCAAAATGGTCGCAAAAATCAGTGTAGGAAGTTCGTTGTACGGCGCGATTGCCTACAACGGGGAGAAGATTAACGAGGCGCAGGGGCGGCTTCTCACCACCAACCGCATCTACAATGACGGTTCGGGAACGGTGGACATAGGCAAGGCGATGGAGGGTTTTCTCACCTTCCTGCCACCGCAGATGAAGATCGAGAAGCCGGTGGTGCATATCTCTCTCAACCCGCACCCGGAGGATGTGCTGACCGATATTGAGTTGCAGAATATCGCCCGCGAGTATCTGGAAAAACTCGGTTTCGGAAACCAGCCTTATCTTGTATTCAAGCACGAGGACATCGACCGCCACCACCTGCACATCGTGACGGTCAACGTGGACGAGAACGGGAAAAGGCTCAACCGGGATTTTCTCTACCGCCGCAGCGACCGTATCCGCAGGGAACTGGAACAGAAGTACGGATTGCATCCGGCAGAACGTAAAAATCAGAGATTGGATAATCCGTTGCGCAAGGTGGCCGCATCGGCAGGTGATGTGAAGAAGCAGGTAGGCAACACCGTGAAGGCTCTGAATGGGCAGTACCGTTTCCAGACGATGGGCGAATACCGTGCGCTCCTTTCCTTATATAATATGACGGTGGAGGAAGCGAGGGGCAACGTGCGCGGACGGGAGTATCACGGGCTGGTCTATTCCGTCACGGACGACAAGGGTAACAAGGTGGGCAACCCGTTCAAATCCTCGCTTTTCGGGAAGTCCGCAGGCTATGAAGCCGTACAGAAGAAGTTTGTCCGTTCCAAATCGGAAATCAAGGATAGGAAACTGGCAGACATGACGAAACGCACCGTCCTTTCCGTGCTGCAAGGCACTTATGACAAGGACAAATTTGTATCCCAACTCAAAGAGAAGGGCATCGACACCGTACTGCGCTACACAGAGGAAGGGCGCATCTATGGGGCTACCTTCATCGACCACCGCACGGGATGCGTGCTGAACGGTTCGCGCATGGGTAAGGAGCTTTCGGCGAATGCCTTGCAGGAACACTTCACCCTGCCATACGCCGGACAACCGCCGATACCGCTATCCATCCCTGTGGATGCTGCGGACAAGGCACACGGGCAGACCGCCTACGACAGTGAAGATATATCGGGCGGTATGGGCTTGCTCACTCCCGAAGGTCCGGCGGTAGATGCCGAGGAAGAGGCTTTCATCCGGGCGATGAAGCGCAAAAAGAAGAAAAAACGCAAGGGCTTGGGTATGTAATCAGAGTATCAACAATTAAAAAATCAATGTATGTCACAACAAGAAGACGATTTGAGGGCATTGGCGAAAATCATGGATTTTCTGCGTGCCGTGAGTATCATTTTAGTGGTCATGAACGTGTACTGGTTCTGCTACGAAGCCATCCGGCTGTGGGGCGTGAACATCGGCGTGGTGGACAAAATCCTTCTGAACTTCGACCGCACGGCGGGGCTGTTCCATTCCATTCTCTACACGAAGCTGTTTTCCGTCCTTTTGCTTGCCTTGTCCTGTCTGGGTACGAAGGGTGTCAAGGGTGAGAAAATCACTTGGGGGAGAATCTGGACAGCATTTGCCGTCGGGTTCGTGCTGTTTTTCCTGAACTGGTGGTTGCTGCCCCTGCCGCTGCCGCTTGAAGCGGTGACGGGACTGTATGTCCTTACCATTGGAACGGGCTATGTCTGCCTGTTGATGGGTGGTCTGTGGATGAGCCGCCTGTTGAAACACAATTTGATGGAGGATGTTTTCAACAACGAGAACGAGAGTTTCATGCAGGAAACGAGGCTTATCGAAAGCGAGTATTCGGTCAATCTGCCGACACGTTTCTATTACAGGAAACGCTGGAACAACGGTTGGATCAATGTAGTTAATCCCTTCCGTGCGTCCATCGTGTTGGGTACGCCGGGCAGCGGCAAGTCCTATGCCGTGGTAAACAATTTTATCAAGCAACAGATTGAAAAGGGCTTTAGTCAATACATCTACGATTTCAAGTATCCCGACCTATCTACTATTGCCTACAACCATTTGCTGAACCACCCGGACGGCTACAAGGTAAAGCCGAAGTTCTATGTGATCAACTTCGACGACCCGCGACGCTCTCATCGGTGCAATCCCATTCACCCGGATTTTATGGAAGATATTACGGATGCCTATGAGAGTGCCTACACAATAATGCTCAACCTCAATAAAACGTGGGTGCAAAAGCAGGGCGACTTCTTCGTGGAGTCACCTATCATTCTGTTTGCCAGTATTATCTGGTATCTCAAAATCTATCAGAACGGGAAGTTTTGCACGTTTCCCCATGCTATCGAGTTTCTGAACCGCCGTTACGAGGATATATTTCCGATACTGACCTCTTATCCGGAGCTGGAGAACTACCTTTCGCCGTTCATGGATGCGTGGCTTGGAGGGGCTGCGGAGCAGCTCATGGGTCAGATAGCGTCGGCAAAAATCCCGCTTTCGAGGATGATTTCACCGCAGCTCTACTGGGTGATGTCAGACAGCGAGTTTACGCTGGACATCAACAATCCCGAAGAGCCGAAAATCCTCTGCGTGGGTAACAATCCCGACCGTCAGAATATCTACGGTGCGGCACTCGGTCTGTATAATTCCCGTATCGTGAAGCTCATCAACAAGAAGGGGATGCTGAAGTCATCGGTCATCATCGACGAGTTGCCCACAATATACTTCAAAGGGTTGGACAATCTTATAGCTACCGCCCGAAGCAACAAGGTTGCCGTGTGTCTGGGCTTTCAGGATTTCAGCCAGTTAGTGCGTGACTACGGGGACAAAGAGGCGAAAGTGGTGATGAACACTGTCGGCAATATTTTCTCCGGTCAGGTGGTGGGGGAAACAGCCAAGACGCTCTCCGAGCGGTTCGGTAAGGTGTTGCAGAAACGGCAGTCCATCTCCATCAACCGGCAGGATGTTTCCACCTCCATCAACACGCAGATGGACGCGCTCATTCCACCGAGTAAGATTTCCGGGCTTACGCAGGGAATGTTTGTCGGTTCTGTATCCGACAACTTCAACGAGCGTATCGAGCAGAAGATTTTTCATTGCGAGATTGTGGTGGATGCCGAAAAGGTGAAACGGGAAGAAAGTGCCTACAAGAAAATTCCCGTCATTACAAACTTCACGGACGAGGACGGCAACGACCGCATGAAGGAAACGGTGCAGGCGAACTACCGGCGCATCAAGGAAGAGGTGAAGCAGATTGTGCAGGAGGAACTGGAGCGTATCAAAAACGATCCGGTGCTGTGTAAACTGCTACCAGATAATGAGACTGTCTAACAAGTCCCCAAAATTGAAAATTATCCCTATCGAAGTTTGAAGTGACCCCCAAAAGTTGGATACAATTTTTTTGGGGGGCACTTCAGTTCTGACGGGTAAAATCGTAAAATTCGGACTTGTTAGACAAATACTTACGCGGTTTCAACCTCAGGTACTGAATCTATCGAATTGACAAATTTAACCAATTGCGGATCTGAATCTTTTTGTATGAGGTTTCGGAGACTCTTTTTCAATTCATAAGCATCATCCCCTGCTGTATTTATTAAATCCATATAAAAATCTTTGTTTTGCAGAATCAATGAACGGCATGCCCCATCGGAAATTACAGGTTTCACTATTTTATCAATAACGTCTCCAGCTTGACTTTTCAAATTACCATGCGATCTAAGCCATGTTTCGAAAAATTGAAACTTTATTGCATTGATAGTCTTTTTACCGATGCAGAAATCATTTCTTATATCGGTAACTGTCGATTTAATTTTTCGTTTATCCAATCTTTCAACTATATTCTTGAAACAATTAGGGAAAGGATTCAAACTTTGAGTTCCAGAAGCAATATCCATCAGAATCTTTTTGCCAAATTCAGTCAAGTTATCTGGCAAGGATTTGATTTTAGCCAGTAAATGTTTTATTGCGACAAACCAATAATATGATGTATGTGCTGTTCTTTGGGCGTATAATGTATCAACACTTATTTCAGACAACGCTTCGAACGCTATTTTATTGATATGATCGGTCAGGACATTGCTTATTTTAGTGGTCAAATCGTAAAAAGATGCGTCAGGAATTACATCTTTAATATTGTTCTTAGTGATATACTTATCCAAATCGGTATTCCACTCTGCTAAATGCTCGATAAATACCTCATCCGTTACACCTATTCTGTTCTTAATATCTTCAAATTGGGGCAATATGTCTGAGAGCAATAATTTATAGCCAAGTTTATGATTTACCATGTATTGTAGTGTTTCATTTAATAGCGGTATATTCCATCCCACACTATTTACTAATAAGTCTCCATGATCCACATAATAGTCCATGAGTTCTGCAACATATTTTATATCTCCACCCTCTATTAAGGAAACGGAATGACCATGTGCCAATTGCATGGCGACTAAATCGTAATATCCAGACTCTTTAATGTTTCGGCCATCAGTTTCTAATTCAGAATGCAACTGATTTATGTAGGTTGAATCTAACGTTACAGGTAAAGGTCTTTCTTCGTCAGATGCCAATAAACGATAGGTTGTAAATATAGCCCCTATATTATCTTTATTTACATTCTGTTCATCAATGCAATTCGTGATCGCTTGCAAAAGCGTTGGAAACGTATAGGTAGAATTATCTTTTAACGTTTTTACAATATCTGCATGGTCGAAATTATCGGGTAGTAAGTTTGCCAAATAATTATCGAGCGCCTCCGAATTTGTTGCTACTTGATAATATTTATATGCTTTAGTTGTCGCGTTATCCCGATAGGCAGCATCTGTTGCATTTGCAGCTTGAATATAATCGATAAATGTATTTGGCTTGACTGTTTTTGCTTCAATCAATGACGTAAAATCGCACGCCAACTTATTTTGCGCAATAAACCTGTCTATTGCATCTAACGTTTTGAAATAGTCGCCGCCATTGAAGTCATTGAACCGAACTATCTTCTTATATAATTGAGCAATCACATGGTTTTGGCTTTCCGTGTCTAAATGCAACAGCAGTTCTTGGTATTCGACAGGGAACACCTGCTTCTCTATGGATTCTTTTAATTTCAATTGTGCTATTCTTTGCCATACACGCAGAATAACATCGCTCTTTCGAGTTAATTTATGCAAACAATGTATAATCTTATCGATAAGCGCATTGTCCATACATTGTATAACTTCTTCTAATACAGTGTCAAATTGTTTATTAGTCTCTGCATATTGATTTATGTCGTGGTCTTCTTCTCCGTTGATGCAGCCTTCAATATATTTTTTCAATGGAATTTGTCGAGCATCTTCAACATCGACACCATATACCAAAGCTGCAATTTCGCGTTGTGTTTGCAGATCATTGTTAATTATTGTTTGAATGCCATTCAGATAGTCGCCGGACAATATTTGTTCTACTGGATTTGCCAGAATATCCGTCTTCTTCAAACAGAACAATGCTATGTTTATCATCAAAATTTCGTTACACCACTCTTGTTTAAGAGCGACCATCTCATTGATATATGATATAATTTCCCTAACATTGGCATTAGGATTTACCAATCTGAATATCCGATTTATAGTTTCTTTCGCTTCATTTTCTGTTTCTCCAAATGCTTCAACAAACAGTTTGTTGAATATACTTCGATAGTCGGTAATAACAGGAGGAGCAACACGATAAACAATAGGGAAAGTTTTATTGATAAAATACTTGGTCAGTTGTTTCGTTTGTTCGTCGGTCTCATCTCCGAATGCACAAGCTAAATGTGTTTCATCGAAAGGAATAACAGCCCAAACATTTTCAAAACCGCTATCGGCGAAGAACGTATGGATAGAAGACCATAATTCTTTTACTTTTTCAGCGGGGAGACGATCCATGTTGTCAAAAACAAGGACTAATTTACGTTGTCCTTTTTCCTTGATAAAATCAGAAATGTCTTGCATCCATGTTTTGAACTCGTAAACCGTTGGTTCGTCTTCGCTCAAAGTCTCATAGCAAACGTCCTTTTCGACTTTATCTTGATAAATAGCTAACATATAACTCCATCCATATTTATGATCTTTGCTATATGCCCATTTCCAAACGCACAATGCAATAAGAACTGGCAGTGCAGCTATGATAATAGACAATAAAGAAAACCACCATGTTGTGGGTGTAGGTTTTACTGCATACGCAATAAATGTAAATATCGGAGTTAAAACTGCAACCAAAAATGCCGCAACCATACCATTACTGATAAGGGGATATTTTTCGGTTACGGTCTCCGTTTTACGGGCTAATAAATATTTCAGCTTTTCAGACCATGATACGGTTTTCGTACCTCCACCTTTGACTTTTATTGTTGCATTTCCAGATAGGATACCATCATCAATAAGTTTGCTTGTAAGCAATTCCAATATAGAGCGGCGTTGCAAGTCCTCTTGATGTCCCCATGCGTCATACTCAAAAAAGTAATAGTCGTCTGATAATTCACGTTCCAACATTTTAACCACGTTGGATTTTCCAGATCCCCAAATACCTTCGATGCCGATAATTCGAGGTAAAGTACATTCCTCATCCAATGAATCATTCTGACAAAAATGGCGAGCAATAGTTTTTGCCAACCTTTCTTGCGAACCTCCATCGAATTTGTCAATACCACACGGTTTATTTTGGATAAACCGCGGATATTGCTGTTTGGATTGTAGTTTTGTTTCCATATACGTAATTTATTGATTATACGAACTCCAAATAATTCTCCCGATTTACCACATGAAACTCGGCATAGGGATAGGCTTCTTGGAAGGCTTTCGGTGCGGCCGGCATTTTATTTCCCCACTTGAACTCCAAGGCGGTAAGACTGTCGGCACTCTCCTCAATCAGGTCGATTTCCTGTTTGTCGTAGGTGCGCCAGAAATAGAACTCCCTGTGCAGTCCCTCATTGAAGTTCGCTTTGCGCCGCTCTCCGATGATGTAGTTCTCCCACAGCGCACCGACATCCTGCCGAATGGCCAGCGGTGAGAAAGCCCCGATAATGGCATTGCGAATGCCGTTGTCGTAGAAGTACCACTTGCCAGCTTTTGTAACCTCCTTGCGTAGGTTACGCGAATAAGCCCCCAGACGATAGATAACGAAGACCTTTTCCAATAGGTCGAGGTATTTTTCAACGGTCGTCTTGCTCATGCCGAGTTGTTTACCTAACTCTTCGTAAGAAACTTCGCTGCCCAACTGAAAAGCTATCAATCGCAGTAGATCGCGCATCTTGCTCGAATTTTTTAAGCCGTCAATTGCTAAGATATCTTTAAGCAGGTATGCACCGACAATATCACGTAGGTAGTCTGTTTTACGTTCATAGTTCTCCATCATTACTACTTCGGGATAGGAACCGTAAATCAAGCGCGCTTCGAGGTTCTGGCGGGTTTCAAGTGCCGTTTCCGTCTGTGCGATTTCCCGTTGCGAGAATGGTGTAAGGAGAAATTGCGTACTGCGGCCGACCAACGGTTCACCAGTCTTATTCAGCAAATCGAATGACGAAGAACCACTTGCCAAGACACTTATTCCCGGTATTTCATCAACTATCAACTTCAGAATACTACCGATTTGTGGTATGTTCTGTGCCTCATCAATAGCCAGCAAATCAATACCATCCAATAAATGCCGATAATTGGCTATTGAGCGATTCTCCAATAGTGCTAATGTGTCGTAGTCTTCGCCGTTGAGCATCATCGTCCTACCTGAATAGTTGTCCACAATTTTACGCATCATTACCGTTTTACCAACACGGCGAGCACCAAAAATCAGTACTGCTTTATTGGGCGCGATTCGTGCTGTAATCTTCTCTTGAAGTATTCTATTTACTGTTTCCATACCTTATAAAATATAATGCAAAGATAATCATATTTTTTTAATTGGCGAATTTTACAAAAAAAACGGGCTATTAAATGGCGATTTTTACAACCACAATCTTATGGAAGTTGTTTCATTGTTTTTAGTAATGATATATGTTCATACTATGATGACTCAATAATTTACCAGACATACGTTTCTGAAATTTGTCCTTATAGGAATGAAAAACTCACATATATTGTGCTAATTAATATATAATTAAATGAAAATAAAAAGACAGGATACGAGTATTCCTGTCTTCTCATATGTAATGGATATTTTTTTATTTTCTCATCCGCTCCAACTCCTCATCACGCAACATTCTCTCGTTCAGTTTTTCCTGCATCCTGTCAATGAAATAGGTGCGGCTTTCGTTCTTCCGGCGTTTGATATCAGTGTAGAAGCGGTAGCAGTCTTTAGAATCAACCCCGAATATCTTATAGAGAAGTGGGGCGAGCTGTTTGAGCGGCATATTGCCGTTGTTGATGCAGCCCATCACGTCTATGCCGTAGATAAGTTCCACGAGGTCGATGGCATTGCCCGTCCATTGAAGAAGGCTGGCGGTGGTTTCTGTTGCGTTGTTGGCGGATATTAGTGGTGGCACTTGGGGCGTGGCAAGGAATTTCTGCATCTTTCTTACGAAAGACAGAGCCTTGCTGACGTAGGCGGCAATCTCTCTTTTTTCTTCTGACAGATTACGTACGGGATGGTGCTGCAACTCGATTTCGATGTAGGCAAGCGCGATGACGGTAAGGTTCATGTCCATGCCGCCGTTGCACAGTTCGATCACTTGGGTGGCGAAAGCCGTGTATGCCGTTTCCATATTGCAGTCGCCGGCTTCGTTTATCAGGCGGAAAAAGTCGGTTTCCGCCAGCAAGAAATAATTCATGGTTCTGTCAATTTTGAAAATTACACTTTGTTTTCTGCGTGCGCACATGAATATAATTGGCAAAAAACGCGGCAGAAAATAAAAAATCCAACACTCAATTTTACAAAGTGCTGGATTTCAGAGGTATAAAATTCAGTATTTTTTCACAAGGACAAATTATCTCCGACTTAAATTGTTTGTAATCGGAACATTTATTCTATTCCTGAAAATAGAAATGTATGCTTGCCGCACATTTTGGCTATCTTGCTTTTTTATCAAGGATATAGATAATGCGACATACACCGTTGGGATAGCTTTTCAAAGAGGAAAGCGTCCAGTGTTGCTCTGGCAGAGCCGACTTAAAAAAATGTCGTCCGCTTCCGGATATGAAAGGAACGGTGTATAGTATGATTTCATCCACAGCGTGCATCCGCAGCAGTCCGTTTATATAGTCTGCCGTGTCCGGTGTGGCTTCCGCGAGGTAACGGATGTTTGTGCAGTCTTTTCTCCATTCGTGCAGCATTGAAATGGAATAGTCCGGTGTCACACGGTAAAAGGCTTTCTTCCTGATTTCATCAAGACCGCAACGGTCAAGGCACAAATCCTGATGTGCTTTATCATATAACTCTGAAGAAAGACATCCGTCCATCGTCAGTACGGCGAGAATCTGAACTTTACCCATAATCGTTTCCTTTCGTTAGGCAAGGGTAAAAAAGTAGCGTGCAATTCACACTACCTTCAAGCGATGGCTCTGGTAAAGCCTTTACGGAGAGTACGTGAATGCACGCTATGCGTAAGCATAGCATAAGCATCACGCAATCGTCTCCGTAGTTCCAATTTACCAGATTTTCGCTTGAAACGCCTTGCGGTCTTATCCTATATGTTGGCGGCGAAAAGCTCCTGCCAATCGCCGTTTTTCTCAAATGTTATGCAAAGATAGCCAAATTCAGTGAATTACGGGCTATGATTGCTTGAATTTATATTTAAGTCCATACTCTTCAAGTTTGCTGTATAGTGTTGTCCTGCCTATGCCGAGCAGTTCTGCGGCGACACTCCGGTTGCCGTTTGCCTGTTTCAACGCACGCAATATCCGCTCCTTATCCTCCGCGTCATTGCGCAAGGCGAAGCTGACAGTAGAGGTCGGTTTCGTCACGGCAAGTTCCAGATGCTCTTTCATGACAACACCTTCCTGCGCCTGCAATACAGCACCCATAACTTTCTGCCGAAGTTCCCGCACGTTGCCCGGCCATGCGTGTGTCAGCAACGCTTTACGTGCTTCGGAACTGAACCCGCTCACGCTACACTCCAGCTCTCTGTTTGCCATATCACGGAAGAACTCTGCCAGCGGCATAATGTCTTCTTGACAGTCACGCAACGGAGGAACGGTTATCCCGAAGTCGTGCAGGCGGTACAGAAGATCCTGCCGAAAACGCTTTTCATTCACCGATACCTCCAAATCTTCATTGGTAGCAGCGATGATGCGGACATTGAAATTCCGGTCTGCCTTGTCTCCGACCGGGCGATACCGCCTCTCCTGTATGGCACGGAGCAACATCTGTTGGGTTTCCAACGCGAGGTTTCCTACCTCGTCCAGAAACAACGTGCCGCCTTCCGCCTCATGGAAATATCCTTTCTTGGCATTGTCCGCACCTGTAAATGCACCTTTGACGTGTCCGAAGAAAGCCGACGGTGCAAGCTCTTTGGAGAGTGAACCGCAGTCCACCGCCACAAATGGCTTGCCTGCACGTTTGCTCTTGTCATGCAACAGGTGGGCAATATGCTCCTTGCCCGTGCCGTTCTCACCAAATATCATCACGCTCATATCGGTGGCGGCTACCAGCCTTATGCGGTGCATGATTTTCTGAAAGGCGGAACCTTCACGGGCGAATATAGGCATACGGCGTTGTCCTGCCTGACGTTCTTTCAGTATGGAACGGATCAGGGGGACAAGTTTATCCTCCACAAGCTGTTTGGGAATATAGTCTATCGAGCCGAGTTTCATGCTTTCCACGGCGGTATTAACTTCGGCGTAGTCGGTCATAATGATGAAGGGCTGCATCTTTCCCTCCTTTCGCATCCAGCACAAAAGGTCTATGCCACTGCCGTCAGGCAGACGCAGGTCGGCAACCACGATATCATTATCTGTTGCCTGTTGCAGATGTTTCTTCGCGGTTGAGAGGTGGTAAGCCTTCATATTGCGGTAGCCCTCCCGTGACAGCATATTGCAGACATATTCGCAATACACGATGTTGTCTTCCACCACAATTATTTTTGTCTTATTCATCTTCGTATTTTCTCCTTTCCTCTTCTGCCAACCGTATTATTTCCACTCCCTTATCCAGCACGGCAGTCACGGCATGGCTTAACGCTTCACCATCCGGGAGAGCATCGCCACGAAGCAATCCGTAAAGTACATTCAGCGGTTGGTCGGCACGGAGCACCTCCCACGAACTGCGCAGGTGGTGGATCAGGGAATCCAGCTTTTGCAGGTCTTTTTCTTTTGCTGCATCCCGTACCGCCTGCATTTCCTTTTCTGTTTCAGTTATCAACTTTTCCAGCATGACGGCTTCATTGCCATAGGACAATAAGGCGGAAAAGTCCGGTTTCCCGTCCGGTGTCGCTTTTATGGCACACCTGTCGGAAACCTCCATCAGTTCCGATATGGAGAACGGTTTGAACAGGCATCCGGCAAAGCCTTTTGCCAATAGTTCCCCTTTGTTACAACTGCCCGAAGCGGTTGCCACAACCACCGGGATTGTTGGTGAATTGCCCACGTTGGACGAACGCAACAGTTCCAGCAATTCGAAACCGTTTATATCGGGCATATTCAAGTCTGTCAGCAACAGGCTGTATTCTTTCTGGCGTATCATTTCCATCAGTGCCGCAGCATCGGTGCAAGTGTCGCAGTGTATTCCTTCTTGGGAATACATCTCTTTCAGCATCAGAAGTAATACCTCATCATTGTCAATGGCGACAACATCATGGAATTTATTGTTATGATAAACAGGTGTATTGCTTGTATATCCAAGCTGTTCTTCAGCTTCCTGCATAGAAATTTCAACTGTGAAACGACTGCCTTTCCCTTTCTTGCTGTCTAAACGGATTGTTCCGCCAAGCATCGACACAATATTACGCATTATGGCAAGCCCAAGCCCGAAACCCTCCTTTGCGGCGGCATTTGATAGACGTTCAAACGCACCGAACGCTTGTTTCTGTTCCTCTTCTGTCATGCCTGTACCTGTATCTTCAACGACCAGTGTCAGAACTCCATTATCATATTCAGTAATCAAAGAAACACCGCCTTCTTCTGTGAACTTGACAGCGTTTGACAGCAGGTTATTCCCGATTTGTATTATTCGCTCTTTGTCGGTCAATACAATGGCATCGTGTCCAGTCTTCACGGACAAGGACAGCCCTTTGTTCACGGCAACAGGCATGAACTCCGTTTCAAGTGTGTGCGTGATTGCTGAAATCCGGCAGGGTGACAGACGGGGCTGTTCCTTGCCGTTGTCCAGGCGGAAGAAGTCAAGCAAAGTGTTAAGCATATCCCGCATACGGTCGGAGGATTGCAGTATGTTTTGGATATACTGCCCGGACTTATCCTCACACTGTTCTTTCCGTATCAGTCCGGCATAGCCTGTTATTGCTGTCAGCGGTGTGCGCAGTTCATGGGTGATAGTATGTACCGCCTTCTTCCTTGACGTTATCAGTGCCTCGTTCCGTTGTACGGATTGTTCCAGTTGCCTTATCAAATCAGTTGTCTTGTGCTTGTATTGTTTAATGCTTTTTGCATCACGATGTATGATGATGTAGGAAATTAACAACAATAGAAGAACGAATCCCATTAAACCGCCTACTTGCATAAATGACTTTTCACGCATGGCAACTATTTCGTTTTCCCGGCTTTGCAGTTCGGTTTGTACCTTTTCTTCTATTTGGCAAATCAATTCTTGCAGTTGTCTGTTAAGTTCTGCATTACGAGCTGCAAGGCTGTCGGCTTGTTCCGACAATTGGCGATCCTGCACTTTCTGTTCGCTGATTACGTTTCTATTGACCGAATGAAGGATAGTGGTTGATACTGCTGGAGTTACTTCCTTTTTTTTGCCGAATATGCCTAAGAAACCTTTTCGTTTTGGCTTTTTGGACTGTTCCTGCACACTTTTCTGTACAATAACCGGAATTTGATTGGCTATCTTCTTGTTAATAGATTGTTGTTCATCCATTAACCGGACTATCTGGAACATCTGTCGTTCCTTATCCTCTAAAAGACTGCGCACACTATCGATGCGCTCTGCTGGATAGGTGGCCTTGAAACGGCAGAGCATACTGTCCATTGCCATACGCCGTGCATGGTAATGCTCGATATCTTTATCGTTCCATTCCAGTATTGTTTCACCCAATAGAGAAAATTTTATCATTTGAATATTGATATTGTTTATTTCTTTTCGGAGCTCGTCTATTTTTTTATTGCCAAGTTCTAATGCTTCTATCTCCTGCCATTCATAGAGGCTATTATATGCCATACATCCGATAAGAATGGAGATAAGTATATATCCCAACCGTATTGCCTTATAGAAATTTCCTGACCGCTCCATTATTTTAATGACATTGATTTTTGGAACATGAATAAAAGTTTATCTTTTTCGTTCATGCGGATATTATCAGAATAACCGTCTTTTGTTATTTGATACCCACATGGCTTAACCATAAAAATGCCTAAGCCCTTAGTGTACGAACTTACTTCTGAGGCATAGTCTTTACTTGTATTTAATGGAACTTTCCCTTTAATATGACACCACTCATTATTACAACTGATGTCTTCAATCTCAGACATCAGTTTTTGCAAATCTGTAATAGCTTTGGAACTCGCTACTTGGGGTATCTGCAACTCAAAACAGAGCATCGGTTCGAGAATGTCCACACCTGACTGTTGCAAAGCCAGCCTGAAGACATAAGGGGTCAGCTGTCTGAAATCAGCAGGTGTACTTACCGGGCTATAATACTCGGCTTGAGTAAAAGTTACTTTCAGATCTGTCACTTCCCATCCATGTAAACCAGATTGGCAAGACATACGAATCCCTTCAAAAACGGCATTTTGAAAAGAATGGTTCAGATAACCATAGGAGATGTCACTTTCGATTTGCAACCCTGCCCCTAACGGTAAGGGTTCAAGAGTCAGCCCTATTGTGGCCCAGTAAGGGTTGGGTGGTACTTCGATCTGAATAATCTTATTGACCTTTTTTATAGGTCGTTCTTTGTAGATAGTCTTGATCTCATCAAAATGGACCTTTACGGAAAATCGTTCTTCCAGCAATGTCTGTATGATTTCCTTTTGGGTCAAACCATATAACGAGATTTCCAATTCATCACTATATGAGTTTATGGAAAAGGACAAAGACGGGTCTTCAATCCACAATGTATTCAGAGCGGATATCACCTTGCTTCTCTCTTCGGGCTTATTTGGCCGGACGGAGGATTTGAGAGCGGGATGCTGATGAGATAATCCTTGAATCAAACAAGGTTTAGCACCTAAATAATCTCCGATTCGAAAATCTTCTATATCTTCTACAATCGCGATATCATTGGCACCCACTTCATCAACATTTATCTCTCTGCCCTGATAAATAGTCTTTAGATTTTTAATCTTGATGAATTTTTCCGAATCGTTGATTCTTACAACGTCTCGAAGTCTCAGACTTCCGTCAATTATTTTAAGAAAACTTCTTTTATGCCCTTTGGGGTCATGCTCTATCTTATAGAGATAAGCTGAAAGTCTGTTTGAGACTGATGCCGGAGGAAGTATAAAAGAAGAAATGGCGTCCAACAACTCATTGATACCGATATTGAACATTGCTGATCCATGTAGCACCGGATAGACTTTGGCTTTTGCCACAAGAGCGATTATCGTATTCCAATAATCAGCCGGTGAAATTTCGCTATCCGCCAAATATCGTTCTAATATATCGTCGTCATGGTTGCATACAAATTCTTTGTATTCTTCCTTTATATATGTTTGGGAGCAAACCGGATAAACCGATCCATCGACAACAGTTTGCATAAACAGGACATCTTGCGACAGATTTGTTTTTATATCCATATACAAACGCTCCAAATTCACACCGGCACGGTCAATCTTATTGATAAATATAATTGTCGGGATTTGCAGCTTTTGTAAAGTACTGAACAGCAACTTTGTCTGCGCTTGTATGCCTTCCTTTGCGGATAAGATGAGGACTGCTCCATCAAGCATTTTGAATGTCCGCTCCACTTCCGCAATAAAATCCATGTGTCCCGGAGTGTCAATGATATTGCATTTCACTCCATTCCAGATAATAGATGTCGTAGAAGCCCGGACAGTAATTCCTCTACGTTTCTCTATATCCATAGAGTCCGTTATGGTGTCACCATTATCCACACGGCCGCACTTTTCCGTTGCTCCACTGGCAAACAGCAGATTCTCGGTTACGGAAGTTTTTCCTGCATCAATGTGAGCAAGAATTCCTAAATTTATAATATTCATTTGGATTAAGCAATAATATACTACAGTAGATGCATTGTCGAAACGCACCTTTTAATACCTCCTCGTAGCATATGAGAACTACAGGATTACTAACTCGTATTAATATGTATATTATTACTGCCGCATAACGATTACAAAATTACACAAAAAAATATATCTAACAAAAGTGGGAGGATTTTTTAACTTTTTACCATAGACATTTTATTAGGGAAGCGTAGGTTCAACTGGCAAGTACAAATAAGTAGAAATGTTTGAACAACACCGTTTTAGGAAGTTGAAAAATCAAGTTTCTCTCTCGGTATAGCGTTTATTTTGGCCAATATCTTCTTTAGTTTAGCATTTGTGTATTTCCCATTCGTGTTCTATTTAGCTCCTTATTATGAGTATGTAGCAAGTTACTTATCAAATTCAGCCTCTTTGAGGGTCAAATATGGTTTTGCAAATGGTGACTGACAAGACATAAACAAGGTCAGCAGGAATTTTTTACATAAATGGACATGAATGTATATAACCTAAAATAAGAATAAATTTTAATAAGGGCTGCCCAAAAAGAAAAAAATGCAGTTGCCATCCTATAGATACTTGCAGAAAGGATAAAATTTACTTTTAGACCTTTTGGGATAGCCCTTATTAATACTTCAGATAAAATTCCTTAGGTTATATTTTCAATCCTTTGGACCGGGTTTCCTCCTTGGCATACAGTCCCGGACGCCCGATTATGACATGGTTGGCAACGATACTATCCGCCGGACTGCGTATCTGCGGCGGTGCATTTTCGGGATATTGCGCCTGCCTGTTCCTCACATCTTCCGCTTCCGGCTTGAGCTGTTGCCCTTCATTCTCCTTTTCTGCGACTTCGGGCGTGGGTGGCGCAAGCTCCAGCTGAATTTTTCGGTCAAGGGCGGCAAGTTCGGACTTCAACTGCTTCAGCTCGTCCTCCTTCTTCCACACCTTACCCGCTATCTCCTGTAACTGCGGTATCTCCATCTCCAGCACCTCGTTCTTCGCCTTGTACTGGTCGATGATGGAGGGTATCCTCTCCATCGCGTTGAGGAAGTTGCGGGCGGCGGCCAACGGGTCAGCCATCGCCAGATGCCCGTTGTTGTAGGTGTACTTGTAGTTCCCCTCGACCACGAAGCGGTTGTCGGTGAACTCCAATCCCTCTTTGAGTATCCTTTCGCTCACCACCTTTATCGGAAAACCGTAAAGTTCACCGACCTGCGTGTACAACCCTCCGGTCGTGGCATTCTTGGCTATCTCCTGCAAACGCTTTCCGATGACCTTCTCATCGGCGGAATCCACTCCGTCCACCTTTATTATATTAAGGCGGTTGCCCTCCTTGTCGGTCTGCACCACCGACAGGAAGCGGTTCCAGTCCTCCGTCATGGCATCTATGAAAGCCGTGTTGTTGCGCAACTCGCCGGTCTTTGACTCCAGCTTGAACTCCGAATCACGCTTGCCCTTGTTGAACGACTTGCGTTCCCCTTCGAGCGATGCGATCCGCTTTTCCAGTTTCGCCTTGTCCAACAGGTCGGTATTGCCGGAGAGCAACGCCATGTATTCCGAGAAATTCATGCCCGATTTTTCGTCCATTGCCCCCTCGTCGATGGTACGCGCACCCATCGCACCGCTTTTGAGCTGGCTTATGAAAGTCTGCTTGCAGTGCAGGAGGTTGAACTTGTAGCTGTCCAGTGACTTCTCCACCGCGTAGATGATTACATCCACGTTGTTCCCGGCGAAATGTTTGGCAATCTCATTACCTGCCCTAACTCCGCGTCCGTCACGCTGTTGCAAGTCGGACGGTCGCCACGGCGTATCGAGATGATGGATAGCCACACACCGTTTCTGGGCGTTCACACCCGTTCCGAGCATAGAGGTAGAGCCGAACAGCACACGCACCGTCCCGGCGTTCATGGCGTCTATCACCGCCTTCCGCGCCTTGTCGGTCTTGCACTCCTGAATGAAGCGCACCTCGCTTGGCGGTATACCGTAGTCCTCCGTCAGTTTGCGCTTGATTTCCGAATAGACGTTCCACCCGTCGCCCGGCTGGTATGTCCCCAAATCAGAGAAAACGAACTGCGTGCCTTTCTGGGCGTCGTATTTTTGATAATACTCCGCGATCATCTTGGCACAGTGACTCGCTTTGTTGTCGGGATGATCTTCGTAATTCGGGTCTATCATGCGCATGTCGAGTGCCATTTTCCGGGCATAGTCCGTGGCGATGAGCATCTTCGCCTTTTCTTCCGTTTCCGAAAGCGGCAGCCTGCCCAACAAGGTGGCATCGCCCGTCTTGGCGAACTGCATCAGTTTCTGTATGAAGTCCTCCTGTTCCGGCGTGGGCGGTATATGGTGCAGTATCTCGTTCTTGGCAGGACGGTCAACGCCCACATCCTCCGCCGTGCGGTAGTCCGTGATTTCATTATAGAAGGCGGCAAGCTCCGGCACTTTGATGAAGTAGCGGAAACGCTCCTTCTGGACCACATTGTTCGTCACGTTAAATTCAAAATCCGTCGTCTTCTTGGCAAATATCGCCGCCCAAGCGTCGAAACACCTTATGTCCTGCCGTTCCAGCTCCTTCGGGCGCAGGTACTTGAACAGCAGGTACAATTCAGTCAGTGAGTTGCTGATAGTCGTGCCGGAGAGGAAGGTCGCACCCAAGTCTTTTCCTGTGCGCTCCTGTATGGTGCGTATGGCAAAGAGCATGTTAAGTGCCTTCTGGCTTCCCTCGCTGTTTCCCAATCCCGCCACACGGTCGTGGCGCGTGTTGAAAGTCAGATTCTTGAACTGGTGGCTCTCATCTATGAAGATGTGGTCGATGCCCATCTGCTTGAAATCCACCACGTCGTCCGTGCGTGACTTTATGGCGTGTTCCACCTTCTCCAGCTTCGCTTCAAGGTTGTGCTTGCGCTTCTCCAATCCTTTCAGCATCGCCCGCGACACGTTCTTTCCCTGCTGCCGTAGCACTTCGAGGTTTTCCTCCACCGTGTCAAGCTCTGCTTGCAGGATGCGCTGCTGCAATTCCGGCGACTGCGGTATCTTGCCGAACTGGTCGTGCGACATGATGACGCAATCGTAGTCGTTGTTCTTTATATTATTGAAGAAGCGCACACGGTTGGCGGTCGAAAAGTCCTTCTCCGAAGCGTACAGAATACGTGCGTTGGGATATGCCGCCTGATAGGTGGCTGCAATCTCCGCAACGTTGGCTTTCAGCCCGATAATCATCGGCTTGTGTGCCAAATTCAGACGCTTCATCTCATGCGCGGCGATGCACATTATCAGCGTCTTACCGGTTCCCACCTCGTGGTCGCAAATTCCGCCGCCGTTCTGTTTCAACATCCAGACGCAATCCATCTGTGAGGGATAGACGCTCTTGATACCCCGGCTTGCCAGCCCTTTCAGGTTGAGGTCGGGAAAGGTCTGATGGGAGCCGTCGTAGCGCGGGCGCACGAAACAGTTGAACTTGCGGTTATACATCGTCACAAGCCGCTCCTTGAACTGCGGCGACTGCTCTTCGAGCCATTCGGAGAAGCCGTTTCGTATCTCGTCAATCTTGGCGTTGGCGAGTTGTATTCCCTCGCTGTCGCGCATCTTGATGTCGTTGCCATGCTCGTCCTTGCCGATGGACTTCATCATGTCAGGGCAGGTGTTGTGCAGGGCGTGTTTTAGGAGGTGCATACCGTCATAGTTCCGGTAATACCCCTTCACCAGAAACTCGTCCGTGATTTTCATGGTGCGGTAGCCGCACACCACCGAAAACTCGTCCATGCTTGCGGAATAGGCGATTTTCACCTCCGTGTCGAACAGCCGGCTCATGTAGGCGGCATAGACACCCGTCGGAATCCAGCGTTCCCCGAAATTGAAGTCCAGATCCTCGAAGGCGATGCGCTGCGGCTCGGCATCTTTCAGAGCCTCCAACGCCTGCTTCACCTCCGGCATACGCTCATTTTCGGGATTGTCACCCATCCATGCCTCTATGCGTTCCGCTTTCTCTATGACATTTCCGGCGATGAAACGGTCTTTGATTTCGTAACCGGTCACGAGCGGATTGTAGTAGATGCGCCCTTGCAGGGCAGTGAGCAAATCCTCCGCCGTGCTGTCGGTTATCTCCCGCATATAGTCGAGATTGACCGTACCATATTTGTTGAGCGACGCAGACAGGGCTTCTTCGGGAGAGCCTACGTTGGCATGGCTCTCCACCGCGAAGGAAACAGGATGCTCGAAGATGTCCGCCTTGACGAACTTTCCGTTTTCCATCCGTTCCAGCGAAAGGATGTCGCGCCCG
This sequence comes from Prevotella corporis DSM 18810 = JCM 8529, assembly GCF_000430525.1. GTDB lineage: Bacteria > Bacteroidota > Bacteroidia > Bacteroidales > Bacteroidaceae > Prevotella > Prevotella corporis. The sequence goes on along the minus strand of NZ_AUME01000009.1, from coordinate 55,490 downwards.
CCCGCATCCATCATCACTAACTTCACGTTCTGCTTGGCGTTGAGGTTGCCGTAGCGCATGACAAACTCATCGTAACAGGTATTCAGATGCTCTCGCCACGGAACATTTGCCTCGCGCCGGAGCGATTCATAACGGTACAGACGCTCGTAGGCGTCACGCAGCGACACATACAACAACGCCTTTTCCTTCTGGTATCCTTTCAGGTCGAGCGGCTGGAATGTCGCCCCGTATGGCGTGATGTCTTTCAGGTAGCCGATGTTATGACGCCCCCGGTCAGCCACCAGCGACCCTTCGCGCAGGTGCATCTCCGGCGTGCGGTGGTAGGCACGCGGAGAAAGGTCCACGACTTCCTCCTTCGGCTTTTCCGCTTCGATGTCGGGGAAAAGGAAAGTCCCCACCGCTTCCGATGGGGTATCTGTAACGGCAGGTGCGGCGACTGCCTCCGGCTGTGTTTCCTCCTGTCGTGGCTGCTCACGGGAAGTTTCCGGCACGGCTTTCACTTCCGTCTTTTCCGCCACTTGTTTCTCGTTATGCTGCCTTGCCAGTTCCCGAAGTTCTTTCCTACGCTCCGGCGTCAAACCCATCATCATTTCATAGAAACCGTTGATGGGAGGATTGGTATCCCAGTCCAGTGTGGCATAGATGTCGTCCGGGTCGGCAGGCTTGGCGGTGTTCTCCGCTTTCACCTCCTTATTCTCCATTGCGGGTTTTGCAGTTGGAGCTGTCGGTGTAACCGTGACTTTCGGTTTGGGCGGAGTGGACTTTGCCGTAACTGCCTTTTTCACCGTCTTTTTCTTTTTGGAGGTTTTCGGTTGGCTGACCTCTTCCGTCATCCCCCAGAGGTCAAGCAGGGTGAGCTGCACGCCTGCGGAATATTGCGGGCGCGGTTCTATCTCCGGCTTTTCATCTGCGGGTTGCGGCTTTTCTGTCGGAGTTTCCACCGTCTGCGCCGAGGATACTGTTTCCAATTTTATGGCAGGACGCTCTACTTTATTTTGAACGGCAACTTTTTCTTCCGTTCCTGCCTGCCGGATTGAACCCGAATACAAGCGCATGGCAAGCCTGTAATGGAAATCCTCGTCGAGCATACGGCGCAAATCCCCGGCGATGCCTGCTGCCTTGCCCTCGTGCAGATAAACCATAGCGGGCTTCCCGTAGGGGTCTGTGTCAAGTTTCGCCATCGTATGCACGATGCGTTCCGGGTGGTGGATGAAATAGGCGTTGTCGGTCAGGGCGGTTTTCGTGTCCGTCTGTATCACGGTCATCAGCCGCTCGTCCTGCGACATTTCCTTCTTGCTGAGGTTCTTTTGCAGGACAATCAGGTCACTGCCCACCTCCGTGCCCGCGTTGTCCGTGAACAGGTTGTTGGGCAGGCGTATCGCGGATACCAGATTGGCCTGACTGAACAGCTCGTTACGCACGGAGGTCTTGGTGCTATTCAATACCCCTTGCGAGGTGATGAACGCCACGATACCGCCGTCACGCACGGCATCCAGTCCTTTGAGAAAGAAATAGTTGTGGATGGTTTTCTGGGCGGAGCGTCTGCCGAAAGAGTCGCTCCGCTGAAACTCCGCGTCGAACACGGCAATGTCACCGAACGGAATGTTGGACACCGCCAAGTCGAAATAATTGTTGAACGGTCTTTCGATTTTCTCAAAACCGCAGGTGCGCATTTTCTGGTCGGGATAGAGATGCCTCAAGATTGTACCCGTGAGCAGATCCTTCTCGAAAGCCATCACATCCGCATTGGGGCTGTGCCGCAGCATGGAATCCACGAACACGCCGACACCTGCCGACGGTTCGAGCATACGGGCGGGGCGGACGCTGTAATCTGCCAGCACGTCCGCGATGGTGTCGGTTATCTCTTTGGGGGTGTAGAAAGCGGTCAGCACGGACGCTTTCAGCGAATCCACAAACCGCTTGTACTCTGTTTCGTCCTTGCTGTTCTCACGGATAAGCCTGTGCAGCTCCACCGTCGGGGCGAACAGTTCGAGGTCGGATTTCGCCCACCGGACGGCATCCGTCAGTTCCTTTGCAGGGTTGAGGATACATTTCAGACCGCCGAAACCGCAGTACCTTTGAAGTATGGCACGCTCTTCGGTTGTCGCTGTCCTATTTTCCCTGTCAAGGATGAATGCCGTCCGTATCGCCTCGATGTTGTCCCGCAGTTTCTGTTTGCGGTTAAACGCCATATTCGTCTAAGTAAAGGACGGTTGCTCCCGTCAGCTCCGTGTAGAGCAGGTCGTAATCGGAAGACAGGGCGAAATTGTCATCCGAGAGGTCATAGACGGAGAACACGTTGCCGACAAGCGGCAGCAGTTTCAGGACAAAGGCTTCACGCTTCTCTTCCGGCACTTCATCGGCAAACTCGTTTTCCACGACTTCGCGGAGGATGGCGTAACGGGAATAATGCAGCCCGCGCAGCAGCGTGTCCATCGCCAGTTCCTGCGCACCATCGGCGGGATAGCCTTCAAGCCGTGCCCTCTCATACGTTTCGGCGGCACGGTCGGCCCGTTCCCGTATGAAAGCGGTGTCGTCAGCCTGTTCAAACTTGTTCGTGCGGAGATAGTCCAGCAGGTACAGACCGTAATAGGAAAAGTCGGTCTGACCCTCGTTTTTCTTCTTGTTGTTCATTACTTTGGATTTAGCGGATTGATAATTAACGGGATAATCGGTTGGAAAAAGGAAGAAAAAGGCACTCGGTATCCCTCCGAGTGCCACCACTAAATCCAAAGTATGAGTGTAATCCGGTATCGAAGAACAATTCATTACTCTGAACAAGTGGCAAAGTTAATACTATTTCTTCCGTCCTGAAAATTTCTTGTCCTTTTTAGCCTCCGGGAACACAAAAGTCGTGTTATATTCCCCGTCAAAGGCGACAACAGCATCGAAACTCTTGCCCTGTTTGCTCTTGAACCCTTTGAGCAGCTTGGTATGCCCTTCGGTGAGCAGGTCTTTGATTTCATCGTCGGACAGGGTGCGTCCCGCTTTCAGCCGGAACACGGGCAGTCCGCACTCCGTGTTGTCGCAGCGTACCACCTTGCCGTAGAACCGCATCCTGCCCGTGCCACACTTGGGACACGCGCAGCCGGAGTCACGGCTGCCGAAGAGCTTGTCGCACGAGATCAGTTCGGAGGTTATCTCACGTGTGTACGCCTCTATCTCCTTGCGGAAGGTGTCGTCGGACAGTTCCCCGCGCTCGATACGCGCCAGCTCCTTTTCCCATTCGCCCGTCATGGCAACATCGGCGATGCGCATCGTCTTGACGACGGAATTGAGGGCAAGTCCTTTTTCGGTGGGAACAAGCGACTTCTTGCAGCGTTCCATGTAACCGCGCTTGAAAAGCGTTTCGATGATGGAGGCGCGTGTGGCGGGAGTACCGATGCCACAGTCCTTCATCGCCTGCCGCAGTGCGTCGTCCTCAATTTCCTTGCCCGCCGTTTCCATTGCCGAGAGCAGGGTGGCTTCGGTATGCAGCGGCTTGGGTTTGGTCTTTCCTTCGGTAATGGACGAGCCTTTCGGTGTCAGCGTGTCGCCTTCCTGCCAGCCGGGGATGGTAATTTCCTCTTTTTCCTCGCCATAGACGGCACGCCATCCGGTTTGCTTCACGACGCTGCCTTTTACGGTAAACTCCACTCCGGCACATTCCGCCGTGACAGTGGTCACATCCTTGACGCATTTCTCAGAGAATGCCTCGACCATGCGCCCGGCAATCATCTGATAGATGGTATTGTCCTCTTTGGAGAGGAAGAGCGGTTTCTCACCCGTGACGAGCAGGGCATGGTGGTCTGTCACCTTGCCGTCGTCCACGCTGCGGCGTGTCGGGGCGGCTTTTGCCCGCACCTTGTCTTTCCATTCGGGCTGTGTGCCGATGAAAGCGAGCAGTTTGGGAATTTCGGCAAACACGTCTTCGGGGATGTAGCGGCTTCCCGTTCTCGGATAGGTTATCAACTTCTTTTCGTAGAGTTTCTGCGCGATTTCAAGCGTCTGTTCCGCCGTGAAGCCGTGCTTGGCGTTGGCTTCTTTCTGGAGCGTGGTCAGGTCGTAGAGCAAGGGAGTTTCCTCCGTCTTCTCCTTGCGCTCGGCTTTCGTGACAGTGGCGCAACCTGCCGCCTTTACCTTATTATATAGTTCCATCGCCGGTTCTTTCTCTTTCCATTTCTCGGAGGATGAGAATTTCACGACTTCGCCGTCGCAACCGTCCGTTGCGATATGGAGCTGCCAGAATGCTTCGGACGTAAAGCGGCGGTTCTCCCAGTAGCGTTCACATACCATAGCCAACGTTGGTGTCTGCACCCGCCCCACGGAATACGTGCCGTGTCCGGCGGCGATGGATAACGCCTGTGTGCCGTTGATGCCCACGAGCCAGTCGGATTCGCTCCGCGCTTTGGCGGCGAGGTAGAGGTTGTCGTATTTGCTGCCGTCTTCGAGTTTCCGCAGTCCCTCGCGGATAGCTTTGTCGGTGAGAGAGCTGATCCACAGGCGCACGAAAGGAGTGGTGCAACCCGTATAGTGGTAGAGGTAGCGGAAGATAAGCTCTCCCTCGCGTCCGGCATCGGTCGCCACGATGATATGTTCGCTTGTGTCGAACAGTCTTTTGATGACTTTTATCTGCGACACCACGCCGCTGTCGGGCTTGTAACCTTTCTCCGTCCTGACCTGACGGGGGACGAGCGTGAATGTGTCGGGAATAATCGGGAGGTTGTCACGGACAAATCCGCGCACGCCGTAGCCGTCGGGCATGGCAAGCTGAACGAGGTGTCCGAATGCCCATGTCACGGCATAACCGCCTCCCTCGAAATATCCTTCCTCTCTCTTTGTCGCGCCCACGATGCGGGCGATTTCACGTGCCACGGAGGGCTTTTCTGCAATGATTGTCTTCATGTCTTCTTCTTTTTTGTTGATACTTTGGATTTTATTTTGGATTCAGTGGCGGACACGGGATTACATTTTCATGCCCTTGCCCGTTTTCTTCTGCGGCTTCTCCTGCTGCTGTTGCTGGCGGGCGTCCTTCGGGTTGGTCTGACCTTTCTGCAACGGCTCTCTCAGATTCTTTGTAGCCTCGTTGGTCTTGCCATCGTTGTTCACCGCCACCTGCGTGCGGCTCTCGTTGGACGGAGCAACCTGCTGTGCATTGTCAGGGTTCGTGTCGTAGCGGTACGGGCGTCCCTTCTCCGGGTTGAACTTGATATACATCGTGGCATGGAAGCCCTGCTTGTCGGTCACGTTCTCCAGCTTCACGGCTTTACCCGCCACATAGTCGGCTTTCTGCTGGTCGGTGAAGCTCACGCCGCTCCATTTGCTGATGGGGCGGATGCTGCCGTCCTCGTTCGTCCACGTGTTGCGGCGTTGCTCCTTCTTGGTCTGTGCGGCATTTTCCCCGCCCTGCGCCTGACTTTTCGATGTGTCGCCTTTGGTTTCCTGTGTCTGTGCGGTACGGGGCGACTTGCCGGTTCCCGGCACGAACTCCACGCCGCGCTGCTCCACGTTCACTTGCAGGGTGGTGACGAACTTTCTGCCGTCGTTGCGCTCGATGAGCTTGTCGCGTACGGGCAGTCCGGCGCGGAGCATGTCCCGCTCCTGCGTGGTGATTTCCGTCTTGCCGATGCGCTCCGGGATGCGCACCCTGCTTGCCGGAATGTCCGTGATTTCATTCGTCTTGCGGTCGATGCTGATGTAGGAGGGGATGATCTCGCCCGTTTCCCTGTCCACAATGTCCACGACCCTACCGAGATTGCCCGTTTCGCGGAGGTTCTTCCGGTCATTGTCGGAGAATTTGTGTTCCTTGTACTCATCCAGCTTCTGCTCCTTGCGGATGAAGTGCGGCACGAGGCTGATGTTTCCCTCACCGTCCTTCTTGAAGGAGAGGCGGGCGTCCAGCTCGAATGATTCGCCGCCGAAGGTCGGTTTGACCTTTACCAAGTCGGACTTGCCATAGTTGAGCATCTTCGTAAGGTCGCCGGACTTTTCAAGGTTGTCCCGCTTTACGCCCCATCTGTCCTCCAGCTCCTGCCAGTTGATTTTACTCTCGTCGATGGGCTGGTAGCCACGTTTGCCCTGCATCTGTTCGGATTTGTCCTGTTGCTGTTCTTTCCGTTGTTCCATGTTCTCCTGTTTTTGAGGTTCTTGTTTCTCTGTCTGTTGTGCTGCCATCTCTTCCTGCACCTTCTTCTCATAGTCGGAGGTGTCCACCTTGTGAGGGGCGAGCAGCTCCTTGTTCGCTTCGGGGTCTTTCAGCAGTTGCTTCATCACCTCTAAGAGATTTTCAGCTTGGTCTGCCGCAATGCGGTAGAAACCGAAGCGGCTGGGTTCCTTGCACTGCCGGAAGAAGTTCTTGAAGAAGTTGTCCAGCACGTCGCCATGTCGGTCGAATTGCAGGAAACTCTGCGCGTTCTCCGCTTTTGCGGGGGTGCGCTTGGGTGTGCCGTCCGCGTTCAGCCCGGCTACCACGCTGATCTCGCCTGTCTTCTCGTCACGGACTACCAGCACGTCCTTTTCGTCTTTTTTCTTTGCCATCTGAAAAATGTTTTAATGGGTTATTTATGAAAGAAATTATGGATACGAGCCTTGTAGAAGGCTATATCTTCCTTTTTGAAGTCCTTGATATGGTTGGAAAGGAATGTCAGCACGTCCTCCTCGCTGTAATAGGTCTTCTTGCCCAGCGTCTTGTAGGGCAATGCGCCTACGCTGCGGTAGCGTTGGAGGGTGCGTTTGCTTATCTGGAGCAACATGCACAAATCCTGATTGTCGAAAAGGCGGATGCTTTCCGTGATAGTGGGCTGTTTCCCCTCAGCCTTCATCGCCAGCAGCAGTTCGTCCTGACGGTCGAGCCGTTCCATCAGCTTCTGCATCCAGCCCTCGAAGTTGTTTCGTGTGAGCAGTTCCATGACCTATGTCCTCCTTCCTTTTGGTTTGCCGCCCGTGCGCAGCGTGTGGTTGTGGAACAGGGTGTCTATTGTCCCTTCCTCGTTCCTTACTGTGTTGTCCTCCAATAGCCGCAGTATCTCGGAAAGGCGGTAGCGGCAGCTTCCGCGTACCACCACATACTCGATACGGTGGTCGGTGCGCATACGCTGCATGGTGCGCTTGCTCACGTTGAGCATCTTCGCCGCCTGTGCCGTGTCAAGCAGCTTGTCTTCGGTTTCCCGCTTCCGTTTCTTCTCGTCCCTTGCCTCGCGGATGTACCCTGCGATGTTCGCAATCTGCGCCATCATCTCCTTGTAGGCGGAACTTTCCATTGTTATCACTTTCATGTTCAGTCCTTTCTTTTTGTTTCTGCGACAAAATTCGGCAATAAACAAAAGGGGCTTTAACAACTCACTACGTGACTCACGTAAGATTTTTGCGGAAGATGGCTCCGTAACCCGGTCAAACGGCGCAACAGGCAGCCTTTCAGCGGAAAACGATACGTCTTGTATGCCGTTTCGTTACCTTTGCGGCAAACTCTAAATGACATGAATATGGAAATAGTATCTATCGAGAAAAAGACTTTCGAGATGATGGTGGCGGCATTCGGCGCACTCTCGGAGAAGGTCGCCGCCCTGAGGCGCAAAAGCGACACGGGGCGCATGGAAAGATGGCTCACGGGCGAGGAGGTCTGCGGGCAGTTGAGAATAAGCCCGCGCACGTTGCAGACGCTGCGTGACAGGCGGCTTATCGGCTACTCGCAGATAAACCGCAGGTTCTATTACAAGCCAGAGGAGGTGAAGCGGCTGATACCGCTTGTCGGCACGCTCTATCCGCACGGCAGATGATTTGATTTATTCACCCACTGAATCCGAAGTTATGATGAACGAGAACAACGATGTTTTTACGATGGAAGACGAGCCGATAGCCTCTGTGGTGCAGGATATGCGCAAAGGCTCGAAATGGCTGTCCGCATTTCTGGAAAGCTACCGTCCTCCGCTGGACGGGGAACGTTACCTGACGGACGGCGAGGTGTCGGAACTGCTCCGTGTGAGCCGGCGCACCTTGCAGGAATACCGCAACAACCGCGTGTTGCCCTTCATACTTTTGGGAGGGAAGGTGCTTTACCCGGAAACGGGGCTGCGCGGGGTACTGGAAGCGAACTACCGCAAGCCGCTGGAGTGAGGCGGTTTCATGAAAAAGTAAACGGGTGACACCTTTTGTGGTGCTACCCGTTTACTTGTCTTATGGGGTATGTGCAATCAGCAATACCCGGCTTTTCCGTTCTGTATGAACATCACGTATGTCTGCCGTTTCTCTTGTGAGAGTGCCTTTCCCACCAGCCATGTGCGGAACAGGTGGGTGTTGTAGGTATTCACCCTGAAAGCGACCGGGATGATGATTTCAAGGGCGTACACGTCCGCGTGCAGCCCGTTTTCAAGCTGCATGTAGCGGCACACCTCGTAGTCGTTCAGCACGTCCGACTTGCGGACGGCTCTGATGGCGGCGTTCACTGCCGGGACGGTCGTATGGAACAATCCGGCTATTTCGGTGGCGGTCATCCACACGTCGTTACCGGTTACGCTGACTGCCTTGTCCTCGATGATGATTGTGTCACGTTTCATGGCTTTTCTTTTTAGATGGTGCAACCTGCAAATTCCTCGACGCCGTTCAATCTTGCGGCAAGGTTCTCCATGTCCTGATTGAGCTTCTCTTTGGTTATCTTTGCGTAAATCTGCGTCGTCTTTATGCTCTTGTGTCCGAGCATGGAGCTGACCGTTTCGATGGGAACACCGTTGGAGAGGAATATCGTCGTGGCTGCCGTGTGGCGGCTCTGATGCCACGTGATATGCTTGGTGATGCCGCAACGCTTGGCGACGGCACGGATACCGGCAAGGCACGTGTTATAATGCGGAACGGGAAATATCCTGCCGTCCCCGCACAGTCCCCGGTATTTGCCGATTATGCGGTTGGCGATGTCGAGCAGGCGGATGTTGGACACCACGCCCGTTTTCTGGCGGTTGATGTTTATCCACTCGTGTTCGTCGAAGTAGGTGCGGATATTCTCTTCCGTAAGGTTGCGCATATCCGCGAACGACAGCCCCGTGAAGGCGCAGAACAGGTAGAGGTCGCGGTACAATTCCTGTTTGGCGTTTTTCAGTTTCCCCTCCATCAGCAGGCGGATCTCATCTTTGGTCAGGAAACTGCGTGTTGTTTCCTCCTTCTTGATTTCATACTCGCGGAACGGGTCGCGCGTCAGCCACTCGTTGTTGATGGCGATGAATACCATCGTCCGTAACGGGCAGACGTACAGCCACACGGTATTGGTGCAGCAGTGCTTGTCCGTGCGCAGGAACATCTCGAAGTCGGAGATGAAAGCCGGGGTAAGCTCTTTTAGGGCGATGTCCTTCACATGGTAGCGGATGTCGAGGAACTCTTGCATGTGCTTGTAAACGGTGCGGTACTTCAGCAGCGTGCCTTTGGCTTTCATGCCTGCCTCCACCTGCTTCTCGTAGTCCTCGTTGTGCTGGCGGAACACCTGCATCAGCGTGTGGTAGCGGTGTTCCAGTCCGAGAAAGGCGTTCTTCACCTTCTCCGCCGTGACGAAGTTGTCACGCTCCATGATTTCCTGATAATGCCTGTTGATGCGTACCCGCATCTTGTCAAGCATACGGTTCGTTTCGAGTGCCGCCGTGCTTCTGCCCGTGACACGTCCACCTTTGGTGTCCCACAGTTTCGGATCGACAGTCAGTTTGCAGCTGAACTGTGTCTGGCTGCCGTCCACCGTGATGCGTCCCATGACGGGAACTGTCCCGTCCTTTTTCACTACCTGACGCTTGAGGTAGTAGATTACTGAAAATGTACTCTTCATTGTCCTTAATTTTTGGGTTTCAAAATTAGTTGGTGAAGAGTCCGGTGTTGGTACGCAAAACGGGGAGGAACGGCGCAATCTTTTTCCGTAACCTGATTTTTCGCATGAGTTATGGATAACTCACTATTCCTTAGAGCCTTGTTTCGCTATTCGTACCCGTTTGTCGCATTTTCGGGTATGGTTACGAACAAGTAACGTAGCGGCGTCAGGATTTGGCTTCGGCAGGGATTGTAATGGCTTCACGGATTATCGCCACTTCAACCAAAACCCTTGTAACTCAATTCTATCACTATATCTTTCCGCATTTCACTTTTTTGTAGTAACTTTGCCAAATAAATTTACTAAAAAAGCAAAAATGGACGGTTCAGCTTTATACCGCGAATTCAAATTCTAACATCCAGCACCAACGGCAGATGGTCGCTGTAGCCCTTGTTGTAGCGCATACCGTTGTAGAACCTTCGGGGCTTCACACCGCCGTACTTCTCATCTTGTTCGATGAGAAAGTCTGCATCGTTGATACGGCAACGCAACACCTTTTTCAACAAGTTTTCGCTCAATAATATTTGGTCCAGACTCCCCCACTCTCCCCGATAGCGGTAAGTGGCTTTGGCCCCGTTTCGTCCTTTCGCCATAGCGGAGACATTGAACAGTCCGTGCGCATAGATTTTCCTCAAGGAAGCATCGTCGGCATAATCGTTGAAATCGCCCATCACGATGATTTTCGCCATCGGACAGCATTGGCGAAGAGAGTCGATAGAAGTGCATAATCGCTCGGCAACATGCATTCTGAAAGGGCGTGATGCCATTTCACCACCCGAACGGCTCGGCGCATGCACAAGGAAGATATGCAGCGTGTCACCGTTCATCACTTCACCAGCCACATGGAGGATATCTCTCGTGGGCTTCATTTCCTTGATTGGTATTACCTTGATGGTGTCGGCATGGATAAAACGGAAGGAAAAAGGCGAATAGAGCAAGGCCACATCTATTCCGCGCTCATCTGACGAGCTTGTCATAACATATTGATAGCGTACTTTGCGTAGCAGCGAACGTTCCGTCAGATATATCATCGTGCTGTCGTTCTCCACCTCGCACAATCCAATCAGGTCAGGAAGATGCCATCTGTCAGTATCCTCGCCACAGGAAATCAGTCCCTGCCCCACTTTATTCAGTTTTTCCCAATACTTCGTGCGTGTCCAATGGCGTGGAGAGTCAGGCAAGAATTCCCCGTCGTTCTTCAACGAATCGTGCCGAGCATCAAAGAGATTCTCCACGTTCCACTCCACAATTCGCAACTGTTCCTGAGCGCAAAGGCCGAGAGGCAGAAAGATGAGAAAAAGAAGAAGTAGGTCTTTCATTATTATTTAATTACAAGGACAGATTGTTGAAGGTGGAAGTCACTCAGTTTGATTCAAATTTTGGACACAGAACACTTTTTCCTGGCTACTTCTTTCTCCACAAACAAATAAACAAAAGAAGTGCAACAAGAAAGTTTACCAGAATGATTATCCCCAGTTCGTCAATTCTCTCCAAAGCATATTGGCGCATATTACTAACCGTGAGTCGATAACCTTTTATCGTCGCTACTCCAATCCTCGCCCATGTCAAGACAAAATAATCATACAGGGCCAATGCCATAAGCACGAGAGCGCCAATAATTTTCTGCCATCTTTTCATGTTTCTGTTTCCTTTTTTTATTAAACTTTGATGAATAATAGCTTGCCTCTCATGAATGTTAAAGCACCGTCCTCCCAAACCCTACTGATTAACTATAATCAGCTGTTGGCGAATACTTTCCTCGTGGATTATCTCAAAGAGATGGGCTGTGAAATCCGGATCCATGCCACAAAGGCTGGCCTGTGTTCCGAATTTCTTCAAAATTTCATTATAGCGGGCCGACTGGAGCACTGTCATGTTATGGTCTTTCTTGTAACGCCCTATTTCCCGACATAGTAGAAACCGTTGGGCTAACATATCAATAATACTGTTGTCCATTTCGTCAATCTGCGAACGCAGCTGGTGTAGTTCTTCGCTCGTTGTATGCTTGTCGCGAATCACAAGCAACGATAGAATCTCATCGAGAAAGTCAGGTGTCACCTGTTGACGGGCATCGCTCCAAGCCTCATCAGGCTTGCAATGGCTCTCAACTATCAGACCATCGAAGCCCAAATCCAATCCCTGCTGGCAAAGGGGAGCTATCAAATCGCGGCGTCCTCCTATATGACTGGGGTCACAGATGATGGGCAAATCTGGGATTCTACGGCGCAATTCTATGGGTATCTGCCACATGGGGAGATTGCGATAAATCTTCTTTTCGTAGCTCGAAAATCCTCGATGAATGGCTCCCAGCCGCTTGATGCCAGCTTGATTGAGACGCTGCAAGGCTCCTATCCACAGTTCCAAGTCGGGATTAACGGGATTTTTGACAAGTACAGGTAAATCAAGACCTTTCAAGGAGTCGGCCAACGCCTGCATGGCAAACGGGTTTGCTGAGGTTCTCGCACCCACCCAAAGGATATCCATCCCATATTTCAAAGCCAGCTTTACATGTTCGGGAGTCGCTACCTCAGTGGAGATGAGCATGCCTGTCTCCACTTTGACTCGGTTCATCCACGGCAGTGCTTTCTCTCCGTGACCTTCAAAACCTCCAGGCTTAGTGCGCGGTTTCCAAACTCCGGCACGGAACATACGGCATCCCTTTGCTGCCAGTTGTCGGGCAGTATCCATCACCTGCGATTCGCTTTCTGCAGAACAAGGTCCCGCAATAATCAGTGGATGATTCTCCTCACAAGGAAGTCCTAAAGGCTGTAAGTCTAATTTCATATCCATAGCATCAGTCGGGAAAGGCAGCGATTCGCTTCTGCCAACAGAGCGCTGTCGAAGCCTAACTCCCAACAACAAAGTCAACTATCAAAATCCATACGGGTTCATATCCTTATACTTATCGTTGATTTTCTGCTCAATATCCTCCGATGGATTGCCACCTTCGGCTTCTTTTACAGGAGACAACTCAGCTGCCTTGGCCACATCTTCTTCGGCCTTTCCAGCCTCCCCCATCTCCGCATACACCTCGCCACGTTCCTTATAGGCAACGGCCGAGAACGGATCGGCTTCTATCACCTTAGTGAAGTACTCCAAGGCCTTTTCGTTCGTCTTGCGGGCACGTTCGATACGAGCCTTCAGCAGCAACACATCCTCGTTGTTATCAGTGTGTTCGATGAGCCACAAAGCATCCTCATCAGCCTCATCGAGTTTTTCCATACGGAGAAGCGTTTCGCCTCGCAGCAGATAGGCGTCACCATACTTGTCGTTCAGCGAGATAGCCTTTGTCGTCAGAGCAACCGTATTCACATCGTCACCCTGTCCTTTGCTAGCCTGCGCATAGAGATAGTTCACCTCGGCATTGTCTTTATCAATCATCAACGCCTTCTCACATGCCAAACCCATCATGCCATAGTTCTCCATCATATAGGCAATGTTGGCCATACGAATAAGCACCTTGATATTGTCGGGCTGAGCCTCGTTGAGCAACAGCAGTTCCTCATAGGCATCGTTGAGTTGGTTTGTTGTGGCATAGGTGATGGAAAGATGATCGTGGATTTCCAAATCGTCCTGTATCTCTAACGCATGCTTGAAACATCTGATGGCATAATCATACTGTCCGGTTTTCATCGCACGGACTCCATCATACTTCAACACCTCAAAATCCTTTGCGTCGTTCTGTACTTTCGCCTCTTCTTTTGTCTCTTCCTTGCCCCCGAAGAGTTTCTGAAAAAAGTTCATGTGCTTAATTATTAATATTAAACGAAGGGATGAATGAAAAACTTCAACTCATTCCTAATTTACAATATGCAAACTTACATATTTTTTTCGATATATCAATCGATTTTCAGCACTTTCAACGTGTATTTATACTGACATACTGCGACAGTGCGATACAAGGCAAGATTACCCAAAGCATGAGTTCTGAATTGTAAATCTGCGAATTCGTACTATAAAGTATGTAACGATGCGACAACATCCACCAATAAGTATTGGCTGTTATACTTGCAGGGTATTGAAAACCCCTGTCCGAAGGTGATAATCCTCTTGCGGACAAGGGTGGTGATTCAGCCTTTGTATTCTTCTCCTTTTAGGAAGATGCGGCGGATAATGGGGGTGGTATAGGCGTAGGGTATGAAGTCGATGGAGGGGATTGGATCGGTGATGTAGAAGTTGGCGACTTTGCCCTTTGTTATCGATCCATAGTCTTCGCTTATTCCCATTGCACAGGCGGAATTCAATGTTGTTGCATTAATAGCCTCTGCTGGCATGAGACGCATCTTGATACAAGCCAATGAAACGGCAAACTTCATATCGCCCGATGGCGTAGAACCGGGATTGTAGTCGGAAGCTATCGCCAATGGCAATCCGGCTTCTATCATTTTTCTGCCAGGTGCGAATGGCATGTTCAGGAAGAACGAAGTGCCGGGCAATGCCGTGGGAATGGTTTCTGAATTCTTGAGCAACTCAATGTCGCGGTTGTCCATGGCTTCGAGATGATCCACTGACAAGGCATTACAATCCACAGCAACTTCCACTCCGCCCGAGACGGCAAGTTCCTCGCCATGAATTTTTCCTCGCAGCCCATACTTCGCTCCTGCCTGTAGCAGTCGGCGCGTCTCATCGGGAGTAAAGAAGCCCTCATCGCAGAAGACGTCAATGAAGTCGGCAAGATGTTCCTTTGCCACTGCCGGCAACATATCGCTGATGATGTGATCTACATATTCTGATTGGCGTCCGGTATAGGCTCTTCCCACAGCATGTGCACCAAGGAAGTTAGCCACTACTTTTATCGGAGCAGTCTGTTTGATGTGGCGGATTACGCGCAACATCTTCAATTCATCTTCCAGCGTCAGTCCATAGCCACTTTTAATTTCCATGGCTCCAGTGCCTTTCTTAATCACCTCGTCCACACGCTGCATTGCCTGCTTGTAAAGCTCTTCTTCGGAAAGCTCATGCAACCGGTCGGCAGAATTGAGAATACCGCCCCCACGTTTGGCAATTTCAGCATAGCTAAGTCCGCGGATCTTATCCACGAACTCACCCTCGCGACTGCCTGCGTAAACCACATGAGTATGGGAATCGCAGAACGATGGCAACACGGCGCCACCTTCTGCATCGACCACCAACACGTCGCGTCCTATCTGAGGTATATCCACACGTGGACCGTAATCAACAATACGTCCGTTTTCCACATATAGAAAAGCATGCTCGATGGTATTGAGTTTCAACATTTCCTCACCTTTCAGACAGCGTTTTCCCTCGTGTCCCACGCCGGCAAGAATACCTATGTTCGTTACTAATACTTTCATAATCCGGTAATTCAATAAAAAAGCCTTATTCCCATTTTCCCTCACAAGAGAGGAAAAGAAGGGAATGAGGCTTAGAGATTAATATAAGTTGTTTACTTTCTCAAGAAATCCACTGATTTGGCAATGTGAGGAGCCATAAACTGGTCGTTCTCAACGAAAGGCACTTCCTTGCGATAAGCCTCGAAGATGGCTTCTATAGCAGGTGATGACTTCAGCGGACGACGGAACTCAAGTGCTTGTGCTGCGTTGAAAAGCTCGATGGCGAGTACACGTTCAGTGTTCAATACGACTTGATAGAGTTTCGTGGCTGCATTGGCGCCCATGCTGACATGGTCTTCTTGACCTTGTGAGGATGGAATGCTGTCGGCGGAAGCCGGAGTACAATACATCTTGCTCTGACTCACGATGGAAGCTGCTGTGTACTGTGGAATCATGAAACCACTGTTTACACCCGGTTTGGCAACCAAGAAGCTCGGAAGGTCGCGCGTTCCGGAAACAAGTTTGTAAATTCTTCGTTCCGAGATATTGCTCAATTCGCAAAGGGCAATGGCTAAGAAGTCCATCGGCTGTGCGATAGGTTCGCCATGGAAGTTGCCTGCGGAGATGACCAAATCTTCATCCGGGCATACGGTGGGATTATCGGTAGCTGCATTCACTTCGATGTCGATGACCGACTTCACATAGCGGATGGTGTCTTTGGACGCACCGTGAACTTGTGGCATACAACGGAAAGAATATGGATCTTGCACGTTTACTTTCGGTTGCTTGATGAGTTCGCTTCCCTCGAGCAACTCGCGAATGTGCTTGGCTGTCTCTATCTGTCCCTGATGTGGGCGAACGGCATGAACAGCGTGTGTGAACGGTTCGATACGTCCGTCGTAAGCTTCGAGCGACATTGTTCCAATCTTGTCAGCCCAGTCACTCAGACGTTGTGCCTGAAGCAGACACCAAACGGCAAAGGCATTCATATTCTGCGTTCCGTTGAGCAGTGCCAAGCCTTCTTTAGATACGAGCTGGATGGGTTTCCAATTCAGTTTCTCCAACATTTCCTCACCGGTGATGACTTCACCCTTGTATTCTACTTTTCCAATACCAAGCAATGGTAGGCAGAGGTGTGCCAATGGAACGAGGTCGCCGGAAGCGCCGAGTGAGCCCTGCATGTAAACCACCGGATAGATGTCGTTGTTGAAGAAGTCGATAAGGCGCTCAACAGTCTCTACCTGACAGCCGGAATAACCATAGCTGAGCGATTGAACTTTAAGCAGCAACATGATCTTCACGATGTCATTGGGCACACGTTCGCCCACACCGCAAGCGTGCGACATCATCAGGTTCTTCTGCAAATCAGCCAAACGTTGTTTGTCGATGGATATCTTGCACAATGAACCAAAACCGGTTGTTACACCGTAAATAGGTTTGTCGGATGTTTCTATTTTCTTGTCAAGGTATTCGCGACAACGAATGATGCGCTGACGAGCGTCAGCTGACAATTCCAGTTTGATGCCTTTTTCTATTATCTCACCTATTCTCTCAACAGAGAGGTGTTCCGCACTTATTTTATGTGTCATTTTCTTTTGTTTTTATTGTTCTTCGCAAGGGATAAGAAAGCAATAACCGAGCCTGTACTTTTGCCTGTCGAGTCGTTCTATTTAATCGACCGTTGCCGTTCTACTTAATCGACCTTAGTCGTTCTATTTAATCGACCTTGGTCGTTCTATTTAATCGACTGTAGGGGTTATATTTAACGACTATTCGAGGTATCGGCATTGCTTTCTTGTCTGCGTGTTTATAATCTATTAAAAAGCTTTATCTATCACGTCGTCGTCCACAAAGTTCGGAAGCGTAACGTTCAAGCCCGGCGTGCGTTCCATCTCGCGTTTGATGGCATCGATGGAACCCTTGTTGCGAGCCCAGCTGCGACGTGTGATACCGTTGTTTACGTCCCAAAGGAGCATTTCGCGGATGTGGCGTTCTGAATCCTCGCCACCATCGATGACCATACCGAAGCCACCGTTCATCACTTCACCCCAACCTACGCCGCCACCGTTGTGGATGGATACCCATGTGGCACCACGGAAAGCATCGCCAATAACGTTCTGCACTGCCATATCGGCACAGAACTGTGAGCCATCATAGATATTGGAGGTCTCGCGGAAAGGAGAGTCGGTACCGGAAACATCGTGGTGGTCGCGACCCAATACAACGGGACGACTGATTTCACCCTTCTTTATGGCTTCGTTGAATGCCAAGGCTATCTTCGTTCTGCCCTCGCAGTCAGCGTAAAGAATACGAGCTTGTGAGCCGACAACAAGTTTGTTCTTCCCTGCCTCCTTTATCCAGTGGATGTTATCATCCAATTGACCAATGATGTCGGGAGTGACAGTCTTGCGCATTTCCTCCAACACTTCTGTGGCAATGCGGTCGGTAACTTCCAAATCCTTCGGGTCGCCAGACGAACAAACCCAGCGGAAAGGTCCAAAGCCATAATCGAAGAACATCGGACCCATGATATCCTGAACGTATGAAGGGTAACGGAACTTACCATCCTTGTCCATGATATCTGCGCCGGCGCGACTCGACTCCAAGAGGAAAGCGTTGCCGTAATCAAAGAAGTACATGCCGTTGGCAGTTAGTTTATTGATAGCTGCCACCTGACGACGCAACGACTCCTGCACCTTCTCTTTGAATTTTTCAGGTTCTTCTGCCATCATGCGTTTGCTTTCCTCAAAAGATATACCCACTGGATAGTAACCGCCTGCCCAAGGATTGTGGAGCGATGTCTGGTCGGAACCGAGATCCACACGGATGTTCTCTTCTGCCAAACGCTCCCAAAGGTCAACCACGTTACCAACGTATGCCAAAGAAACGACGCGTTTTTCCTCTACCGCCTTTCGGATTGCCGGTATCAACTCGTCAAGGTTCTCGTGCAGCTCGTCCACCCAACCTTGTTCATAACGTTTACGAGCTGCCAACGGATTGATTTCCGCCGTTACGCTCACCACACCGGCAATGTTGCCTGCCTTCGGCTGAGCTCCCGACATTCCACCCAATCCGGCGGTAACAAAGAGCTTCATGTTGTCGCCACCCACTTTGCGAGCGGCATTCAGCACGGTGATGGTAGTACCGTGAACGATGCCTTGCGGACCGATATACATATACGAGCCGGCTGTCATCTGACCATATTGGCTAACACCCAAAGCATTGTCGCGTTCCCAGTCGTCTTGTTTTGAATAATTGGGAATTACCATACCATTGGTAACCACTACGCGAGGTGCATTCTTATGTGATGGGAAAAGTCCGAGAGGATGTCCGGAGTACATTACAAGTGTCTGCTCATCGGTCATCTCACTCAAATATTTCATGACGAGACGATACTGTGCCCAGTTCTGGAACACTGCTCCATTGCCACCGTATGTGATCAATTCGTGTGGATGTTGAGCCACAGCCTTGTCGAGGTTGTTCTGAATCATCATCATGATGGCAGCAGCCTGCTCCGATTTGTGAGGATACTCATCAATAGGACGAGCATACATGTCGTAAGTCGGACGGAAACGATACATATAAATTCGTCCGTATTTATGCAATTCTTCAGCAAATTCAGGCGCCAACGTAGCATGGAACTTCTTCGGAAAATAACGCAAAGCATTGCGAAGAGCAAGTTTCTTTTCCTCAGAAGTAAGAATGTCCTTACGCTTCGGAGCGTGATTTATCGTTGTGTCGTAAGCCTGTGGTTCCGGTAGTGTGTCGGGAATACCAGCACGGATATCAGCAATAAACTGTTCTTTTGTCATTGTTCTATAGTCTTTATGTTAATTACAATTTTTCTTCTACAATCTTCATGATTTCAGCCTCTTGTTCGTTGGCTTTCTTAATCAGTTCGTTGGCCTCCCCAACGAGTTTGTCCGCAGTGGCACGATCTTTCAATCCGGCAGCATTGATCTTAACGTTCAATCCTGCACCCAAGACAGCTGCACGAGCTGCTAAAACACCCACACCGGCATCAGAGACACTGTTGGGATTGCCTTCTTCGGCCATGGCTTTGCATATCTCGAACACCTTATAAGAAGCCTTCATGGTGTGCAAAGGAACTTCCGTGGCGAACAACGTGGCAGCCTGAATGGCAGCAGAGCGAGCCGCTTTCTCTTCATCGGTTCCCTTTGGCAGTCCGAATGCCTCCATGATGCGATTAAATGCTTCTGTATCTTCATCAACAAGCATCATCAGTTCGGCTTGAACCATCTGCCCTTTATCTGCCCAATTACTGAACTCTTCC
The DNA here is from genome assembly GCF_000430525.1 of Prevotella corporis DSM 18810 = JCM 8529. Classification (GTDB taxonomy): domain Bacteria; phylum Bacteroidota; class Bacteroidia; order Bacteroidales; family Bacteroidaceae; genus Prevotella; species Prevotella corporis. Next base: position 36,085 of record NZ_AUME01000009.1, on the reverse strand, counting down.
CAACGTGCATCCCAACCTGCCTTGTGGCTGGAAAGGTTTGCCACCATTGTACCGAGAGCGGCGCCAAGCGCACCCATGTAAGCAGAGATGGTACCTCCACCGGGAGCGGGAGACTCGCGCGATGTCTCATCGGCAAAGCCTTTAACGGTCAGGTCGATCAGCTTCTCCGACTTTTGTGCGTCTTCCAAAAGGAATTCTATCACTTTCTCACGAGGATTAAACTCTTTCAAATCGTCCAACCCCATAGACTTGATGGCAATCTTAATAATATCGTTTTCGGGAATACCCGTAGAGCGTTGCTGCTTCTTCAAGAAATATTTACCGGCATCGATGAGTGTGCGTTTCGGTATCAAGCCCACAATTTCCGTACCCGTAACTCGAACGCCACGATTCTGCGCACAACGACTCACCTCGTCGAATGCCACATGGAGCGGAGTAACGTTGATATCGGTAATATTCATCGATACCTGTGCGATTTCATATTCATCAATATACCAGCCAATGGCTTTGGTTCCTTTCAACGTTCCGGGAATCATAATAGTCTTGCCATTGGCATCTTTCATGGGCTTACCTACCGGTGAACCGCCTTCTCGCTGTGGACGTCCTTTTTCCCTGACATCAAAGGCTATGGCATTTGCACGACGAGTGGAAGTGGTGTTAAGATTGAAATTGGTGGCAATCAGGAAATCGCGCGCACCCACAGCCGTACAACCGCTACGAGCAACTCCTTCATCCCAAGGCCGTGCGCCAAAATCGGGCGCTTCCTTCTCAACGGTCATTCTTTCTTGCAAGCCTTCATACTCTCCCTTACGACAAATCGCGAGATTCTTGCGTTCCGGTGTTCTTGCGGCAGCCTCATAGCAATAGCAAGGAACTTTCAGCTCAGTGGCAATGCGCTCTGCCAATTTGCGCGCCAATTCTGCACATTCCTCAAGTGTAATGCCGGAAACCGGTATCAATGGGCAAACATCTGTAGCACCCATACGAGGGTGTGCACCGTGATGCTGACGCATATCAATAAGCTGAGCGGCTTTCTGAACACAACGGAAAGCAGCCTCCATCACTACATCAGGGGTACCGACGAAAGTAATAACTGTGCGGTTAGTAGCTTCACCCGGATCAACATCCAAGAGTTTCACGCCTTTCACGCGTTCTATTTCGTCCGTAACTTGTTTGATAACTTCTTTGTTGCGTCCTTCGCTAATATTTGGAACGCACTCAACAATTTGTTTTTCTTGTACCATTTTTATAATTAATAATAAATTTAGGCAATAGCTAATTCGGGGTGTAAAAATAGCAAGAAGTAATTACATGGCAAAATATTTAATATTAAACTATTTAAAAAAGCCATTTTCTTTTATCTTCACTCTTATTTTCTACTATGAATGCATAATTGGTACAGCCCTTACCACTTGCCGTAGATGGCAGTTCGACACAATCGTTTGGGGAATTCCATTGAAATAAGACATAGATTATGAAGTGACTAACAAGTCCTTGGAAGGTAAAGACACACGCTACAAACCATAAATCATTAATCTTGTGCAAATACTATCAATCAAAATTGGAAAATTACAAGATTTTTTATATATTCGCAACATATTTAACCTGAACGTTAATGCTATTGATGCAAATGACACACCAGTAGGTTCGACCTCTAAATATAAAAGGTGGAAACAACAATGGTGTTTATCTCATAATAGAAATATAATAAAAAAGCATAAACAATGAAATACATCGGTATAAATCTCATAGCCAGTTTGCTCGTAATGGCAGCGCAAGCACAAGAGATAAAGACATACCGTCTCGTCAACAATACGGGAATGGAGGCTATCTTGAGCAACTACGGAGCACGGTTGATGTCGCTAACGGCATCAAACTGGAACGGACGCTTACAGCCGGTTGTCAAAGGCTATAAGGACATCAAGGCCTATCTGCGCGAGCCTGCTCTTGGTGCAACTCTTATCTGCAATGATGGTGCGTTGAAAACAACCTTGGCCGAAAAGACATGGGATGTCGTCAGTGCCGATGAGCAATCGGTCACTTTCCGATACAGTAGTTTTGAGGATGAGAAGGGATTTGAAGGCAAGATGAATTTCTCCGTCACTTATACTCTCTCGGACCAAAACGCATTGGATATACATTACCAGGTGACTTCGACCGTTGCCACGCACTACACGCTCACCAACGGTATCGTGTTCAATATTGGCGGGAATCCTGCCCGGTCAATACTGAAACAACACCTTTGGATTGACTCATACAAGACGAATCTCTTCAATGAAGATATGCAATTGACTGGCGAACAGAATTACATTCGCCGAACGCCCCTCAACTTCATTCAGCCAAGGGAGATTGGCGAACGAATCAACGGCCTGAAATCGGGCTACAGACACGCTTTTCAACTCCGTCATCCAGGCAACGTCCAAAAACCCGCTGCAATCATTTTCGATGCACAAAGCGGCAGGGCTATGACTGTTTACACGTATGAACCGACGTTGAAGATTGACACCTACGGAAAGAAAAGCAAAGGGATATCGTTCCAGCCACTGCACAAAGGATATGATGAGGACAAGGAAGAAATCAATGCTACGGTTGAACCTGGACAGGTTTTCCACACCGTCACAGTATTCATCTTTACCACCGAAGTGCCAGTAATGATGGAACAGGGCACAGCCGTGAAATAAAGCCTAATAAGTTTTAAAATTTTTGGTGGTTCATTACCTATCAATTAAATTTGCAGCAGATGAGAAAGATTTTTATCATAGCAGCAATCATAGTACTCGGCATGCCTTTGCATGCTCAGGATGTCTATGATGGGGATAACCAAGGACAGCCTTCGGTTGAGCCAATTGAATCTTCACGCCTGCAAGGACCAAGGGAGGCTACCGAAGCCGAGAAGGAATATGCTCGCAGGCTGGCCGAGGATCGTGCGCAACAGCAACAAATCGACCAGAACCTGCCGATGATCGATGAGAACGGACAGGCCATCACCAACAATGACCTATATTATCCCTATTGGGACTATGGGTGGGGGTGGAACTCATGGCGACTGCACAAGGGCCTGAATGTCAATATCGGCGCATCGGTTTTCGCCAATTTTGGTGATGGGTTCGGACATGGTGCTGGCTTCACTCAGGATATTTCTGTCATGTATGTAACCAACCTTTCCAAGAAAGCAACGTTGGCCGTAGGCGGTTACTTCAACAACATGATTTACGGCAGCAACAATTACACATCGGCTGGAGTCAATGCCGTCTTGGGGTATCGCTTCAACGAACATTGGAGCGCATACGCCTTTATTCAGAAAGCTTTCACATCCGACAACTTCGACCCCTGGGTCATGGGCTACGGCACATTCGGCAACGGATGGGGCAGATACGGCATGGCTTATAGTCCTATTTATGCAGGATGGGCATACAATCCTTACATGGGATATGGCTATGGACAGGCTGCTAACCGGTTTATGGACAGAATCGGTGGAGGTGTGACATATCAATGGGGCGAGCATAATCAAAATTCAATCTCCATTAATGTTGAGGTTGATCGCATGCCGCAACCCAAAAACCATTTCTACAACACCCAGAGGTTCGACTACCCAGTTAGATAACAATAAATAGCAATCCCTATAAGCTCCAACTTATAGGGATTTTCTTTTACTTCCAAGCGACAGGCATCCAACAACAAGGATGGTTTGACCGATTGACAGCACTTGAGCATTGACTGTCATGAGTTCGATTTGTAAATAGAATTTACCAAAAAGATGACATGTTCCACTCTCGGTTTTAGGAAAGCAATATGCGAAAAACCATCTTTTGACAGGCAAAGACTAACCCAAAACAGACTAAGACGACGTTAAAACTCACTCGTTGGTCATCTTTCATACAACAACACATGACCTATCGCTCGTCGAAAGGGCATCTATCACCATGCAAAAGCTATAGCTATCAATCGTCATATTCACGTTTTTTTACCATCGGTACGAACCTATAGAAATGCCAATCATCATAACACATTGAACAACAACTGAATACCTATTACCTCAAAATTCGTTTATTTGAAATCGAAAGTGTAGAGCACCCAAAATAATGGCTCTTTTTTCAGACGATCGTCAAAGATTTTCGCAATGCTAATCGATGAAGCGACGTACTATATCACCATAGTTTTCAATCCGGCGGTCACGAAGGAAGGGCCACCAGCGACGCACTTCCTCGCTATGATCCAAGTCGATACTGACAATGAGACTTTCCTCATCATCGTCACAAGCCTGATAGTGGAGCTCTCCTTGTGGACCGGCAACGAAGCTGCTGCCCCAGAACTGAATGCCATTGGTCTGCCCACTTGGGTCAGACTCGTGCCCTACTCTGTTCACAGCCACCACCGGCAAGCCATTGGCAACGGCATGACCACGCATGACGGTAGTCCATGCTTCACGCTGACGCTGCTGCTCTTCATCGGAGTCACTGCTTTCGTAGCCGATTGCCGTAGGATAGATGAGAATTTCAGCTCCCTGCAGTGCCATCATACGCGCAGCCTCAGGATACCATTGGTCCCAGCAGACAAGCACTCCCAAACGGCCTAAGCTGGTATCGATGGGCGTGAAGCCCAAGTCGCCTGGCGTAAAGTAGAATTTCTCGTAATAGGCCGGATCATCAGGAATGTGCATCTTGCGGTATTTTCCCGCTATCGTACCATCCTTTTCAAACACCACTGCAGTATTGTGGTAAAGTCCTGCGGCACGTTTCTCAAAAAGCGAGGTCACGAGCACTACCCCACACTCCCTTGCCAATGAGCCATAGATTTCTGTTGACGGACCGGGGATGGGCTCAGCCATGTCGAAATTGCCGACGTCCTCTACTTGACAGAAATAAAGTGAGTTATGAAGTTCTTGAAGAACAATGAGTTCTGCACCACGACTGGCAAGATCTCTGATGCCCTCAGTGATATTCTCTATATTCTTTTGAGTGTCAGCTGTATTGTGAAGCTGGAGCATTCCGATATTGATTTCTCGCATTTTTTTGAAATTAAAGAGATTTGTAAATCTGTCGATAACGTACTATGACAGGGCAAGACAGCCTTCAGGGAACTGCATCGTTAGGCAATGGAGTGAACCATGCTGACGAACCACCGTCGAGGCATCAATACCGATGATGTCGTAGCCGGGGAAGGCCTCGCCAATTATTCTCATCGCCTGTTCGTCTTTAGATGGCTGGTTGTATGTCGGGACTATGACCGCTCCGTTCAAGATAACGAAATTAGCATAGGTTGCTGGCAAACGCTCCCCTTCATCATAGACAGGGGTGGGCAACGGAAGTTGAAACAGACGATAGGGCTGGCCTTCCACTGTGCGCAAGCTCCTCGTCTGCTCGTCCAACGCTTTCAAGTCATTATAATGTGGATCAGCGATATCGTCACAACTGATGTTCAACAAGGCATTGTTAGGGCCACAACGCAAAATTGTATCGATATGCCCGTCCGTATCATCGCCCATCAATTCGCCGTGATCAATCCAGACAACTCGCTCAATACTTGGGAAAAGCAAGAGCAGACGTTGTTCGATGTCATCCTTTGAGAGCGGCTGATTTCGATGCGGAGCTGTCAGACAGGCCGTAGTTGTGAAAAGAGTCTGCTTGCCATCGGTCTCAATCGATCCACCTTCAAGCACAAAATCCTTATGGTTTTCCAATGCACCGTTGAACGTGCCTGCGAAATAAAGCTCTCGATTAATACAGTTGTCTTTGTCAGCACGGAACTTCTCTCCCCACCCATTGAAGCAAAAGTCGTATAAATGGTGATGGACAGACAAACCGTAGGTCGGGCCAGATGGAACAAGCGTCAAGGGGGCGACATCGCGCGCCCATGTATCATTGTTGTCGCACTGACGAAAGACAACCTTTTTGATTTGGTTTGAAGTGAGGCGGCTGCCCAACAATGTCCTAACATCTTCAACATGGCGCGCCACTATCAACAGATTCTCGTAACGTGTGATAGTCTCCGCAAGCTGCAAGTAGGTCTCTGTAATCTCCTTCAGACAGGGGTTCCAATCCGTTTCCTCATGTGGCCAAATCAGCATGATGCCACTTTGTCGCTCCCACTCGGCCGGTAGCCGAAAGGTTAATTGCTTTTTACTCTTATCCACCTTAGCAATTACATTGTTATTTGTTGCAAAGTTAGGAAAAAAGATTGAACATAGACCTTACCGTATGTTATTTTTCCTGAAAGCAACAGTCAGCTATGGCCAGCAAAACCACATCAAAAGCCCGATTTTTCCTGCTTGATAAACATCAATTTGGTTGACCGATATCAAAATATGACTAGCTTTTAACGAGTTTCAAGTCTTTTTTGTGGTATTGTTATCTAAATTGAGGCTAACTTTGCAACCAGGAAATAAAGAATCTTCAATAAGTACACTGTTTTACTAAACACACTTTGCATTGTTTTTCAACTGAAGAATAGACAAGCAAACATACAAGAGAAAGGAAATGATTATGATAAAGAAAATAATAAATATGTTAAGTATCAAGCGAATTGCACAGTATTACATCACTTCATTACACATGTATAATATCGGCCGTATCAATTGTCCGGCATAAGAAAACAGCACAAAAGCAAAGCGACTCCTCACCTCAGACAAGAGGAACAAACAGAAGTAGATTATAACAACCACACAAATCTTTTAAAAAGAATTATGAATTGATATATTGCTATTTAAGTTTAAATTCGTAACTTTGCACTCTAAACTTATGCGTAGCGTGAAAATAAAGGAAGTAATTGATGCCCTTGAACGATTCGCGCCTCTGCCCTTGCAAGAAGACTATGACAATGCCGGCTTGCAAGTTGGATTAACAGAGACGGAAGTATCAGGGGCTTTATTGTGTCTTGACGTGACAGAGCAGGTGATTGACGAGGCAATAAGCCTCGGCTGCAATCTTATCGTGGCCCATCATCCACTGATTTTCCGAAAATTGGCCCAAATATCCGATGCGAACTTTGTTCAACGTATCGTGATGAGGGCGATCAAGAACGACATTACCATTGTTTCCATGCACACGAACATTGACGCCGCAGCTGGTGGGGTGAACTTCAAGATTGCCGAAAAGCTCGGATTGAACGACGTCAGGTTCTTTGGCAAGAAGCAGTCGGTGATGGTTGAGAACACGGAGGTGAAAGGAGGCGAGGGAGTCATCGGAACTTTTGCCCAGCCGATAGCTGCCGACGACCTGATACTGATGCTCAAACGGATTTTCGCCGTTGAGTGCATACAGGCCAATCAGTTGCTACGTCGTGAGATAAAGACCATAGCTCTCTGTGGCGGAGCGGGCTCATTCCTGCTTGAAAATGCAATTTCCGAAGGCGCTGATGCCTTTATCACAGGCGAAATGCACTACCACCACTACTTCGGTCATGACCAAGAGATTCAGATTTGCGCCATTGGGCACTATCAGAGCGAACAATTCACCAATGAGGTATTCAAGGAAATCATAGAGTCTCATTGTCCAAATGTCACCTGTTTCATGACAAAGGTGAATACAAATCCCATCATCTACCTATGATATTAAAATCATTCATTATAATATAAGAAAACTATGGCTAAGAAAGATCCCAAAGATTTTCCTGTTGAAGACAAGCTGAAGAACCTTTTTCAGTTGCAAAGCACACTGTCGGCAATCGACGAAAAGCGCGCATTACGTGGCGAATTGCCACTTGAAGTACGCGATCTTGAGGACGAGATTGCTGGTCTGAACACACGCATCGAGAAGATTAAATCCGAGATTGATGACTTTCAGCGTGCTGTCACACAAAAAAAAGCTGACATCCAGGAAGCTCAGGTAAGTTTAGAGCGCTACAACAAACAGCTCGACTCTGTTGCCAACAATCGTGAATACGACACACTGACGAAGGAAATCGAGTTCCAAACTCTTGAGATTGAGTTGTGCAAGAAGAAGATTGATGAGGCGCAGACAAGAGTTCAGGAGCGTCAAGAGGACTTGGCAAACAATGAAGCCATCCTTGACGACAGACAGAAAGCCTTGGAAGAGAAACGCAACGAGTTAGAGGAAATCATGCAAGAGACTCGTGAGGAAGAAGATAACCTGAAGGAAAAAGCAAGCGAAATCGAAACAAAGATTGAGCCAGGACTTCTCCGCAGTTTCAAACGAATCCGTAAAGGTGCTCGCAACGGATTAGGTATTGTCTATGTACAACGTGATACATGTGGCGGTTGCTTCAACAAGATTCCACCTCAGCGACAGCTTGACATAAAGATGCACAAGAAAATCATCGTCTGTGAATATTGCGGACGTATCCTTATCGACCCTGAATTGGCAGGTGTCAAGCTCGAAAGTGCAGAAGAGAAACCCAAGAAGAGAAGAACTTCGCGCAAGAAGAAGGTAAATACAGAGGATTAACTCTCAACTATCTGAAGTTAATCAGCCTCAATACAACCATAAAAGAGAGTATGTCGGTATCAGACAACTCTCTTTTTTTATCCTGCAGTCTGCCCCTAAGTTCAACAGTGCATCACCAGATTCCCACCTATTGCTACTGTCACGCAACACATTCCACAGCTTTCGAGTTGCTAGCCAACAGCTATCATATCACGAACTATCTATTATCAGCGATTATCATTCATGGCAACAGAAGGGCGAAATTCATCTGTCCTAAAGACATTCCGAATCTCCCGGAGGACAAAAGCTTAGCTATCATAATACAAAAGGTCACCCTTCACACAACGATAGGTGACCTATTGCGCTGTAAAAGCTGACCTTTTGAAATCCTTTCACAATATTGCTGACAATCAATGGGTTACAGAACTACTCAAAATAGCGTTCTTTCTACTTGTGAAAACCGACGCAACGTTTTGCTATTCAGAGGTAAAAGATATTCGAATCGCCACGGGAGCTCAATAATCAGTTCAGTAGCCAATGTGAAAAAGGGGCACGATATTTATCCAAGTTCTATGATTTGCAATTGTCACATATATTTCAGTCGCAAACTGTTGAGCACCACACTCACACTGGAAAATGCCATCAATGCACTCGCCCATGAAGGAGTTATCTGCCAATCGATGCCGAAAGCATAGAGCAAGCCTGCTGCAAGTGGAATGCAAATCAGGTTATAGATGAAGGCCCAAAATAGGTTTTGCCATATCATCCTTACGGTGTGCCTGCTAAGTTTTACGGCATCGGGAAGCATTTGCAGATCATCCCCCATGAGAGTCACCTGTGCTACGTCCATGGCTACATCCGTTCCCTTGCCAATTGCAATGCTGGCATTGGCCAAGGCAAGCGCCTGCATGTCGTTAACTCCGTCGCCAACCATTGCCACACACTTGCCATCGGCTTGCAGCTCCTTCACGAGCTTTTCCTTATCCTGTGGCATGACCTGGCTTTTATAATGCTTTATACCAGCCTTCGTTGCCCAGTAGCCGACGGCCTCTTCCTTATCGCCACTCATCATATAGACTTCTATTCCACTTTGCTGCAGTTCCTCCATGGCTTTCCTCGCATTGGGTTTCAACGTCTCACGGGCATCAAAGGCCAGACTGTCAGCCTTCGTGAAGTCAACATTCTTGTTGGGAATCGTCAGAGTTCCAGTTTTGTCCGTTACAAGCACATCTATCTTGCGCAACACCTCCAAAGCGCTGGCATCCTTGATGAGGATTCCCTTATCGGCGGCTTTGCCTATTCCCACCATCAGTGCGGTAGGTGTGGCCAATCCCATTGCACAAGGGCACGCTATAACAAGCACCGACACAGCCGAGACTATCGCTTGTGGCAGATAGGCATAGCCACCAATAAGCCACCACAAAAGAAAAGTAGCCAGGGCAAGACCCGTCACAACGGGAACAAACACCAATGCAGCCTTGTCAACAATGCGCTGAACCGGCGCTTTTGACCCTTGCGCTTCCTGAACCATACGAATGATATGCGCAAGGGCAGTGTCCTCGCCTATTTGCCTTGCCTTCATTCGGAATTTTCCTTGACTTGGTATCGTCCCTGCCATCACACGGTCGCCCTTGCGCTTGTCCACTGGAGTCGGTTCGCCTGTCAACATACTCTCATCGACATATGCCACACCTGCCGTCATGAAGCTTTCAGCAGAAAGAACCTCGCCATCGACAGGCACTTTCTCACCAGGGCGAACCTCAAGGATATCTCCAACTTCAATGGTAGATAATGGAACTTCCTCCACTTGATCACCGTTGACGATGTGGGCGGTCTTGGGGGCCAGTCCCATCATCTTCCTAATGGAGGAAGCTGTGCCGTCCTTTGCCTTTTCTTCCAGCAGCCTACCCGTGAGAACGAAAGTGATTATCATCACCGAAGCATCGAAATAGGTATGCCATACTATACCGCGGGTGGTCCAAACCTCATCGCCCCAGAACGTATTGAAAGCACTGAAAAGGAAAGCGATGCACGTTGAGAGGGCGACAAGTGTGTCCATGTTCGCCGTTCGGTGCCTGAGTTGCCTGAAAGCACTCACGTAAAACTGTTTTCCGCAGTACAGAAGGTTTGCCAAAGCTATCAGCATGGCGGTCTGATTGGTCATCCTCGCTGAGCCAAGGTCTATCCAACGCATTGAGATAGCCATGCCAATAATGGCAAACAGCCAGGATATGATGGTCTTACGCCTCAACAAAACGTACTCCCTTTTTTCTATCTCCTCGACCGACTGGCCATCATCGATAATTAGATTGTAGCCGATTCCGTTGATTTCTGCTTTCATATCCATGAGCGAAATCTGCTCAGGGTCGTAGTCAACCAGTGCCGACCGCCCCGGCAAGGAGACGGTTGCGCTCGTTATTCCCGGCAAACTGTTAAGTTTTCGTTCAACGTTGGCAGAGCAAGAAGCACATGCCATGCCAACAACAGGTATAGTTCTCTTCATAAAACATCAATTAAAAATTACGATTGAAACCATTACGTCGTTACTTCGCTGCTGACAGGCAACAGCTTGCCAGCTATAATGTCAGCTCATACCTGCCGCAACTATCTACAACCTCTTTAATTTGTTGTGGGGTTACGTCATTCTCTTCAAACTCAATCGTAACATTGGCATCGACGAGGCTTACCTTTGCGTCCTGAATACCTGACAAAGACTTTAATGATTGTTCAACGTTTGCCTTGCAGTGCTCACATTTCATTCCGCTAACTGAATATATTTTCCTTACCATAACTTTAATATTTAATTGTGAATAATAATTTATCTGCTACAAAGATAAGCATTAAATCACCTCAGTCTGTTATAATTTTATGGGTAAGACTTATAAGATTTCGCATCGTTTATACCTTGTCAATGCTCGTTCGGTTATTCTCTTTCAAAGCTTTGAATTGTGATGGAGTCATGCCCGTCACGCTTTTGAACTGCGTTGAGAGATAAGCCGCTGATGAATAATTCATCTGTAAGGCGATCTGCGATAGTGAAAGTTCGTCGTAACGGATAAGTTCCTTGACCCGTTCGATGCGCAACTCTATGTAATAGCGTTCTATTGTCTTTCCCTCCACTTCAGAAAAGAGTTTAGAAAGCGTATTGTAGTTCTGGTGAAGCTCGTCCGAAAGATATTCGCTAATGTTCAAAGGAGAATTAATGTCTCTGTGATGAACCTGCCGAATCAGAGCGTTTTTTACCAATTCGATGGTCTTCTGCCGTCTGTCACTGAGCAATTCGAAGCCCAATGCTGCCAGTTTTTCCATCAGCTCAACACGCTTCTCCGTTCCCAGCTCCCCCTCAATCAGCACTTCGCCCAAGTCTATGCGTTGCGGAGACAAGCCCAATTCTTGCAATAGCTTATCGACCACCATCTTACAACGATCGCAAACCATATTTTTGATGTACAGTCTTGTCATAATTCCTCCTGTTTTGTATGTTGATTCACCGTCGTTCCTCGAACAACTTCTTCTCTTGCGAATTCTTTGAAGGTATATATCATGATGGGAATCGTCACAGCAAACGACAGCACATCACTGACAGCCTGACACATTTCGACTCCCAACAACCCGAAAAACATGGGCAAAGTAAAAATCAGAGGTATGAAAAACAACCCTTGCCGGCTAGCTGCAAGGATATTGGCACGTACTGGTTTCCTACACGTCTGTGCCAGCATGTTGCTGCCAATGATAAAAGGACAGAGCGCATAGGTGCAGAGTTGCCAGCGGAATGCCACAACACCGATGGCTATCACCTCTGGGTCGTTGCGGAAAAGCCCTATCAGCGAACTGCTAACCAGCCACCCAACAACAGTAACACACAACAGAAAAATGGTTCCTAACTTCAGCGTGAACCTAAAGGCCTCGCGCAAACGGGAATAAAGTCCTGCTCCATAGCAAAACCCACAAATAGGTTGGAACCCCTGACACAGCCCTATTACTGCCGCCAACACAAGCATTGAAATACGGTTGACAATGCTCATGGCTGCAATAGTCGAGTCGCCATAAGCACCCGCTGCAATATTGAGCGACATCGTGGCAACACAGGCTAATCCCTGACGCATGAGCGACGGGCTGCCACCAAAGAAAATCTCCTTGATAGAATGCCACGAGGGAGCGAAGTTCTTGATGTGTATACCGATGTTCTTTCTATGCCGAGTCATAAAGAACAAGATGAGAAACGAGGAGAACTGCCCTATGATGGTGGCGAGAGCTGCCCCTCTTATGCCGAGATTGAAGGTAAAGATGAATAGTGGGTCAAGGCTGATATTCAGAATGGCACCTGCGACAATCCCATACATGGCATAGTTGGCATTACCTTGGAAGCGCAACTGGTTGTTCAGTGTGAGAGAGGAGGTAAGAAAAGGCGCACCCAGTAGAACGATACCCATGTATTGTTCGGTGTAAGGCAAGATTGTCGGCGTGCTACCAAGCAGCAGCGAGAGTGGCTGCAGAAAGATGAGACCGCCGATAAGGATCGCCGTACCCATCAAAAACGAATAAAAGAATCCGTTAGAGGCCATCTTCACTGCATTATCGCGCCTTCGCGCCCCCAACTCACGGGAAATATAGTTGCCAGAGCCATGACCAAAGAAAAAGCCACACGCCTGAATAAAGAACATGATGGAGAAAACAACACCAACGGCAGCAGTCGATTGGGTATTGAGCTGACCGACGAAATAGGTATCGGCAATATTGTAAAGGCTCGTCACCATCATCGAAATAATGGTTGGAACCGACATTTTTATGACCACGTGGCGGACAGGCCCTTGGGTCAGAAGTTGGTAATTATCTTGTTCTTTCTGCATCTTAACTACAAAGGTACAAAAAAGGAGACAGATAGACCAAAGAGAAGTTTTAATTTGAGCTAAAACAAATCTCACAACCTGACGACTGTTCATACTTTGGTTTGATAGCAGAGGTCTTAGTACTTTGCAAAAATTGTAGTGAATTCAGTGGCCGTTCTTTTCCGCCTTATTAAATAAGGTATTACGACGACAAAAGATTCGGGTGCCGTTGCGCTGTCATTTTTCGTAAAATAATTTTACTTTCTCTTCTCAATTACTAAGCCTTCATGTGGCAAAAGATGAGCTATCGCACCACAAAAGGTCAGCTATTGCAAGACGATAGGTGAGCTTTCATAAGCAAAAAACTAATCAGCTAATATCCAAACAGTTGAAGGCTCGGAAGTGAAAGACTTTTTGTAAAAATTCTTTACTAACTGGAGACATACGAAACGATTGCTTGGCAAGGGCTTTCCGGCATGCTAAACAGCGGTTCTGTCTTAGCGTCTGTTCGATGATTGTAAAAACAATTGGGGCTGAAAAGATGTAACGAACTTATGATTGTATGACAAAAAATAATGCGAGATTAGCCATTGTCGGCCCATCTCGCACCACTTCCATCTACAGGTGTGTTTATTCAAAAAATATTCGCTCGATGGTCTTATTCCATCAACCCAATGAGCGTCTGCACAATCCGCTCTGCCGAACGGCCATCCCAGCGATCTGGGATATTGGCTGGCTTCCATGCATCATTGGTCATATCAGCCACGGCCTTGCCCAACTTGTCGGCATCCTCGCCTACCAGGACATTTGTACCCTGTTTCACTGTCTCAATGTGCTCCGTATAGCTGTTCAGCGTAGCGCAAGGCACATTGTTGAAGGTCGCTTCTTCGGCGACATTACCCGAATCGGTGATAATGCCGCGGGTATTGGCCAACAAATAGGCAAAGTCAAGGTAGCCCAATGGCTCAACTATGTGTAAATCGGGATGCTTTGTCACAGCCATTGTCGAGATTGCCTCTATGGCTGATGCTCGAAGCGGAGCGATTACCGGCATATTGCCCACATTTTGTATCATGGCGTCGAGCATTTTCTCTAAATTCTCTTTGTCGCTCATCAGCGCCTTGCGGTTGAGCGTGAACACATAGTATTGTTTCGCCTTTAGATTGAGACCCTTCAAGGCGGAAATGCACTCGAACGACATGCCGCCCATTCGCTCACGGTTATAACGAATGTTATCAATGAGGATATTTCCCACCATATAGACCTTCGACAACTCGGCGCCTTCTTTGTTGGCTATGCTATTGTTGCTCAAACCAGCCGTGAAAAGTACGTCGGAAAGCCCATCTATCACGAGCCGGTTGATTTCCTTTGGCATCGTGATATCGAACGAGCGCGTTCCAGCCGCTATGTGGGCCAAGGTGATGGCTTGCTTCTTGGTAACGATCGCTGCAGCCATTGTTGAGGCGAGGTCATCGACCACAATCACAACGTCGGCCGGATGTTCCTGCAAATACAACTCAAACTTCGACATCACTTGTCCGGTAAGGTCATTTAGGTTCTCACAAACAACGCCTAAGCAAACAGCGGGACGTGAGATCTGAAGATTGTCAAACAAACTATCTTCCAATGTAATATCGTCCGACTTGCCTGCATAAACCATTGAGTAAGACACCTGACAGGCGGAACTTCCCTCTGCCTGCATCTTTTCAAGCAAACGGACAATCGGTGCTACCTTAATGAAGTTCGGTCGTGCACCACAAAAAATACAGAATCTAAGATTTCTACTCTTATTGCTCATTGGGCTGATTTTAAATTGGAATACAAGTGGACGAGTTTTCTCCTCTGCGGTCTATTCAACACATCAACGCTGGAGCACGCAAGTCCATCTGTCTTCTTGTCAACTAAATTGATTATTCTCCTTTAAACATTTCCTTGATACCACCAATGGAGCCCATCATGCCTGTGGCCTCATAAGGTAAGTAAACCGTCTTTTGGTTCTCATTCTTAGCTAAATCAGCCATCATCTGAATATACTTCTGCGCAATGAGATAGTTGGCGGGATTTGTACTCTTGCCCACTGCATCGGTGATTCGCTGTATCGCAACAGCCTCAGCCTCAGCCACACGAATGCGGGCCTGAGCCTGACCTTCGGCAATGAGGATGGCCTGTTCCTTGTCAGCCTCAGCACGGTTGATGGTTGATGTTTTCTCACCTTCAGACTGAAGAATGGCCGCCTGCTTCTCACCTTCACTCGTAAGAATGGTTGCTCGTTTATTGCGCTCTGCTTGCATCTGCTTTTCCATCGCCTGAAGTACGCTCTCAGGTGGTGTGATGTCCTGTAACTCAACACGGTTCACCTTGATACCCCACTTGTTGGTTGCATCATCAAGCACCGAGCGAAGCTTAGTGTTGATAGTGTCGCGAGAGGTCAAAGTCTGGTCAAGTTCCATCTCGCCAATGATATTACGCAAAGTTGTCTGCGTGAGTTTCTCTATTGCATTTGGCAAGTTGTTGATTTCATAGACAGCCTTAAACGGATCAACAATCTGGAAATAGAGCAATGCGTTGATTTGCATTTGAATGTTATCCTTGGTAATTACGTTCTGTCGGTCGAAATCATACACCTGCTCGCGCAAGTCGATGACGGTTGTGTACGTGTATCTGCCGCTTCGCAAGGCAACAATTTCCTTGGCACGGTCGATGAAAGGTATAATGATGTTGATACCAGGCTGCAATGTCGCATAGTATCTACCAAGTCGCTCGATAATACGAGTTTCACTTTGTGGGATAATCACAACGGCCATCTTGGCAAAAAGTATCACCAACAGGATAATGGCAATTAAAACAATGTATTCAATAGACATAATTATTAAAATATTTGGTTTGTTCTATTAATGTTAATACTAAGCTATCTCAACAGTGACGATGATGGAATTGAGCATAAGGACTCTGACTGTCTTTCCCTCTTGTATTTCTAAATTATTGACAGACTGGGCCTTCCAGTAATCACCATCAATCTTTACCCTGCCATATCCACCAGCTTCAATCTTCTCAGTAACCTTTCCAACGCGCCCAATCAATGCCTCAGCATTGCTCAAACGTGATTCACCACCCTTGTGAAAGTACTTCAGGGCCAACGGACGCACAAAGAAGATGCTCAAAACCGTAGCAACAGCAAAGACTATGGTCTGTACTGCGATGCTATCAGTCAACGCTGCGACTATGGCAGCTATGGCAGCACCGATGGAAAAACAGAGAATGAAGAAATCATCATTGATCAGTTCCAACACAAGGCAAAGGAGACTACCAAGCACCCATGCCATCCAAAGGTTTTGAACGAAGTAATCTATCATAATCTTTACAGTTTATTTCGATTGTAAAGATAATAAAAGATATTGGAATGGACAATCTTTTTATAAGAAAAATACCACCGATATTCAGAATTTCAAGCACTATAGCGAGTGAAAATCCTGAATATCAGTGGAAAGTATTTCCTATTTCCAAGTGGGACTGTTCAGCCTTCGTTGTAATAATCAGCGACGACGGGTTGTTGATTTCTTTTTCCTGGTCGAGGGCTTGCTGACCTTTGATGGCTCAGGTGTCGAAGCTCCGCTTGCCGTATAATACTTCATGGCCTCAGGCATCCAGCCCTGAATTCGTTCGATTCGTTTGGCATCAGACGGATGATCGCTAAGAAACAGCTGCAATCCCGTAGCCTTGCTTTGCGAAGAGGCAGCCATCCTCTGCCAGAAGCTCACCGCATTCTGAGGATCGTAGCCCGCCATGGCTGCAAAAATTAAGCCCATGTGGTCGGCTTCAAACTCATGGTCGCGACTATACTTAATATTTCTGAAAGTAAAGGCGCCCGAAGCAATCTGTGAAGCTATGTCTCCGACTCCTGATCCGACAGCGGAGTTCAGCACAGTGCCCAATATGGCTGTACCAACTTGTTGGTTTTGCTGTTTTGTAATTTGCTCAGCACTATGCTTTGCGACAGCATGTGCAATCTCATGTCCCAGCACTACGGCCAAACTT
Organism: Prevotella corporis DSM 18810 = JCM 8529; assembly: GCF_000430525.1. GTDB lineage: Bacteria > Bacteroidota > Bacteroidia > Bacteroidales > Bacteroidaceae > Prevotella > Prevotella corporis. The sequence goes on along the minus strand of NZ_AUME01000009.1, from coordinate 18,840 downwards.
GCTTCGTTCTGAGTGTAAGGAAGCAAACCTTCGTAAACGACAATCTTGCCACCTGGCATACAGAAAGCATTCACTTGCTTGTCAGCAACAAGATTAAACTCCCAATCGAAGTTATTGATTTCATTAGCAAAACCATTATTCCGCAAATATGTTTCTACAGCATTCGCCAGTTTTCTCCCCACTCTATTCACCATCTGTGTGTTGGAGACATTGGTCGATTTCTTAGCAGAAGCCATGAATTTGGCATACTCCTTATTGCTAAGGCTTAACAATTCTGCGTCGCTTACGTTGATTTTATGCTTACGTCCTGTTAATGGCACGGTAGAAGTTGTGCCACAAGCTGCGAGTGTTGCAACTATCACAACCATTAAAATAAACTTAACCTTTTTCATTATCTAATTATTTTATCATGTTGGTTTACTTTTCTCTAATGTTCAAAGAGCAGCTCACTTGTGATTGAAGCGCAACTCACCTGTGATTGAACATCAGTTTATTTGCGAAGATACTACTTTTATGGCATATTTTATCTAATACATCCATTTTTTACTGACGTATCACTATTTATTTAATCACGAGTTTGTCGCTACCAGCTGCCTTAAAACTCATGTCAAGTCCCTTAACGCTGTGCGTGAGTGCACCGAATGAAATAAAATCGACACCAGCTTTGGCATATGGAATCATTGTTTCGAATGTAATACCTCCACTCGATTCAGTTTCACAACGACCTCCGACAAGCTCAACGGCCTTGCGAGTATCCTCCGGAGTGAAGTTATCGAACATGATTCGGTCGCACCCTTCAGTCAGCGCCTCATCCAACTCCTGAAAGTTCCTCACCTCGCATTCGATTTTCAGGTTCTTTCCGTGTTCCTTGCAGTATTGTTTGGCACGAGATATAGCATTATGAACCCCGCCACAGAAGTCAATATGGTTGTCCTTGAGCAGAATCATATCGAAAAGACCTATGCGATGATTCATCCCCCCTCCTATCTTGACAGCCTCTTTCTCAAGCATGCGCATACCAGGTGTTGTCTTTCGGGTGTCCAACACACGAGTTTTGGTGCCGGCATCAACGAGTGCCTGCTGATATTTGTGGGTCATTGTCGCGATGCCACTCATCCGCTGGAGGATGTTCAACATGAGCCGCTCTGTCTGCAACAGGCTCTGTTCACGTCCTTTCACACTCATCACGATGTCACCTGGATGAACATGCGCACCATCTTTCACATAAACCTCCACTTCCAATGACGAATCGAAGCGCCGGAACACTTCCTTCGCAATCTCCACACCAGCAAAAATCCCCTCTTGCTTAATGAGCAGCTTACTCTCGCCTATCGCATCGTCCGGAATACAACAGAGAGTCGTATGGTCTCCGTCACCAATATCCTCGCTAAAGGCAAGGTCTATAAGCCTGTCGTTCAGTTCTTCTATTGTCAACATTGTCGTATCTTTTACATTTCACGATTGCATCAACCGTTGTTACAATCCTAATTTTTTCGAAATTTCAAGCATTTTATTGATTGGTCTCACTGCTTTCTCCGCTATTTCCGGATCAACCTCAATCGTTGGCCATTCATATTTCAGACAGTTGTATAATTTATGCAATGTAATGAGCTTCATAAAGTTACACTCATTACAAGCACAAGTACTGTCGTCAGGTGGAGCAGGAATGAATGTTTTGTGAGGAGCCGACTTCTGCATCTCATGCAATATCCCGCTCTCCGTAGCCACGATGAACTCTTTGGCTGGGTCGCTAATGCTGAATTTCAGTAAAGCTGCCGTACTTCCCACCTTATCGGCGATTTTTGCCACAGGTCCTTTGCATTCGGGGTGAGCCAACACCTTTGCACCAGGATGCTCACGCTTGAGCCGGGCAATCTTCTCAACTGAGAATTTCTCATGAACATGGCAGGCACCGTTCCACAACAGCATGTTCCGGCCCGTTATACTGTTGATGTAGCCACCCAGATTCTGATCTGGACCGAAGATAATGGGCGTGTCTTTGGGGAACGACTCCACAATCTGACATGCGTTACTGCTCGTCACCACCACATCGGTGAGCGATTTAGTTGCAGCCGTGGTGTTCACGTAGCTGATGACAGTATGGTCGGGATGTGACTTGACAAACTTCTCAAACTCATCTGTCGGACAGCTCTCCGCCAGCGAGCATGAGGCATTCAGGTCGGGGACCAGCACCGTCTTGTCAGGACACAGAATTTTGTTGGTCTCACCCATGAAGTGCACTCCACACATGACGATGATGTCGGCATCAGTTGCCGCAGCTTTTTGGGCCAGGGCCAAGCTGTCGCCTACGAAGTCAGCGAGGTCCTGAACCTCACCCTCGGTATAGTAATGGGCCATTATCACGGCATTCTTCTCCTTGCACATGCGCCGTATTTCGGCCTTGATGTCAACGTTATCAGGGATAGGTTCGTCGATATATCCTTTATCAAGCCATTCTTTTTTAGTCATATTTCTATAATGTTTTTGTATTTGTGAATTAAACAGTAATGAGCGCGCGGCAGACATTCCCACGACAAAGACGAGTCATCGTGCATGATTGGGATAATCAATATTGTAGTGCAATCCGCGACTTTCCTTGCGCTCGATAGCCTGTCGCGTAATGAGATAGCCAACGTTTATCATGTTCCGTAGCTCACAGATATCCTTTGTGGCCTTCACTTGCTTGAAGAGCCGTTCGGTTTCCTCGTACAAAAGGTCCAGTCTGTCCCAAGCACGCTTCAGTCGAAGATTGCTTCTGACAATTCCGACATAATTGCTCATGATACCACCAACCTCCCTGACACTCTGGGTAATAAGCACTCGTTCCTCGTTGCTCATCGTACCATTGTCATCCCACTCTGGAATGTCGAGATTAACATTGTACTTATCAATACTGTTCAACGAATGCTTTGCGGCCGATTTGGCATAGACCACAGCCTCAATCAATGAGTTGCTTGCCAGACGGTTACCGCCATGCAATCCCGTACACGAGCATTCGCCAACGGCATAGAGACGATGGATGGAGCTTTCGCCGTTGAGATCTACTTTTATTCCTCCGCACATGTAATGCGCACTCGGACAAACGGGAATATAGTCTTTGGTTATATCAATGCCGATGCTCAGGCATTTTGCATAGATATGGGGGAAATGCTTCCTCGTCTCGTCGGCATCCTTGTGGGTGACATCAAGACAGACGTAGTCCAACCCGTGGATTTTCATCTCGTGGTCAATGGCTCGTGCCACAATATCGCGCGGAGCAAGCGACAGTCGCTCATCATATTTCTGCATGAACTCATCGCCGTTGGGCAAGCGGAGCACCCCTCCGTAACCACGCATGGCCTCTGTGATGAGGAATGCCGGACGGGTTTCCGAAGGATTGTAGAGCACCGTGGGATGAAACTGTACAAATTCCATGTCGGCAACTGTACCCTTGGCACGATAGACCATGGCTATGCCGTCGCCCGTGGCTATTCCTGGATTGGAGGTCGTCGCATAAACAGCCCCTATTCCGCCCGTCGCCATGAGTGTTACCTTACTGAGATATGTGTCAATCTTTTGGGTATTGGGGTTTAAGATATAGGCACCGTAACATTCTATATCAGGTGTTCTTCTCGTAACCTCAACACCCAGGTGGTGTTGAGTGATAATTTCGACGGCAAAGTGATTCTCAAGCACCGTGATATTCTTGTTACGGCGCACCGCCTCCATCAAACCGCGCTGAATTTCAAAACCTGTGTCGTCGGCATGGTGAAGAATCCTGAACTCGCTGTGTCCACCTTCACGATGGAGGTCGTACGTTCCATCCTCACGCTTATCCAAATTGACCCCCCAGTCGAGTAGGTCGCGAATAGCTTCAGGTGCGTTTCTGACAACGTGCTCTACGGCTTCCAGGTTCGATATGTTGTCACCGGCAATCATCGTGTCCTCAATGTGCTTCTCAAAATTGTCAACCTTGAGATTGGTCACTGATGCAATACCGCCTTGTGCCTTGGCCGTGTTTGCCTCATCGAGAGTGGTTTTGCATACGAGAATTACTTTCCCCTTTCCGCTATTGGCAACTTTAAGGGCAAAAGTCATTCCTGCAACTCCACCACCTATAACAAGAAAATCTGATTTGTATATCATAATAAAATACCAGTTCGTCTATATGGCTACAAAAGTAGTAAGATTTTCTGATAAATTTCATTAAATGTCTGCTATTTATCAATGAACACTCAGAAAAACAGCATTAACCACAAATTAGACATCAGACAGCAAGCTCCTCACCGAATATTACCAACGTCGTCCCCAGTCCTCTTTTACTTGTGAGCAAAAGTTTTAAGATGGAATCTTAAAAGCTGACCCGGCGCTTTTACAGTGCATTTGACTGAGCCCACCTAAAATAAGCAATGCAGCAACATTGATTATACGGCAGCATGCCGTTAACAAGCCGTCATCGCAGCAAGGAGGCTCAGCTTTGTAAAACTATTTCACAATCGGAGAGACAAAACCTAAACTTACGCATTGCAAAAGGTCAGCATTCGCCGTGCGATAGCTCATCTTTCGGGTGGCGGAAGCTAACCTTTTGATAGAGTAAAACTATTTCACTCATTTTCAAACATTTAGAAAACTTACAGAGGAACATAAACTGTCAATATTTTTTACCATTCTCCTTATCTGCCAAATATAGGCGACTCACGAAATAAGCCTTATCTGTTTCAACCTGATTTTTAAGTACAACGTGTATGCGAATGAGAGAACGAAACGAGCTGTTTGTTCAATCGCCTTGTCACTTTGAACTGAGAAGAACACAAAAGATGACAGACCACAACCCCTTATACGATGTATCACAATTCCGATGGAGGTTTATAGGATCCCGCATGGGCATTTGCCATTGACGGTTGCTTAGTAATTATAACTATCATCTTGTCTGACAAATAATTAGAAGAATAGCAGAGCACATAGCAAAAAAGGATTGTCTCACGACAACCCTTAATTTTTCCTATACAAAAACATTATGAAATAATTTCTATTTCGCGAACAAGATTCATTTAATAAATTATATGGTCACTACCATATTGAAGATAAATGCTTACTGTGCCCGATTGCAAGTGCGGCATTTGCGCTCGCAATACCGCTCGCACTGCACTCGAATATCATACCCCAACATAGCTCCGAGTATGAAATCTTCCTCAGGAGTTAGTTGGTTCAATGGCTTGGTGACGAATAGTCGGATGGCGTCCAGACACTCCTTGCGCCCAAAAAACAAATTCAAACGCCCGTTTCCTACCGGATGAACCAGATAAGGAATGTTCTGATGCTGAAGCCGTTCCTTGACAAGGGCTTCATACTTCATATTGAAAGTATATAGCACCATTTGTCGAATGCCTTTCTTGAACTCATAGATATGGTTCATCAACACCCTCATGTCTGTGTCCATCCTTTGCGTATTCATCTTGTCAAGCCTTGTTTTCAGAGAAATTTCCGTATCTTAGAGTGAGCCTTTGATAGCCTCCAGCCATGAATCGATGCGGGCTTCGGTCTGATCGTCCTCATTCACATCATCCAAAGCAAGCCCAACGAACTGACCGTCAATCACGGCCTCGCTGTCGTCAAAAGTGTATCCCTCTGTTGACACACCGGGAAGAATATTCGCCCCTTTAGCCGCATCGTAGATTTCCTTCATGGCACCGCAGAAAGTGTCGGAGTAAGACTCGCTGTCGCCACAACCAAAGAGTGCGACAGTCTTGCCCGAAAGATCTGCTTCCTTCAAGACATTCAGGCCATCGTACCAGTCGTCTTGCAATTCTCCTGCTCCCCATGTAGAAGTGCCGAGGATCAAATTATCGTAATTGGACACCGTATCGTTTGAAAAATCCGACACATTGATGACCTCTGCTCCTAATTTCTCGCCGATAATGTTTGCAATATTCTCGCATACGCCGGTTGATGAACCGTAAACCACAACTGTTTTTTTCATAATTTCTACCACTTTACATTGTTTTACGGATGCAAAGTTAGGAAGTTTCTAAATCCTGTGCAATACCTAAAAATAGTGGTTTTTCAATATACCGACAATTAGGTAGTGGTGATCGGAGAACCGGTGAAATTGATTCAAAAAGCGTTATTGAGGCATAAAATAGACCATTTCGCCATTTTTAATACCCACTTTACAGTAACCTTGACACAAAAACACTACCCACTTTTGTCACCATGCTCGCATAAAAGTTGTATCTTTGCAGTCTCAACGCAAATGATGCGATGAATATACAAGACTTACAACAACTCTACGCACTGTTGCCACAGGTAGGTGCGTTGCTCAAAGTACTGGAAGACAAATCGGCAAAGACGGTTTTCCTGCAAGGACTCGTGGCCTCAGCTACACCGATGTTTTTCGCCTCCGTTGCACAAAGATGGCAGAAAACGATACTTTTTGTGTTAAACGACAATGACGAGGCGGGATATTTCTACAACGATCTCAAGACGATTGCCATGCCAGAGGACGGCAAGGGGCAGACGGCAGAGGTACTATTCTTCCCGTCGTCTTATCGACGTGCTGTGAAATACGGACAGCGTGATGCCGGAAACGAAATTCTGCGCACCGAGGTACTTTCGAGGTTGTCGGCTTTGGAGGGGCAGAAAACATCAGAATCGGAGAGAGAAGAAGCAACCGCAACACCACTCTGCATCGTTACAGAACCATCGGCATTGGCAGAACTCGTGGTTGCCAAGAAGCATTTGGACGAGCGGACACTCAGCGTAGAAGTGGGGCAAACCGTCGATGTGATGGAAATGGAAAAGACCTTGCGGTCGTTTGGTTTCCAACAGGTGGATTATGTCTATGAGCCGGGACAGTTTGCAATGCGAGGGAGCATCCTCGATGTGTATTCGTTCGCAAGCGAACTGCCGTTCCGCATTGATTTCTTTGGCAATGACGTTGATACAATCCGTACGTTCGAGGTGGAGACGCAGCTCTCGAAGGACAAGAAAAACCGAGTGGAGATAGTGCCAGAACTCGCCACGTTATCGGAAGAGAAGGTGCCTTTTCTGCAATTCCTGCCACAGGACAGCTTGCTGGTCGTCAAAGACTTTCTGTATATCCACGATGCAATAGAGCATATATATAAGGAGGGATTTACCACTCAGGCTGTCATGGAGCAGATGGAGGGTAAGACGGAAGTGGAACAAATGGAACTGCGCACGGCACTACAAGGCTCATCGCAGCTCATTTCAGCCATGCAGTTTACGGACGACGCATTGAATTTCCGCCGAATAGAATTTGGTCCGAACCGAACGGCAGACACGACAATAACGGGCAGAACGATGGAAAACCAGTCAATCATCCGCTTCGACATCACCCCGCAGCCGCTCTTTCACAAGAACTTCGACTTGCTCACCAAGACTTTGCAGGACTATCTTCTGCAAGGCTACAAGCTCTACATCCTTGCCGACAGCGAGAAACAGACTGCCCGACTGCGCGACATCTTCGATAATATAGGAAACGAAACAGGCAGAGAACACATTCCCTTCACACCCGTCAGTCGCACGCTGCACGAGGGGTTTATCGACAACTCTTTGAAAGTTTGTTGCTTCACCGACCATCAGATATTCGACCGTTTCCACAAATACAACCTTAAATCAGACAAGGCAAGGCAAGGCAAGATGGCACTGACGATGAAGGAATTGCAGGAGATGGAGCCGGGCGACTTCCTCGTTCATGTGGATTTCGGCATCGGAAAGTTTGCTGGACTCGTCCGTGTGCCGGCAGTAGACTCCTATCAGGAGATGATAAGATTAGTCTATCAGCACAACGACATAGTGGATGTGTCCATCCACTCGCTCTACAAAATCAGCAAATACCGGCGCGCCGACAGCGGAGAACAGCCGCGCCTTTCCGTTCTTGGCTCAGGAGCTTGGGAGCGGCTCAAGGAAAAGACCAAGAAACGCATCAAGGATATTGCACGCGACCTTATCAAGCTCTACGCCAAACGCCGGCATGACAAGGGGTTTGCCTTCTCGTCCGACTCTTATATGCAGCACGAGCTGGAAGCATCTTTCCTCTACGAAGACACGCCCGACCAGCTGAAAGCAACGCAAGAGACGAAGCAAGACATGGAAAGCGCACGCCCGATGGACCGTCTCATCTGCGGAGATGTGGGCTTCGGAAAGACAGAAGTGGCAGTGCGGGCGGCCTTCAAAGCTGCCTGCGACGGCAAGCAGGTGGCAGTGCTCGTGCCGACAACAGTGCTTGCTTTTCAACATTTCCAGACGTTCAAGAAGCGGCTGAAAGATATGCCGGTAAGAGTGGATTATCTCTCGCGTGCCCGTTCGGCGAAGCAGACGAAAGAGGTTTTGGCAGACTTGGCAGAGGGGAAAATAGATATCCTCGTAGGCACACACAAGCTCATAGGCAAAAGCGTAAAGTGGAAAGACATCGGGCTACTCATCATCGACGAGGAACAGAAGTTCGGCGTATCGACCAAAGAGAAGCTGCGCCAACTGAAATCGAACATCGACACGCTCACCATGTCGGCGACACCCATCCCCCGAACGCTCCAATTCTCGCTGATGGGGGCAAGGGACATGAGCATCATGCGCACCCCTCCACCCAACCGCTACCCGATACAGACTGAGATACACACCTTCGGACATGAGGTCATCGCCGATGCCATCAACTTCGAGATGAGCCGCAATGGGCAAGTGTTCTTCGTAAACGACCGCATCGCCAATCTCCTGGAAATAGAGAAACTTATCAATAATTATGTACCAGATTGCAGAGTGGGGATAGGACATGGGCAGATGAGACCGGAAGCATTAGAAGAGATCGTCATGGGATTCATGAACCACGATTACGACGTGCTGCTCTCAACAACCATCGTCGAGAATGGCATCGACATCTCAAACGCCAACACCATCATCATCAACGACGCCCACCGCTTCGGCCTTTCCGACCTGCACCAAATGCGCGGACGTGTGGGACGCTCGAACAAAAAAGCCTTCTGCTATCTGCTCGCCCCACCCCTCTCGGCCATCAATCCCGAAGCGCGCCGCCGCTTGGAAGCTCTTGAGACTTTCTCCGACCTCGGAAGTGGCTTCAGCCTCGCCATGCAGGACCTCGACATACGCGGTGCGGGCAACCTGCTCGGCGCAGAACAAAGCGGATTTATGGAAGACCTGGGCTACGAAACCTATCAGAAAATCCTCTCGCAAGCTGTGACCGAATTGAGAAACGATGAGTTCCAAGACCTCTATGCCGAAGAGATGGCCGAAGGAAAAGAGATAACGGGCGACGACTTCGTGGACGACTGCGCCATAGAAAGCGACCTGGAAATGTATTTCCCCGACACCTACGTTCCCGGCAGCAGCGAGCGGATGCTCCTCTACCGGGAGCTGGACAATATTGAGCGCGACGAGGAACTCGATGCCTACCGCAAACGATTGGAAGACCGCTTCGGCCCCGTCCCCCGTCAAGGCGAGGAGCTGATGCAAGTCGTGGCCCTCCGTCGCATCGGCAGACGATTAGGCTGCGAGAAAATCATGCTCAAGCAAAGCACCCTCCAACTACAATTCGTCTCCAACCCCGACAGTGCCTACTACAAGAGCCGCGCCTTCGGCCGATGCCTCGACTACATCGGTCGCAACGCCCGCCGCTGCACGCTGAAAGAAAAGTACGGAAAGCGGTTCATGGTTGTCAGCGGTGTGAAATCGGTAGGCGAAGGCGTATTCGTCCTGCGCGAGATAGAGAAAGGACCATAAATATACAATACAGCCAATAGGGGGAAAGCTATGACATCCCCCTATTCTGACAGGTCTTAGGTTTATTTGTAACCATGACCATGTTTCGCTGCGTCTGTAGGAAATTCCCAATTCTATTGCTTGTCTGTTTCCAACAGCAAAGAAATTCTCAACACTGACTATCAGTCATAGAGTCTGGATTTATTTTGTATTGAAAATAATCCCTTCACTTAAAGTCCGAATATATTTCCTGTCACCCTTTCGTGTATTAATAGCATCCGTACATACAAATTTCACCTGCTGCCTCGCATTGTCATAATAAGTGAGATTACCTTTTATAATGACATCCTGATTCCTTCTTCTCAGATAAAAGGTTACAGGGCAGACAGCCTGTTTAGCATCATAGTAATAGGATATATTTTTTGTTGCAAAATCATGTTCAGGAACTGCACCCTTGCCAAGCTCTCCATACAATTCAGTTGCCAGCTCATTGACAGTCGCAGAAAGAGCCTTGTTTGCGTCAACATTGAATATTTCCCGCCAAGCAGCCTCTTCTCTCTTCTCCTGCTCCAGCTGATAAGACTTATTACGTTCTCTCATTCTGCTATAGGCAAGAGGGTCATAAGAGGTAAAACAAGAAGTCAAAAGCACAAGGCTCGCAAAAGGTGCTATTAGATTAATAATAGTCTTCATAATCTTAGGTCTTAATTATTTCATTGGGTCAAGAACAGTCTTCTCAAATCTGTAGCGGAAAAAATCACTTCCAGCCTGTACTTTTACTTCCAATTCCTTATCCGTTTTCTTCTTCAACTTGCATTGATAGTTGAGAAACGTGAACTTGTTACTGCTGGATAAGGTGACATTCCGTGAGCCTTGATTCGTCCAGCTCGTCCCATCATACTTGTACAAGACGATGAAATACTGATTGAACTTGTCTGTCTCTGATAAGTTAATCATCAGACAGCCAGCCTTAAGGTTGGTGACATCATAATTACGGGAGTTTTTGGTTGAATAAAGCTCATCATCAAGCGAGGTGGCATCAATCGCTTCAATCCGGTTTACAAACCAATTTCCGCCAAGCGTACTTGTGTTAATGGCTCAGTAGAAAATCAATGGGGGAATAATTTGTTATTTATCTTAATAATTCCGACCTTCGCATTATGGAAGAAAAAATGTTACGCACCTTGGCAACTCTTGTTTTGCCTTCTCAAATATTAGATTATTTTACTATCGTTTCTGTCTGCGAGGTTGGACCTGAGTTTCATATTAGTCTTGAC
>NZ_AUME01000009.1:0-7839 GCF_000430525.1 Prevotella corporis DSM 18810 = JCM 8529 | reverse complement strand
TGTCCAGATATACTTTCCCGATGGCGTGCTGTTGCGTTTGATTTCACGTGATAGTGTTGACTGACTGATGCCGACGATTGCGGCAATCTCTTTTCTCCCTGTTTTCTTTTGAAGTAAGGCGAAAATTTGCGACCTTTGCTCCGAGATTAATTGATGATACATTTGCAATACAAAGTTAGTTAATCTTTGGGAGACAGCGGTCTCCCTTTTTTTATTTGTATTGCTGGTTGTTTTTTTCCTCGCCGAGAGATGCAGACAACCTCTCGCTACGCTTCGAGAACGTCTGCATCTCTCGGCGAGGGCTACTCTTTTATTGCACTTCGTTTTGGAACTTGCAAGGTCACTTATGTCGGGCATCAGGCGGTATGGCAACGTTCTAAATTCGGTCTAAAGATGCCAATCAAGCTGCTGGACTCGTCACCATCACACAGACCAACATGGATGTACAAAGCAAGAAAAACCGCCTCACTTTATAATAAGCTTGGCGGTTTACCCAATTCCTAACAGTCAAATATCTAATATTAATATTTTAAAAATGAAATGATAAGTCAACACCTATCTGGAGAGGATTCCCCAACTGTGCAAAAGTATATTTTGTACCGGTAGTGGAACTTTGCACCGCAAAAGTGTTAAACTTTGTATCGGTCAGGTTGCGAATCCAAAGATTCACATGCATCGGACCAAAGTCGGCATCAGCATGTACTCCTAATGTCGCATAAAAATTCTGTGCTACGGTATTCAGGTTGTCCCAATAGGTTCTGCCTTGTGCCGACAAATTGGCACCGACTGTCACCGCGCGAAGATGGAACTTATTGGTTGGATCCAACAAGGCTGCGGGATCAACGTCTAAGCGGTAATCTGCATTTGCAGCTAATGTATGCTGTGGCACGAAAGGCACTTTGTTTTTCTTGTAATCAACAATACCAGCCTTGGTTGAATCTGAATATTCATCAAAACGAGCACTTGTGAAACCGTAACTTAAAGTATAGGAAAACTTGTCCTCCAGAGCCTTACCATATACCGAGGCCTCAATACCGCATGAGTGGCTGCGGCCTGCATTAGTCATCATACGCCCGAATCCATAGTTTCCTGCCATAACAGATAGCTGCTGATTTCGAATCTGCATATAATAGGTTGCTACATCCAAATGCATCTGACCACCAAATAAGTTCAGGTGAGTTCCTATCTCATAATTCCAACTTGTCTCCGGCTTGTACTCGATTGTTCGGGCAATGTTTGCATAATATGCCTCGTCGTGCTGAATATCTAGGTCCTCTAACTGCTTTTTTGAGGCTTTTGAAATCTCAGTCTGCAACACATCAGAAAACATTTGGAAATTATATCCTCCAGCCCGATAGCCCTTCGCCCAAGATGTATAGACGTTGCTTCCGTTGTTGAGGCGATAAGTCAGGCCAATCTTGGGAAGGAACTGATTAAAATGATTACTTTCATGATGCGACAGCGATGATGTTATGGTTGGAGTTACATGCACGCCTAAGGCATTCTCATCCATAAGGACACGGGCCGACGTCGCATAGTCGATAGCTACCTGCGAATAGTCGTAACGAAGTCCCAGTGTTGCAACAAGATGATCAGTGATATCAAAATTGCTTTCATGATATACACCTAAATTGAATCTTGGTGTTCGAAAGATGCCAGGTATGGTTTGCATATTAACTTTGATCGTACACCCTCCAGCAGCCTTGATCATTGCGGCAACCTGAGCCAAGGCCTTCTTCATAGCCTCGTCAAAAGGCATTCCTGAGTTTACGAGTCCTTCAGCAATTCTCTTGGCCATAGCATTGAGCATTCCAGTATAGGCATAATTCGTTATCACATTGGAGAGATAATCATTCATCCCCTTGTTGAAATATACTGGTCCATCTGTTCTCAGCCACTGGTATGACCCGAAAGCGCCGAATGTCCAATGCCACCTACTGTTATGCTTGTTCTTGATTGTCAATTCCTCTGTCAATGAATTCTGATGCTGACGTTGTTCAAGGTGCATGAAATCCTGCGGCAAATAGTCGATATCCATCATCATATAATCCTTGAGGAACTGCCAACTCAACATTGAGTTCAGCACGAAGGAATTGCCATTGTATTTGATGCCAACTCCTGTGTTTAGCATATTCCTGCGATAGTTGCTCTGGCGATTCTGATTAGGTGCCTGAGTTCCAGCCTTCAGCTTATAATAAGGTGAAGTTATATCAGCCGTAGCAATTTGCTCGTCAGAAACTATCTGTCCGTAGGGAAATCCGTTCTGCCTTACATATTGGTAATCAGCTATGAAACTAAGGTTCAACTTGGCATTGGGATTCCAAAGAAGTCTCCCCTTTCCTCCAAATTCGTTGAAAAGGTCAGCATGTTCACCGTTAAATTGGTTTTTGAAGAAACCGTTCTGCCCATCATAGAAAGCTGATAGTGAAAGGGCCGTTTTGTCATTCAGCTTCGTAAAATGACCAACTTCAATTTTACGCCAAAATTTGCTACCTAAAGAAAGCGTTAAATCTGTTCCACTATATTCAAATGGGTTCTTGCTGTAAATGCGAATGAGCCCTCCCTCTGTGTTCATCCCATATAGAGTACCTTGTGGACCACGCAATACATCAATGCGATCTATATCATAAGTGTGAAAGTTGAATGCGCTCTTGCTCTGTATTGGCATCCCATCAACATAGATTCCAACAGCCGGGGAATTAATTCTCGAACCTATTCCACGCACATACATCGAAGAAGTCAATCTGCTTCCATATTCAGGCATCGTAAACGAAGGAACGAAAGCAGATAATTGGCTAAGCCCCTGAATATTAAGGCTCTTTAGTTGCGATCTGTTAAACGACGTACTGCTTAATGACTGCTGACGAAGGCGGAATACTTCTTTAGGCTGGTCGTAAACATATACTTCCTCAATATCATAAACACGTGAAGAGTCCTTCAACACATCATCAGCCACAGCTCGCATTGAGGCGGGGAATAATGATGCGCATAAGAATGCAAAAATGATTTTATTCATTATATTCTGTTAATGTTATCTTAAGTAGAGCTTAACAGATGCAAAGGTAGGCAGAATAAATTGAACCGACAATCCTTATTTGTTATGAAAGTTTAAAAGTAAAATGGATTGTAACGCAATAAAAATGTCATTCGTTAATGATACCGCAATGTGGGCAACGACCCTTGCGATGGAGACGCATGCCACAATTTCCACACAGGTATGTGTCGCTATGCCTGCGAAGCCACACCCTGATGGAATAATAAATATAGACCAGAAGTAAGGCATAGCCGATAAAATACAAGGTGAGAACCGAGAATACTATATAATTGACAGCACAGACTGCTGCCAGTCCACACATATAAAGTACCGCATCGCCCGATTTTAACAGTCGTCTGATATCATCAAATGCGGCAATAGCAATAATCAACATTGCCCAAACAAGGACTAAGAAGACGTTCAATAGCATTGGTTGGGAGAACGGATTGAGCGAAGGATGGAAATAAAACTCTCGCCAAGTCTCAGGGGCGAAGAGCTGGATGCTTGCATAGAAAGTGGCAGATGCCGCCACAATAATCGCCAAAAGCGTAGGATAGAACGAGTTGATGTCATTGAAATGTACTATCTTCGCATTGCGTTTGAGAATCTTACGCATCAGATAGCCAACAGAAATCAATGATATAACAACTAAAAAGATTATCAAGTGAGTGTTCGAGAACATGGAAATGAACTGAGAAATGGGATCATCTGGATCAACTTTCTTCAACAACCGCCCTTCCCTTATCCAACCGAAGGCAAAATTTTCTGTGGCTATTTGCACCCAAACAGAATCGATACTGTCATTCGGAATAATACGAATATCGGCTACGACCAACGACTTTCCCTTTTTTACAGCAAAGGAATCAGTCGCTAAATTATTAACAGCTTCCTCTGGTTGCTGACGTATGAGCATCAGGGAATCAGCTCTCACCACAAAATTGAAGCCCTGCGAATAGTGGTGCTTTACCCTAAAAGCGAAAGAATCTACCCTATTAGCACTACCATGCCACTCAATGTGATCGTTTTCCTGCTTATTCTTCAGTAAATCATTGCCTGAGAGGATGCGTTTGGATATTTGCGCCTCCTGTACACTATCGGGAAGATTGAACGTCGATGGGGTTTTCTTATGATAACAACCAGCGACACCCATTGAAAAGACCAGTACAAGGCCCAGCATCCAGAGAGTTCCAAGCACCCTTCGGACAATTTTCGAGCTGTTTTGTATGATATGGCTGCTCATCATCAGCTTATTCGGCATATATATTCATTTGACAATACTTGCAATCAAACTCCAAACGGAAGCGTTTGCCATCACCCAGTACCAAGAACAGTGGCTCATGCCATGTCGGTTTCTTACCCCCATGAGCCACGCAATAACCCAACGAATAGCGAATGCAATGTCGGCACTGCATCAATATTGGGTCTTTATCAACCATCTTACCCGCCTTTGTGTCAGTACATTCAAACGCGGGCTTCACGTTTTCCAATCCCTGTTTCTCATAAAACGCTCTGGCTTTCTTGTTAGAGATGTTGTAAAGATATGGGAAATGCCTGTATTGGCTTGGATTCACACAACCGAAGTCGTTCCTCGCCGTTCCACTATCATTGGGCGCTTGTATTGTATGATTAGATTTCTCCTTAGTGTCCACCAAAGATAGTTGGGCAAAACGCTCTACCACATTTCGCCTAAGGCCGGCCAACACGCTGCTCGGAACAAAAAAGCGGTCAGCTCCTGTCTCTATTTCCACATCATCACACGTGTAGATAGTATTCCCCAGCTTTGTGATTTGGCGGATAATGTTATCCCTCTGTGGCTTTTGCGCTTCCTGATGTTCAAAGATCACGATACTGTCAGCCATCAAAGATTCCCCGTCTGTTTGACTCAACCCCATCTTTAATAAGAATCCGTTATCCGTTAGGCCAAATTTCATTTTCACATGTATCAGCCTTTCCGCTGTCTTACCACCGAGCTCTTTCTCGAAAGTCTGGTCCTGATTCCTATAAAGCACCATTCCCGGCCTCAAACCCTTCGGCATCTTGAACGGATAGAGCCTGTTGCCAACGGCACGGTTGACACGAAAGCCTTCCAGAGACTCGCTCTTCTCACCAATGTTAGCTCCATGATTGACAAAGCACAGTCCATCGCCGTTGGCAAAACTTGCAGTTCCCGACACATTGAACGAGTCACGTCGTATCTCCTTTACTTTGCCAACATATTCTCCAAGTGCTTTTGGGGTGTTCGGTGAAAAGATATTCGGCTGACGCCCATTCACGAAGTAGCTGGTATAACCACGATTGAATGTCTTGTTTAAGTCTGGTGTGAAATGGTAATTTACCACTCCCTTTGAGGCGCGCCTGAACTCTGTAGGATATTTGGCTATAATTTCATTCAAGCGTTGACTGTAAGCCGAGACAACATTCTTCACATAGTTGGCATCCTTCAACCTACCCTCAATCTTGAACGAACAGGCGCCGGAACGCATCAATTCCTCCAAATTGTCTATTTGACACATATCTTTCAGCGAAAGAAGATAGCGGTTTCTCTCTATCACCTTACCATCAGCATCCTTCAGGTCGAATGCCATACGGCAGAACTGGGCACATGTGCCACGATTGGCCGAGCGACCAAAGCAATGTTGTGAGGCATAGCAAACGCCACTATAACTCACGCAAAGTGCTCCATGAACAAAAACCTCTAACTCCATGTCTGGAACAGCCCTATGAATATCTGCTATTTCGTCGGCCGATAACTCTCTGGCAAGTACGACACGGTCGAATCCCAATGACTGCAACCATTGAACTTTCCCAGCGGTACGACTATCGCATTGCGTACTGGCATGGAACGCAATTCTCGCATGAAGCCTCTCCTTGCATTCCTTGAGCAATCCCATGTCTTGAATGAGCAACGCATCGACGCCGACATGCCCCAACTCTTCGACAAGTTGTAAGGTATCTTCCAATTCATCGTCATAGATAATCGTATTGACAGTAACGTGAACCGTAGCGCCGAACTGATGGGCATAGGCACACAGCTTTCCAATGTCGTCAACACTATTACCGGCAGACTGTCGCGCACCAAACTTAGCCGCTCCGACATAGACGGCATCTGCCCCATGATCAATGGCGGCGATACCGCATTCCAAATTTTTGGCCGGTGCCAACAGTTCTATCGTCTGCATCTATATTATCGCATTTAAAACGGCAAAGCGTTGCCTAATGATAATCTATGATTCGCTCTTCAGGGAAAGAAAGCGCTTTGGCATTTCCCTATCTTTTTTATAATCTTCGCCCTAAACCTACCATCCGACTCACTATATACAGTCAGCAAGACGAATGCGAGGCAGTTCCTATGCAGCCAGTCCACATGGAAAAACTCCCATTCTTAGTCTTGGAATATCTATCATAAGCCAAAGTAGCTTGTAAGGCAATCCCTTTGCAAAGATAAGCATTAAAAAAGAGAATATGTATAAGTAGCTTACAAAAATTATTTTTATCTTTGCAACAACTATTCTACAATACCGCTCCCAATGAAAATTAAAGCCTGTTTTCTCATCTATGCCTCATTTCTCCTTGTATCGTGCAATCGCTCTGAGATACCATTCATGAACGAACTCGGACTCAATCCCGACTCACTCATCATAGACAGCATACCGCAGCCATACCCTTTAGGCTCATGTGGTCTGAAATTAACTGAAAGCCAAACAGAAAAATTGAAAGGGAAACCATTTGGAGATAGATACAACGACTACATTCTCTCGATACAAAAGTTTGACGACAACTACTTATTTGCCTATGCCAACCAAGGATTTGTGGAACTTTATCTCTACAATATGAAAGGAGAAACATTGGACAAAATGAGTTGTGGAACGTGGAATTATCAGGAAGCTGAGCCCACTGTGAAACAAGTTGTTTGTTCAACAGACAGCTTGGACAGACCATTCGGTGATTACAAGCGTTTGGACAAACATCACTTCTACGTTTGCTGTGTCAAAGATGAAGATACTATTAAATGGAATTACGCAGTAAAAACCGACCGCATACAACTGTTGAACAGACAAAGCACACGTCTAATAGCGACACCCAGCAGAGACATTGTAGCCTATCCATACTCTCAAACATACGAAGCTTGCCAGCTCATCAACGATTATAAGGAAGTCTTGCCAAAGGATATAATCTGTAAAATACCGGCATTGCCTAATCGATATACCTATAATCGTTTCGCATGGGGCAAAGACCTAACGCAGATTTGGCAATGGATTTACGACCATAGGGGAAATGAAACGCTATCGGAAAGTAAATTCCACGCTTTCTATGATTGTACAAGGAACGAGAAAAACGCAAAGGACAGAGTCACCATTGAGGAGTTTGAAAAGGACATCAACAAAATAAAAGACAAGAAAGCCCGACAATATCTGCTGCGAATGGTAAGGGGATGGAAAGCAACCAACAACCCTTAAAAGAAGAGGCCACAACCAACTGACTTTCAACACAATAAAAACAAGACGACAAAAGGTCACCTATCATCTTGCAAAAGGTCAGCCATCACATCCCGAAAGGTGACCTATCACAGTGCGATAGCTGAGCTTCGCAGTCGTGAACGGCACGACTGGTCCAACAATGGCCTCGCATTATATGCCTTGGGGCACGGAGCTACATCATCGGATATAGAAATTTCTTACAGAAACCAACAAGTTGCTAACGAGCATTGGCTCAAACATGGGCTCAGTAGAAAATCAATGGGGGAATAATTTGTTATTTATCTTAATAATTCCGACCTTCGCATTATGGAAGAAAAAATGTTACGC
>NZ_AUME01000008.1 GCF_000430525.1 Prevotella corporis DSM 18810 = JCM 8529 | reverse complement strand
GAACTTACTGATATTTATAATGCCGGAAGCATCAAGGACGCGGCAAGGCTGAAACTGGCAAGATGGTTTAATAAGG
This sequence comes from Prevotella corporis DSM 18810 = JCM 8529, assembly GCF_000430525.1. Classification (GTDB taxonomy): domain Bacteria; phylum Bacteroidota; class Bacteroidia; order Bacteroidales; family Bacteroidaceae; genus Prevotella; species Prevotella corporis. The sequence continues at coordinate 96,998 of NZ_AUME01000008.1, read as the reverse complement.
TGGAGAAATTGGGGGTGGACAACTTCTATACGGTGATTGACACCTTTAAGAACCATTATGATAGCATACTCAATTTCTTTGTCAACAGAGCCACAAATGCCAATGCTGAATCCTTCAACGCAAAAGTCAAAGCCTTCAGGGCACAGTTCAGGGGAGTAACGGATATTCCTTTCTTCCTTTACAGGCTTATGAAATTATGTGCATGAGGGGAGAGGGGTGCAACTGGGTTTTACGACTGACCCATAAATAGGTAGTGTCCTTAAAAGTGTGTAGGTTTCATTTTTCCCTTTTTTATAGTTTACAAATACAAAGATAAGAAAAAAGGAGCTTACACACTTTTATAGGACAGTACCCGCTGGAAAGAACCAGCCTACCATTTGTCCATTACGCCTTAAAATTATACCGTTCCGCCAATCCCCTTGAATTTCTCGACGAAAGCCACTATCTTTTGGAAAACACTTCGTTTCTTCGTCAGGTATTGCGGATTGAGGGGACTCATCTTTGGAAGGATGGCATTGAGGTCTGTTCCGTTTTCGCTGGCAAACTCATGCTTCAGAGATGTTTGAATATAACGTTTGGCTGCTTCCTCATTCAGCTTTTCTTCCACAATGAGGTTTGCCGCTTCTTTCTTTTGTCGCTTTTGTGCATAAGCGAAGAAGGCTGAAATGATGTCTGCCTTGTCTTGAATAGGCTCAAGGTCCGTGTCGTGAATGAAATCAACCACCAGCCCCTCTTTGGCTCTGTTCCCAATACTCGACCTGATGATTCTGCGCACTTCGTCTATCAGCGCATCTTTGTCTTTTGTTTTCTTGTTGTGTTCAAACACCAGTTCAAGAATATAGTCCAAGTCTATTTCCTGCGATTTGAGCAAGTCTATCTCAAACACGACATCGTCCCAATCTATTTTTGATTCTTCGGGAGTCTGTCCCTCCCTTTCTCTTCTGAACCAGTCTCGAATATCGTTATATGTCGAGCGATAATCTTGCACGGTTCGTTCCTGCAAGACATCCACCTCCATCATTGCTGCCAATTCTTCATCGGTCAAAAAATGGCTGTCTCTGAACACCTCAACAGCATCAAGATTTTCCCTGTCTATCTTCTGCAATTCTTTGAGATAGGTAAACTCATCATAATTTTGCAGAATGTTTTCTATCTTCAGGTAATCACCAAAGAGTTTCACGAAGGCTTTTTTGTCGGCCTCCGTCGTTATCTCGTCCGGTTGTGGGAACTGCTCCTTGAGTTCTCTTACAATATCGACATATCCCTTGCAGGCTTTCCCCGTTGCAATATCCGTGAAGCCTTTGAGATATTCCTCATAGCTTTTCTCCAAGATTACGTTCTTTGTGTTCTTGTCGCCAAACAAGGTGATGGCGTCTATCGTGGCTTGTTCCAAGTCTCTGAACGTAACGATATTGCCAAATGTCTTGGTTGCGTCATAGATTCGGTTGGTTCGAGAGAAGGCTTGCATCAGTCCGTGATAACGCAAGTTTTTGTCCACAAACAAAGTGTTGAGCGTAGGTGCGTCAAAGCCTGTGAGGAACATGCCCACCACGATAAGCAAATCCACCTCCTGATTCTTCACTCGTTCTGCCAAGTTGCGATAGTAGTTTTGAAATTCCTTGCTATCCACCCCGAAGCTCGTTTTGAACAGGGCATTGTAATCATTGATTGCCTTGGTCAGAAACTCTTTGGCACTACTGTCCATGGCTGTGGGTTCAAAGTTTTCTTCCCGAATATCGCCCACGGCATTCTGCTCTTCGTTGGGAGCAAAAGAGAATATCGTGGCTATCTTTAGTTTCTTTTCACTGTTCTTTTGCTGTGCGTTCAGTTCTTCATAATAGAGTTTGGCGGCCTCCACACTGCTCACGGCAAACATGGCATTGAAGCCCTTTCCGCTGCCTTGATTTCGGTGTGTCTTGATTCTAAAGTTCTTCAGGATGTATCGAGAAACTTCCTTTATTCGGTCAGGATGAAGAAAAAGTTTCCTGTTTTCAGCTGCCGTCAATTTCATTTCGTCTTTCTCCGTTTCCAAAGCCTTGAACTGTGGGCGAACATCGTTATAATCCACCTTGAACTTCAACACCTTTTCGTCTCGTATGGCATCCGTGATGACATACGAGTGCAGTTCCCGCCCAAACACGCTCGCGGTAGTCTCTGCCCCCAAGGCGTTTTCGGTGAAGATGGGTGTGCCCGTAAATCCAAATTGATAATATCGCTTAAATTTCTTCTTCAGATTCTTCTGCGCCTCACCGAACTGCGAACGATGGCATTCGTCAAAGATGAAAACCACCTGCTGCTCATAGACGGGCAGCGATGTCTCGCTCTTCATCAGGTTGTTCAGTTTCTGAATGGTCGTTACGATAATCTTGTTGTCGTCTTTTTCAATGTTGCGTTTCAGCCCTGCGGTGCTTTCCGAACCGTTCACGCTGTCGGGCGAGAACCGCTGATATTCCTTCATGGTCTGATAGTCCAAATCCTTGCGATCCACCACAAAGAACACCTTGTCAATAAAATCAAGTTGAGTAGCCAGCCGGGCCGCCTTAAAACTGGTCAGCGTCTTGCCTGAACCCGTAGTGTGCCAAATATAACCACCTCCTTCGGGAGTGCTCCATTGCTTGGCCTGATAGGAACTTTTGATTTTCCATATCAACCGTTCGGTAGCGGCTATCTGATAAGGACGCATGATGAGCAACGTGTCGCCGACGTCAAACACAGAATAGCTGAACAGCACTTGCAGCAGCGTGTTCTTCAGGAAGAACGTTGCCGTAAAATCTTTCAGGTCTTTAATTAAAGTGTTGTCTGCTTTCGCCCAATTCATCGTAAAGTCAAAACTGTTCTTGTCGCGCTTCACGGTGTTGGCAAAATAGCGTGTGTCCGTTCCGTTGGAAATAACGAACATCTGCAAATACTTATACAGTGAACTCTCGCTGTTGAAGCTCTCCTTGCTGTAGCGATGCACCTGATTGAACGCTTCTCGGATGGCCACACCACGTTTTTTCAATTCCACTTGCACCATGGGCAATCCGTTTACCAAGATGGTTACGTCGTAACGATTGGCTTGCGAACCGGTTTGTTCAAACTGGTTGATTACCTGTACCTTGTTTCGGGCAATATTTTTTTTATCAATTAAATATATATTTTGGATATGACCATCGTCAAACGTAAAGTCGTAGGCAGCGCAATTTTCCTGCACCTTGCGCGTCTTGTCCACAATGCCGTCATTGGCTTTGTCCAAATACTCGTCCAAGAAGCGTTGCCATTCCGCATCGGTGAAGACGGTGTTGTTGAGCGTTTGCAGTTGTTTGCGCACATTCGCCACCAAAGCCTGTGGCGTAACGAGCTGTGGCAGATATTCATAGCCTTGGTTCACCAAATCTTCTATCAGCTCACGCTCTAAGGCAGCCTCTGTTTGATAGCCTGTGGGTTGCTCGCCGACTTGCGACAGTTTGGTGTAGCTGTCTAAGACAATAAAGTTTTGCAATTCTGCAATGGTGTTGTAGGTGGTCATGATGATGTTGTTTTTTTTTGTTGTTAGCTGGGGTGGGGAGGTGAGTCTAGGTGTTTCCTAGGTGTTCTAGGTGTTCTAGGTGGATCTAGGTGTTCCTAGTCTTCCCTAGTTTTCCCTAGTTTTCCCCAGTTTTCCCTAGTTTTCCCTATTCTCTCCTTCTAAGCGTTTGAGGCGTTCTTTAAGCGCCTTTATCTCGGCTTTTAATTGTTCATTTTCTCTTTGCAGACGCCTCCTTTCCTCGTCTTGCTGCTTTCGGTAGCCCGTGCGTGCCGCATACATTCGTTCTTTGATGCCCCCTTGCTCCACAAACTGTTTCTCCAAGCTCTTGAGGAAAGAACACATGAGTTTGTCTGTAATATGGCAGAGGGTTAGCAATGCGTTGCAAAACTCTTCTGCCGTCCAGCGTTGGGCGTAAGGCAGATAATCTTTGGGCTGGTTGTGCGTCTTGCAGAATGCGAGCATGGCGTTGTATCTGTCGTGCTTCTCGTTCCATAGTGCCAGGTGGCGTGTATTCAAGTAGTCAGCGTAATCTTCGCGCAGCTCTTGCAATGATGCACGAGCCACGTTCAGCAGTTTTAGCTCCATCTCTGAGGATGTGTTTCCGTCTTCTATTCCTTCTACGATGTTTTGTTTTCCCGACCGCGCCGCTTGCACCATCTGGTCAACCGTTCTGTCACCGTATTTAGGTAAGAACCTTGTGCAGAAGATGTATGTCAGCTGATAGATGGTGTCAGTTTTTTGATAGAAAAACAATTCTTTGTAATCCTTGTACTTTCTAATAATCGTAGTTTCATTAGCCATGATATTTTTCTTTTACTGTGCTGAACGATAGCAGTTGGTTGCGGTAATATTCGTATTGCTTCCTCCGTAGCTCTATCTCCTTGGGCAGTCCCTCGCTGATAGAGTTGGTGAGTGTGTCGAATTTGTCTAATATCTCCACTATCTCACGCTGAACGGAGAGAGGGGGGAGGGGGATTTTTATTTTTGCAAGATCTTTAGCATTCACACGCCTTACTTTTGTTCCTGTGATAAATTTTCTTTTCTGACTTTGGAATAGCTCTGTCTGAAAATAGTATGCAATATATTTTGGATTCATCGTATGGGCATAGAAACACGCATCACTACTAACGGCAATATCTTCATCACCCAGCCACGCCACAGCTTTGCAAACATCTTCATCGTTCTCACTTGTTGTTGCTATAATTAAATCGCCATGTTTGGCTTTTCTTGCTTTTAAGGCAAATTCTTGAGACACAAACGATTTTGTTTTCTTAGCGTATGTGCCATAGTAGGTATAGATTTGACCATAATGGATACAGCCAACACCTGTCGGCGTAAAGTCTTTTTTCTGAAGACCGCTTCCTCTTACAAACGTTCCTATTTCGCCCAATATCATTATCTTTACATCATTTAACTTTTGCCCTCTATTTAATATATCGAAAGACAACAGTTGGTTGCGGTAATACTCATACTGCCGCTTGCGGCAGTCCAGCTCCGCTTCCAGCTCCGCTTCCAGCTCCGCTTCCAGCTCTGTGAACTTATCAAGAATCTCCACTATCCTATGTTGAATATCCAATGATTTTGTAGGATTGTCGGGGCAGGGAATGGGGATTGATATTCCTAAAATATTTGCTGTGTGCAATGCAGGAATGCCAGCACCAAGTTGTTTGCCCATCAAGTTTTCCTGATTCATTTTTAATAAATGATACACATATTTATTATCAACCCTACTTATATTAGGCAGCACAACATAGCAATGAGCATTAGCATAGAATTTTGTTGTAATAAAATTTACGAAACCAGCAGAAGCTCCACCTTGACTGATTATAATTTTGTTTTCACTATAATTGTATTTATCTGTAAAGCCTGAGAATGTTACACCTCCATTATATGCAGGGTATTCTCCACTTTCTGTAAGAAGGCTCTTGTTAAGCTGTTTTCCTTTTTCTATAGTTATAACTTCCCCCAGCTTTTTCCACTCCACGTTTTCTCCATTGAGCAGTTGTTCTATAAAGGTCATTGTTTCTTTATTCTTCATCGTGCTGTGTGTTTTGGGTTAATCTGCGCAACGTGGCGGCATTGTCGCTACTGATTACACTTTTCCCTGTTTGTCGTTCCAACTCCTCTCGTGCCACCTTTGCCACATTCCCACCTTGCTTGGCGATGGTCATGCTCTGGTTGAAAGTGTTTGGATTGTTGGCTTGTGAGATATCTTTGGTAGAGGCTTCTGCCAGCATGTTGAGAATCAATTCGGTACTGGTCATGTTGTCGCGTAGGTTCTGTTTCTTCAATCCCTTGTGTTCCTTGTATTCTTTCACCGTCTTTCCCGACCATGTCTTGGTTAGGATATTGGTTAAGACAGCAAATTCCTTGTTGTCGGTGATGCCAGTGCGTTGCCATTCATCAGTCAGCTCTTTACGAATCTCGATGCTTTTAAGACGTTGGTTAATCCAATCGTCCGAATATCCCAAGCGACGATAGTCTTGCAAGGCTTGCTGTATGCTCAGTTCGGGGTCTTGTATCTGGTCAAGACGCTGGCTTCCCACCTTTGCAAGCCATTGCTTGAAAGGCTCCGCCTTCGGACTTGGCACTGATTGTATCAAGCGAAGAAGCTGCTCTGTATCAGCCACATCGGTTTTGTAATATTTGCCGTCGGCAGACTGCATTTTCAGTTGACTACAATTTGTAGCCAACTCGCTTCCTTCTTTTTTTAGTCTTGTTTTTAACACACTCCAGTATTTGCGTGGATTGGGGCTGTACGTCAGCACAGCAATGACATCCACAATAGAAAAATACCATTTCTCTTCTTCAGCGTCCCAATGGGAACGAACTTGCTTGTTCTCAAATTTCATTAAGTCTTTCATGCCTCTATCTCCTTGATGATTTCATTGATGTCCGCCCGCAGTGCGTCAATGCGCTGCACCGTTTGTGCCACTTCCTCGTTCAGCTTCACGATGTCTATCACCTCGCGCGTGTCCTCCGCCTCTACATACGTGCCAACGGACAGGTTGTAATCGTTCTCGGCTATCGTGTTGTTGTCCACCGAAGTGGCAACATGCTCCACCTCGTCCTTGTTTCCAAAGATGCCGACAATGCGTTCGATGTGTTCGGGCAGCAAGATGTTGTTGTTGGTTTCTTTCTTAAAGAAGGCTTCACCACTGGCATTGATAAACTGGGTGTTGGGCTCCATCTTATGCTTGGAGAGCACCAAGATGTTCACGGCGATGCTCGTGCCGTAAAAAAGATTGGGCGATAGGGCGATGACCGTTTCCACAAAGTTGTTGTCCACCAAATACTTCCTTATCTTCTGTTCCGCTCCTCCACGATAGAAGATGCCGGGGAAGCAGACGATGGCGGCACGCCCGCGCGCAGAGAGATAGCTGAGCGCATGCAGCACAAAAGCAAAGTCGGCTTTCGACTTGGGTGCCAGCACACCGGCAGGTGCAAAGCGGTCGTCGTTGATGAGCGTGGGGTCGTCGCTGCCCACCCAGTTTACCGAATAAGGCGGATTGGAGACAATGGCATCGAAAGGCTTTTCGTCGCCATATTGGGGATGGAGGAGCGTGTCGCCCAAGGCAATGTCGAACTTATCGAAATTGATGTTGTGCAGAAACATGTTCATGCGCGCCAAATTATAAGTGGTATGGTTGATTTCCTGCCCGAAGAAGCCATCCTCTATCAGATGATCGTCAAACTGCTTCTTGGCTTGCAACAATAACGAGCCGGAGCCACAGGCTGGGTCATAAATCTTATTCACTGTTTCTTGCCCATAGATGGCAAGCCGGGCAATCAGATTGGACACGTTCTGCGGTGTGAAGAACTCGCCGCCTGACTTGCCGGCATTGGCGGCATAGTTGGAAATCAGATATTCGTAAGCATCGCCGAAGAGGTCGATTTCATTATCCTCGAAATTGCCGAAATCGAGACTCTCCACCCCCTTGATGACGGCAGCCAACCGTTTGTTCTTCTCCTCAACGGTGTTTCCCAAGCGGTTGCTCGTCGTATCGAAGTCGGCAAAAAGCCCCTTGATGTCGTGTTCAGACGCATAACCATTGGCAGAACTTTCGATGGCATTGAATATCGCTGCCAAATCCGTGTTCAAATCGGGATTGGTGTTGGCTCCCTTGGCGATGTTGCAAAACAGCTGACTGGGATAAATGAAATATCCTTTGGTCTTGGTGGCATCGTCCTTTATCTCAGGCGTGATGAAGTCATCCGGGAGATGAACATAATCCACGCTCTCGTCGCCAGCCTCTATGAGGTGGTGAAATTCTCACTGATGAAGCGATAGAACAGCGTACCCAAAACAAACTGTTTGAAGTCCCAGCCATCTACGGCACCACGCACCTCGTTGGCAATCTTCCAAATGGCGGCTTGCAACTCGTCTCTCTGCTTTATATTTTTCATAATTGTGGTCAGTTTCTTTATTCCTATTTCATTTACAAAGAGACTATTTTATGACGTAAAAACAGCGAAATCTATGGCTTTAATATGAATAGTGTCCTAAAAATTCTTCCTCCATTCCCCAAAAGGCTTAGCACTCACTTTTTAAAAGCTTACCTTCAGCACCGCAAAAGGTCATGAATCGGAGCGCAAAAGCTAAGCTTTTAAATACAGATGAATATTCCGCTGACAATCAGTAGATTACAAAGAGCGTCTCACGATACGGTTTTTGTAAAATAATTTCATGGTACGGGTCAGGTCGAATGTTTGCTATCTGTGTAGGGTTTGAGGAACAGGGGGGAGCGATTTGTCCCTCTATCGAAAAAGAAAGCTCGAATCCCGATTATAAAGGGATTCGAGCAAGATTATTATTTGCTTTCAAGTAGTTACCTGATAGCAGAAATTTCTTTTAATAGTGTGATTACTGACAGATGGCGTGTCGTACGGGCATTTTGAAGTTTCGCTTGGAAACGATTTTCTGTTTAGCTGTGCGAATTTTCGGTCCTGGTACGAACGGACTGTGCAGCAATACGTATTGCATTCTTTTGGCTTGTTCTTCTGTAAATTTGTTTCTGAGCGTCCAATAGTAATCCATTATGTTGTTCGATGTGAACTGTTCGCCTGTAATGCTGTTGGTTCTCAATATCCACTTGTTTACGTCCTCCTGTGTGAATTTTGGATGTGCCAGTTTGTATTTTGAAAGCTCCTTCAGGTATTTCTTACGGTTATAGGTGGGTGTGTCTTTACAGAAGTCGCTGTCTTCGTTGTAGTCGGTTTTCATATTGGCATCTTCTCCAAACACGTGTCTCAGTCCGAGGTAGTGTCCTAATTCGTGAGCGATGGTTGACACGAAGTTGGTGCTTTCGAGGCTGTTTCCAGGTTTGGTGTAAGCGTAGAGGCTGTTTACGCTGACGCAATATGAGATAGGCAATTCGGTCGGCGCAATGTTGTTTGGAAGTTTTTCCAGACCGTCGAGCGTGTCGGGAGCTATGGTGTATGGGAGTGTTGTGACACCGGTTATATCCGGATCAGAGAAGTTGTACAGGCAGATGTTCACGTAGCGGTTTTGATCCCACAACAGGTCTCTGTAGCGTTTTGGAGCAGCTTCTGTATATCCCATGAACCGTTTGTAGTCTATTTTATCGATGTTCCATTGTACTCTGTGTACTCCTGGCTCAGCCATTGTGACCCCATTGGGTGTTTCTGTCGCCATAACGAATTCCACATTGAGGTGAGGTGCGGCTTCTTTCCATATTTTGTTTACATCGGATAGCACTTCTTTCAGGTATCCTTCTCTTAAGTTTTGCTTTTCGTTTTTGGCGTCTCGGTAGATGACATGAAATACGACGGGAAGTTTGTAAGCGTAGTTCTCATCAGGTTTCTGAGCAGTCTCCTGTACTATTTCGATGGTTTTCGTTTGTGTTCCATCTACTGTTGCGAGGGTGAGAATGTCTTTTCGCTCATCTCTGTACAGGTTTTCCGTTATATTGATTTCTACTTCTCGTGTGCCTTCTCCGTTTGTAATTTCAGGAACGGCCCATCCTTGTTTCGATGAGATAGTCCATGCCACGTTTGATGTGACCTTGATGTTTATTTTTGCTCCCTCTACGGGGGCTTTTATTTCTGTTTTGTCAATTTCGAGTATTGAGTTTTGTATTACATTCTCATCTTCGCATGAAGCAAAAAGCATTGCTGTGCCGAGAATCATGAATAGCATGATTTTTCTTATCTGTTTCATAATCGTGTTCGCTTATTTGTTAAAAAATGAATTGTTGATGCTTTTTCGGGGCATGACTTTTCTCAGGATGTTGTTTTTTCTGACTCCGAGGACTCCGGGTTTTGCGTATTGACTGTAGTCGGCAATTCCTGATGTGGGGCCTGTATAGTCAATGGTGATGTGCTTACCCTGTGGTGTTGTCAGATCAGCCTTGACCGTGATGTCTGTTCCCTTGGTGGTAATGGTAATTTTTCCTCCACTCACCAGTCCTATTGACTCATATTCGAGTGCATCGCTGATGCGAGTGTAATACGTTCCTTGTGGGACATACATTCCGAATACTTCTCCGTACAGACCTGCGATGATTGTAAATGGTTGTAGGGTTATGCCAGGGGCGGACGTCACTACCTTGTCGTATGTGCCTGCCAATTTGCTGATGTCCATGGATGGACTGTAAGGTGTAAGCAGTGTGAGGTTAAGTAAATCGCCTGCTCCTGAGATGAATCCGCCTTTGTCGGTGGGCGTGTTGTAGAATGTCAGATTATATGTTCCGTACTGTCCGGCTTTGTCTTTGGAGTAGTTGCCTGACATGTTGGTTGGAACTACGTTCACGTCTTTCTCCAGTGGGTTGTAAACTGCCGGGTCAAGGCAGGTGAATGGGAGCTTTCCGCTGAAGTGGCATTTGATGTTTTTCTCTACGCCGTTGTCTTCAATCTTCAGGTCAGCGTCAAATGTATAGACGTCGTCTTTTGTGCGATCAACTTTTACGTCTCCGTCAACGATTTTGTATTCGTATCCGTTTGATGCCACTCCGTCTTTTACTTCTGTTGCAATTACGAAGTTACAGTTGAAAGCATCGGCTGTGCCTACCTCGTGTCCGTCAGACAAATGATAGGTGCCTGGGGTCAGTTTCGCGTTCCGACTGTCGTTTGAGAGGACGTCGCCTATGAAGAGACGAAGTGCATGGTCGTTCACGCGGGTTGGGAGTCCTGATTTGCTTATGGGGCCATCGGTAAAAGCCAGCATGTAATAGCCTACGTTGTTTTTATAGAAGTCTCCGTAGTATTGTATCCATCCCTCTTTCAACTCTACATCGTAGGCGTATGTTTTTCCAGTTGTGAATGCGAGTGTTGTAGTTTTCACTTCCGTTACGTTGCGTGCTGCTATATAAACGACGTAGTCTTTTTCGGGGAGGAGGTTGTTGATGGTTACTTCCTGTTTCCCGTCTTGCAGCGACAGTGCCTGTCCGTCTTTGAGTATTGTGGCAGGTGTGGGAGCTTTTTCTGTTGCAAGTTGGCAGATGTATGCTCCGGCTTCGGTCGGGTTTCCTTCAACGCTGAACTTGAATGATTCTGTTCCGGTTTCGATGGCAGTTGCCGATAGGTCGGGAATCACTGCCCGTGTTTCGTCTGTTTCGCAGCCTGCCAATGCCAATGCTGTCAGCAGGAGAAATGCATGGATAAAATTTTTCATAAGTGTTTTATTATTATTGTTATGTACGAATCGGATTGTCTGCACGATGGATTGAATGCTGTCTTCGTGCGATGGAACGCTGCGGTTCGTCAGTTACAAAATTAAACAATTATGCTTAAAAGATTAATAAAAAAATGGAAAATTGTGTGACTTTACATAAAAAGTCACACAATTTTAGGCTTTTGTATGTGTTTTTGCTATTTTCTGATAATCTGATGGTGACAATCCAGTAACTCTTTTGAAGGCTCTCGAAAAGCTTTCTCTTGCCTTGAAGCCTACGCTGTGTCCGATGGATTCAAGTGTGAATCGTTGGCTGTTGGTTATATCGTTCATGCGACGGCACGCTTCTTTCACTCTGTATTCGCTCAGGAGCAGAATGAAGGATTGTCCGAACTTTTCGTTGATGACTTGTGATATGTCTTTTTTTCCGGCATGGCATAGTTTTGCCAACTGTTCGATGCTGAAATCCTCGTTGTAGATTTCTTCCGATTCTTTCATTACTTTTTCTATTTTCTGCCTGAGCATGGATTTTCCTTCTTCGTCGAGGTTGCTTTTGCTGTATTTTGGTTTGCCGCCGGCAATTTGTAGTTGCATTCTCTGATAGAGAGTGATGTTTTGATTCTTCAGTCGTCTGTTTTTTCTGAATAGTATAATGAGAAAAGCTATGGTTATGAGTACGATGCCAGCGCTAAGGAGTGCCAATAGGTTTTGCAGTCGGCGTTTTTGTTTTAGGTTGCTCACTTCGTTTGCAAGGCTGCGCACGTTGCTGAGCAGATGGTTGTTTTTCACGCTGTTGAGGTTGTTGGCAATGAGCAGTGAGTCTCGATTTCTGTAGTATGCCAGTTGGTATCGGTCGGCGCTTTCTTTCTTTCCTTTTTCGTTAAACAGTGCGCAGAGCAGTTTGTCGGCATCGGTTTCCACGTCTTTCAGTTTCATGGTTCTGCCCATTTGTTCCAGTTTCAGGGAGTAGGCGAGTGCTGAGTCTGGTTGTCCAGCCATTTTATATATGCTTGCTATGTGCCAGCATGAGGCGCATCGCAGGCGATCGTCTATGCTGTTCCTTCCGTATTTCATTTGTTTTTTCAATATGGCGGTGGCTTCTGCGTAGCGTTTTTTTTGTAGCGCTCTGACCACTTTCAGCATCATTCGGGCATATTGCTGGTGTGGTGTGGGCTTGGTGATGTGTGTTTGTTCAAACAAGTCGGTCTGCTTCCTGAATGCGTTGATGTTTTCTTTTTCCAGTCCGAAGTTCCAGAAGTTGATGAACGAGGACACCATGTTTGTCCAGTCTTTCATCTGGAGTGCCTTGTTGAAAGCCTTTCGGTAGTAGTGGCGTGCCGCTTCGACGTTGTTTGCCGATGGGAAGCATACGGCATAAAGGCTATAGAGGTGTCCCATGTTTTGATTGATGGAAATGCGCAGTTTTTCGTCTTCGCAATATTGGTTAGCTTTTATGAGGCACTCCATGGCACTGGCGTAGTCGAAAAGATAGAACATATAGATGAATCCGCTTCGGTTGTAGCCTATGGCGATGTAGCGTTTTTCCTCGGTGGTAAGTCGTTTTTTGTGTTGGAGTTTAGTGATTAGCATGATGTTGTAAATCAGTGCGCTGTCAGGGCGGTTGCCTACAACGAGCGCAGCGTCTGCCATGTTTAGCAGTTGTCTTTCTGTCATTTTTGTTTTCAGCCCGCTCCAGTCCTCGTTTTGCGCATGAATCAATGGCAGTGTAAGGAGCAGAAGGCACAGGATGATGCTATAGCGTTTCCAGTTCATATTGCAAAGATACAACTTTATATTGAATGCGAGATGGATATCTATTTCAAAAAACGCTCTTTCCCTTTCTATTATGGTGTTGTCTGCCGTGCCTCCTCTTTGTCTCTTCTCATTCGGTTGTTGTGTTTGTGCTGGTTTGGGTGAAATTGTGGGGTTGTCGGCTTTGTTGACTTTCCGAAAGCTGGGGGTTGTTTCTAAGCGAAATATTGTAACAGCCAAGTTTTTTTAGTTTTTTTTAAATAAATTATTGTGCATGGGGGTGTATCTATAAGTTTGTTAAGAGTTGCTTAATTCCTTGATTGTCAATATTGATTTATGTAACTTTGCACCGCTAACATGAAGCTGAGACACGGTAGTAACTCTTTTCTCACATAGGAACGTGTCGTTAATCTTACCTCTTTTTTGTGGTACGGTTTCAGGCTTCGGAAAATTATAAATGATGAGAATTATAAAGAAAGCAAGTATTGTTTTATTTTTTATCATGGCATTCGTCTCTCTTCGAGCAGAGGCTGCCACAGAATTAGGAAAGTTTGATTGGAATCCAGTGATGGATGCGATTATTAAGGTTGAGAGCAGGGGTAACGCACGGGCTGTGAATGGGCGCTATGTAGGTGTTTTACAGATATCTCCTATTTTGGTTCGTGAGTGCAATAACATTCTGAAGAGTCGTGGTCAGCGTAAGCGTTTTTCGCTTGCTGACCGTTTTAGTCCTTCCAAATCGCGCGAGATGTTTGTTTTAATTCAGTCTGTCCACAATCCGAGCAATAGTATTGAGAAGGCCATTCGTTTGTGGAGTGGTGGCATTCGTTATAGTGTTAGCAAGACGCAGCGCTATTTAAGAACGGTGATGAGTCATATGTAGTTTCAAGTTGAATACAGACAAGTCCGGCTATTGCTTTGCGGTAGCCGGACTTGTTGTTTTTGTTTGGTCAGCTTTCACGGGCTGAAAGGTCAGCTTTTGGTGAGTGAAAGGTGACCTTTTGGTTGGCGATTGCTTTTGAACGGATTTTCCTGAGTTGTTGCGTCCTTGTTTGTTCCTATTGTTTGTCGGTGTAGAAGTTGATCATGCGTGTGATGGCACGTTGGCATACGGGGCAGAACTCTGGGTTTTCGTTGGTGCGCATTCGGCAGTCGGGGTAGGGTCGGTAAACTCCGTGCTGTGAATAGCCTGCTGGCTCGTAAGCACCTGTTTCCCAATGCGTTTTCTTTGCATTGGGTTGTCCGAGCGTTGCGGGCTGTGGGGTTGGTACGGGTGTCTTCTCTTTCACCATGTCGGCCCACTTACTGTTGAAATCTACGAGTGTAGTCAGGTTGGGTTCCCATGGTTCGATGTCGTGTGGGTACATCGGAATTTCCTCTTTCCCATAGGCGTATTCGTCGCCGAGCCCAGCGAAGGAATGGCCGAACTCATGCACGACGACGGGTTTGAATGCCGGGTGGTGAGTCATCGACAAGTTGTAGGAGTTGAGTATGCCTCCGCCCCCGTAGTTGTTGGTGTTCACCAGCACGATGATGTGTTCGTATGGGGTTCCCGCGAGCCAGTCGTGGAGGTCTTTCAGGTGGAGTGTCGTCAGGTATCTGTCGCTGTAGAAGGTGTTGAAGTTGGAGTGCAGTGCGGTGTTTTTCCATATTCCCCTGCCGGGTTCCGATGTTCCGCTCTCTTCTGACGTTGCTTTGACTGCCACGATGTTGAATCTGCTTCTCATCGACTTGAACGGTTCGTGTGCGAAGAGAGCCTCCATTGCCGTGCGGCAGTCGTCGATGAACACGGGCATCTCGCTTTCTGTGTATCCCTCGGCCACGTATGCGATGTGGATGCAGCGTGTTGTGTCGGCTGCCTGTTGGAGTGTCTCGTAGGGGGTGACGGCCTTCTCGCCAATCCTTCGTATGAGTATGTCGGCTGGGGCTACGGTGTGGGTGAGCGTTGCCATGGTCTGCCGTCGGTTGTTCTTCAGGTTAAGGGTGACGTCGATGGTGTCTTTGGGGTAGGGCACGAGGAAAACGTTTTGAAAGGCCTTGGTGCTTGTCTTTGCTTCGTCGTAGGAGAGCCACTCTTGGAAAAGTGTTGAGAAGGAGTTGCGGTAGATGGCGCGTTGCGAACGGTGGTCGCGCACGGTTATCTGGCCGTTTCCCTCGACTGGCAGTTCAGCCAACCGTTGTCGCTTGCCGTACCATCGTGGTATTTTGCACAGCTCATCGACGGCGATGGCCTGGCTTTTGGCGTTGCCCGTAAAGGTATAGTCGATGCGTAGCGTTGCGTCGGTGAAGTAATGCTGAAATTCCTGTGCCCCGATTGTCAGGCAGCTGATGAGCGCAATGACTAGTGATATTGTTTTTTTCATTTGTTCTGTTTTTTCTTGGTAAGACTTCTTGCCTACAAAGTAACGAATTTTCCGCCGAACGACCAAACTTTGCTGTCGTGTATTTGTCTTTTTCGTGGTGCGCGTTAGAAGAGAGGGTCCAGATCGTATCAGCAATGACATTGTGAAAGCTGACCTTTTGCCGCACAAAAGCTGAGGTATCGCGTGGTGAAAGGTGAGCTTTCGTTTTGCCGGTCCGTTGCTATACCAATCGCAAGCTCCTTGTCGGTTGAGCCGTAGCACAGTTGTCGGACGCTCTTTGGGAAATAAGTTTTGGTAAACTTTTTTGCTTTGAGATTTCCAAAAGTTTCCATTTTTGTATCACTTCTGCGTCGGATATTTCTCTTTTCTATCCCCATTTTTTATTATTCTGTGTGCATCAATAAGTTTAATGTAAAAATTTAAACCATTGAATAATAAATAGTTACTAAGAAAATGCAAGTTTTAATAGAAAAAATCTATTATTTTTTCTCTTCATTTTTCTTTCATTTAATCAAACTTTTAAATATCTTTGCAACTGATAAAAGTTATCTAAAAAGAAAATTTATTTCAAAGTTTGGAGCTGAAAGTTCACAATTAATTTAACCAATTCGACCCTTACTCCGGACTTTGTTTACTCTAATAAAGATATTTAAACTAAACAATGGAAATCAAAAACTTTACAATCACCAAGCGTGACGGAACAAAGGAGCGTTTTTCGCTCGACAAAATCATGAATGCCATTGTCAAGGCATTCGAAAGTGTCAACGAACCCACTGACTTGGGTACGGTATCGAAAGTGTTGGCTGACCTCGACATCCACAATGACATCAAGGTGGAAGACATTCAGAACCAAGTGGAAGAAGCACTGATGAAGGAAGGCTACTACAACGTTGCCAAGAGCTTCATCGTCTATCGTCAGCAACACACCGAAGATCGTGAGGTGCTTGAGAAAATGCGCTTTCTGACCGACTATTGCAAGGCCGAGAACGCAGCGACAGGCTCAAAGTTCGACGCCAATGCCAACGTGGAGCACAAGAACATCGCAACACTCATCGGCGAGTTGCCCAAGCAAGGCTTCATCAGACTCAACCGCCGTTTGCTCACCGACCGCATCAAGAAGATGTATGGCAAAGACCTCTCCAACGAATACCTCGACTTGCTGAACCACCACTTTATATATAAGAACGACGAGACCAACCTCGCCAACTACTGTGCCTCGATAACCATGTACCCGTGGCTCATCGGCGGCACGACATCCATCGGCGGCAACTCCACGGCTCCCACCAATCTGAAAAGCTTCTGCGGCGGATTCATCAACATGGTGTTCATGGTTTCGAGCATGCTCGCTGGCGCATGTGCTACCCCTGAGTTCCTCATGTACATGAATTACTTCATCCAATTGGAGTACGGCAAAGACTACTGGAAGCACCCAGACCAAGCAGCCGACCTGAGTTTGAAGAAGCGCACCATCGACAAGATCATCACCGACTACTTCGAACAAATCGTCTATTCGCTCAACCAGCCCACCGGCGCACGCAACTATCAAGCCGTGTTCTGGAACATCTCCTACTATGACAAGTACTATTTTGAGTCACTCTTCGGCAATTTCTACTTCCCCGACGGCTCACAGCCCGATTGGGAGGGTGTGTCGTGGCTGCAAAAGCGATTCATGCGCTGGTTTAACCAAGAGCGTACCAAAGCCGTGCTGACCTTCCCCGTAGAGACCATGGCACTGTTGGCCGACAATGGCGAGTGCCGCGATGCCGAATGGGCCGATTTCGCCGCACAGATGTATGCCGACGGACACAGCTTCTTCACCTACATGAGCGACAATGCCGACTCGCTGAGCTCATGCTGCCGTCTGCGAAACGAGATTCAAGACAACGGATTCTCCTACACCCTGGGCGCCGGAGGAGTGTCAACGGGGTCGAAGAGCGTGCTGACCATCAACCTGAACCGCTGCATACAGTATGCCGTCAACCACCAACTCGACTACAAGGAATACCTGTCGCACATCATTGACCTCTGCCACAAAGTGCAACTGGCCTACAACGAGAACCTCAAGGACCTGCTCCGGAGCGGCATGCTGCCACTGTTCGACGCCGGATACATCAACATCGACCGCCAGTACCTCACCATCGGCATCAACGGACTTGTGGAGTCAGCCGAGTTTATGGGTATCGACATCACGCCAAACGACACCTACAAGGAATTCGTTCAGGGCGTACTCGGCCTCATTGAGAAACACAACAAGGCATATCGCACCAAGGAAGCTATGTTCAACTGCGAGATGATACCAGCCGAGAACGTAGGAGTGAAGCACGCTAAGTGGGACAAGGCAGACGGATACTTCGTTCCGCGCGACTGCTACAACAGCTATTTCTACCGCGTTGAGGACGACTCGCTCACCATACTCGACAAGTTCCGCCTTCATGGGGCACCCTACATCGAGCATCTCACAGGCGGTTCGGCGCTGCACATGAACCTCGACGAGCACCTCACTCAACCACAGTACCGACAACTCTTCAGAGTGGCCGCACAAGAGGGCTGCAACTACTTCACGTTCAACATCCCCAACACCATCTGCAATGAATGCGGACACATCGATAAGCGCAATCTCAAGGAGTGTCCACACTGCCATTCGACCAACGTTGACTACCTCACGCGAATCATCGGCTACATGAAGCGCGTCAGCAACTTCTCGGCGGCACGACAAGTAGAGGCGAGTCACCGCTACTATGCTACCCCGGCGAAATTCGACGTCGATGTGAAGTGCAAGGAAGAAGTCACCGTCGAGCATGCTTAAGTACGTCAATACCGACATCGTCTTTCAGGAATTCCCCGATGAGGTGACACTGGCCATCAACCTTTCCAACTGTCCTTGCCACTGTCCGGGCTGCCACAGCTCGTATTTGTGGAAGGACGTCGGACAGCCGCTGACCCCTCGCTCCATCGAAGATTTCCTACGCGATGTGGGGCATGTGCGACTCACCTGCGTTGGATTGATGGGGGGCGACGCTGAGCCAGAGGCTGTCGATGCGGTGGCCAGCTATATACGTGCGAAACACCCACAACTGAAAGTCGGTTGGTACACAGGGCGGACCACAATCTCGCCATCCATCGACAAAAGGCACTTCGACTACATCAAGGTGGGGCCCTATCTCCGTCATTTGGGCGGGCTCGACAGTCGCCGTACCAACCAACGCATGTTCCGCATCACACCATCCGGTATTCAAGACATCACCTCCCGTTTCTGGAGGTGATGCCTTTTTTTTATGCCACGTCTTCACACGATGTTCATATCTTCGTCAACGGCAATTCACAGGCCGTTAACCACTTCTTAACAAACAAGTGATAACTTTGCGACAGATTAATATTCATCTTACAACTGAGGATTGCTCACAAACATAAATAGACATGAGACATTTCAATTTCGTAAGACTGCTCGAATCCATCCGCTTCCTTGTGGCACTCTTCACACGTGGCAGCAGGATGACGAGCAAGATGTAGCACGGTGGCGGCTCAACTGCCACACGTGAAGAGACACCCCTGTCGGGCCAAAACCTGACGGGGCTTTTTTTGCATCGTCGTAAAATGTTTTGTACATTTGCAGCCATGAAACTCAAAGAGATAATCAGACTGTTGGCCTTCGATGCCGACGACACGCTCTGGGACTGCCAAACTTATTTCGACGCTGTGGAGCGGGAATACTGTCAGATACTGTCGGCCTACGGCAGCGCAACGGCCATATCGGAGGCGCTCTTCGCCGTCGAGACCGCCAATATGCCCTTGCTCGGCTATGGGTGCAAAGCCTTCGTGCTTTCGCTCGTCGAGAACGCAATAACCGTGAGCAACGGCACGATTGCGGCTACCGACATAGCACGGATAACGCAGCTGGGAAGGTCGCTTCTCGAACTACCGGGAGAGCCACTGGTAGGGGTTGAGCCCACGCTGGGGCAGCTCCGTAAGACGGGCAGATACAAAATGGTGGTGTTCACCAAAGGCGAGTTGCTCGATCAGGAGAACAAGTTGCGCCGCTCACGTCTGGAACGCTATTTCGATGACGTCGTGATAGTTTCCGACAAGACACCGGAGGCTTATCGTCGGCTGTGCCGTCGGTTCGGCTGCCAGATTAACGAGCTGCTGATGGTGGGCAACTCGTTCCGCTCCGACATCAGTCCCGTACTGCAACTCGGCGGATATGCCATCCACATTCCCCATCATGCAGTATGGCAGCACGAGGTTGCGGAGGAATATGCCCACGAAAGGCTGCTGACAGTCAACAGCTTTGCCGACATATTGCCACATCTCGATTGAGTGGTTTTGTAATCAGTTGAAAACCAGCGCGATAGCAAAGACGTAGTGAAAGCTGACCTTTCGTCGTGTGAAAGCTTACCTTTTGGGCGGTGAAAGGTGAGGTTTCGCCAACCGTCGCTGACGTGTTGCGACAAAAGAATGGAAAATAGTCGCCAAATTCGCATTTATCTGAAAAACTTTGATTATCTTTGCAGAATAAGTAGGTGGCTACGAGGAGTTGCTCCGGCAACGTTTCCGCCGCATATCCTGACAAATCATACTCCCAATTTATGGCAACGACCGGTGATAAAAAGAGGAAGGCTGCATCAACAGCCATCAAGACAACACGCAAGAGAGGTGCGAAGGCGCAGAAAGCTCCCGTGAAGAGGGGCATTTCCGACGAGCTGATTCCCATCGAGGAGGAGACATGGCTGCTGCAACCCATAGCCGTGACGATGATGCGCCATGACTATTCGCTCATTCAGGTGCGCATTCTCGTGTCGATTGTCGAGAGTCTGCAGAACATCCTTCACGGAATACTCAACAACAAGCGGTCGCCGCAGTTGGCACTCTTCCAGACCAACGAGCTGGATGAGGACGGACGGATGCCCATCAAGTTGCCGTTCAAGGAACTGGGGGTTGACCCTAACCACTATCCGCAGCTGCGAAACTCGCTCAAGATGTTAGCTTCGATTCCCGTGGAGATTCCCTACAAGACCACCGAGGGGCGCAAATACACGAAAGCTACCAACCTTTGCGACGTGTATATCCCAGAGGATCGCTCGTACAACAAGTACGCCATATTGAAGCTCGACCGATCAGTGGCTGAGCGACTCGTGTCGCTCGACTTCGGTTATCACAGGCTTGGAAAGCAGATAGTCTTTGCTTGCAAGAACCGTTACACCCAACGCATCTACATGTTCATTGAGTCGTGGATAGACAAGGGGCGGACGGTCATCAAGACTTACGAGTTCCGCAAGATGCTGAGGCTGGAGAACAACTACAAGAAGTTTTCCGATTTCTGCCGACGAGTGCTCGATCCTGCCAAGCAAGAGCTGAAGGAACTGGCCGACAAGGGCTTCTGCGACTGCTATTTCGAGTACGAAAAGAAGTACGACCGTGGGCAACGGGGTGGCGAACCCGATGAGCTGGTGTTCATTATCTACCGTGCCAAGGACAAGATGAAGGCCCAACTGGAGCAGATGAACGACATGCAGCGCCGCCAATTCCAACAGATGCTGGTGCAGTATTTCGACTTCACGCCGATGAATGCCAAGCAGATGGCCGACAGAATCACGGCCGAGACTTATCCGGAGGCCATGCAGAAACTCATCGACCTCAGGCAGCGGTTCGCCACTTCCTATATCAACGACAAGGCTGCCTACACGTTCAAGAGTCTCGACAAGATGCTCAAGGACTACGAGGTGCCCAACACCGAGGTGGAAGAAGTGTGAGGCCGGGTGTCGGGCAACTTGCTTCCTTCAATCATTTTCTCATTTTCTTTTCGATGATTCGTTCCACAGGACAGGATGTCCGTGGTGTCGTGTCAGTGTTTTTCGCGTGGTTTCGTCGCGTCGATATTCCTCTTCAGTCCCTCATATTTTGCCCTTTTCACGGCCGATCCCTTGAACAGCGCACGGTATTGCTCAACGGTCAGCGCATGCCAGTCGTCCTTTGTCATTCTGAGTAGTTCAGGTTTGGGCTGCAAAGCTGGCTCCGTGTTGGGCATTGCAAAGCGATTCCACGGACAAGCCTGCTGACAGCGGTCGCAACCGTAGATGGTATCGCCCATGTTGCTTCGTGCCTCGTCCGACAGTTCGCCACGGTTCTCGATGAGTTGGTAGGACAGGCATCGGGCGGCATCAAAGCCAATTTCATCGGTGAGGGCATGGGTGGGACAGGCGTCGATGCACCGGTGGCAGCCGCCGCAGTGGTTCGCCATCGGCTTGTCGTAGGCATCGAGTTCGAAGGGGAGGAAAATCTCACCCAGAAAGAACATCGAGCCTGCACGGGGGATGATGAGCTGGTGGTTCTTTCCTATCCAGCCGATGCCCGCTTTCCAAGCCCAGTAGCGCTCAAGCACAGGTGCCGTGTCAACGAAGATGCGTATTTCGCCCTCGGTCGCTGGCTCGCCCGTTTCCAAAGGGTGGGGGATGAGGCTGCCTGCCAGTTCTCTCAGTCTGTCCTTCATCAGCTCGTGATAGTCCTGTCCATAGGCATAGGCCGCCAGTTGGTATTCCCCATCGGGCATTGGGCGGGCCGGCGCATAGTTCATGGCCAGTGACAGGATGGTCTTCACTCCAGGGACGAGCAGCCGTGGGTCGAGCCTTTTCTCAGTGTAGTTGGCCATGTAAGCCATGTCGGCTTGGCTTCCCTTGTCGAGCCATGACCTGACGGTGGCCGCAGTCTTGGCATCGACGGCCTCGGCACGGGCCGCTCCACAAGCGAAAAAGCCGAGACGTTGTGCCTCGGCTTTGATGTCGTTGAGTTGAAGCTGAGCCTTTTGCGGACTTTTGCTGTCCTGTCGGCTCGCTGTTGTTGTGTGCCTGTTGTCGTCTGCCATCTTCTCAGTTTGTCAATCGTGCGGTTGTCGGTATCGGATGGTCGTCATTCCGTCAGTCTCCGATTTTGAAAACCTTGAACTCATATCCCTCTTCCTTCAGCCATTCCAGAGCCTTCGGCAGTGCGTAGTGGAGCTTGTCGATGCTCTTCAGTGAGTCGTGGAAGGTGATAATGGAACCGTTGCGCGCATAACGCTTCACGTTGTTCAGCACATCCTCTCCCGTCATCCACTTCGAATAGTCACGAGTGACGAGGTCCCACATGACAACGCGGTATCGCTTCTTCACCCACTGATAGACCGTATGGCGCAACCAACCGTGTGGTGGGCGGAAGAAATGGGAGTGAATGAGGTTGTCAGCCTCGTTGACATCAGCCGCATAGGTCAGCGCCCAGTGCTTGAATGACCCCAGATGGTGGTAGGTGTGGTTGCCGACAAGATGGCCTCGCCTGACCACTTCCTCATAGATTTCGGGATGTTTGTGCACGTTGTCGCCCACCATGAAGAAGGTAGCCTTTGCCCCATACTGGTCGAGTGTGTCGAGAATGAAGGGAGTTGCCTCAGGAATCGGCCCGTCGTCGAATGTCAGATAGACAGCGTGCTCGTTGGGATCCATCCTCCACAAGGCATGGGGATAGAGCCATCTCATCCATCTGTCGGGTTGTTCTATAAACATTCGTTGGTCTGTTGGTTCAAAAAGCGTCTGTCAGCTGGTCGTTTCCACAAACCTTTGTCGGGCTGATGGGTGTGCGCCGAAAGGAGATGCCTCACACATTGGTCGGCCGGTGAGGAGCTTTTAAGTGAAAATAGGCGTCCAACCGGTGGCGGTTCACCGTGCCGATTGACTGTGATAGGAAAGTCCCTGTTGGCGGCGCCTGCATGCTGCTGCGATGGTCGCTTGCCGATGCCGTCAACAGGGCTGTTCGTTGTCAGTTTGCTTGGCCACCCCTCATCCGATAGGTGCGGATGAAACTTTCGAGTTCCTTTTCATGTTTCTTGGCCCATGTCTTGTCGTTGTCGTAGTTGAAGGCTATCAAGTTGCCCATTATCTGCATGTACATGTAGCATGAGTTCTGACTCATGCTGAACCCACGCTCATCGAGGCTCAGGTAGTATCTGACGTACTGGCTTGAGTTTTTCCACAGTTCATCGTAGATTTTCATTGCCTTCGCCTTCTGGTTGAGCATCGAATAGGCCCTCGCTATGTCGGCAGAGCCGCTCATATAGTTGATAGGAACGTTGTAATAGGGAATCTCCTTCTCTATTTTGTTCAGCACATTCAGCGCCTTCGCTTTCTTTCCTTCGGCCAGTAGGTGAAGTGCGAGCTGTCCGACCTCACGTCTGTGGGTGTAACACATGCGCATCACTGTTTCGTCGAGGTAGAGACCTTTGGTTGATAAGCCACCCCACTTGAACTTGTTCATCACGAGATTGTAGGTCTTCTCTGAGTCAAAGTTCTTGCCTTGTTTGGTATAGAACGGCGTTATGCGGTTGACGAGGCCTTCTTGGATGAAGTTGTCGCCGAGATTCATGAAGTTTTCCGAACCGACGGTGATGGCTACATAGAGCGGACGTGTCCAATTGGTGTTCGCTATCATCTCAAGCATCATCAGATCGTTCTTGTAGAGTGCTTGCTTTCCTGCGAGAGAGATGGCCATGCGGTCAGGAATGGAGTCGGTTGGCAGCATCATTCCGCTCTTGCGGACGGCCTCTTTGTCGATGGTCATGTAGATAGTATCGGTCGGTATGATGTGGTTGTTCGGGTCTTTGGAGCGCACCCAGTACTTCAGCACGTTCTTCAGCTCGAACGGATCGTCGCCGAATTGCTGCCGTGCGGCCACTGGGTCTTGCTTGTAGAAGTCCAATACCACTTCCTTGTATGACGGATCGACTTGCACTACCTCATTGGTGCCGCTCACATAGTCGATTCTCGGCCACGAGATGGGCACGCTTGGCGAGTCGAAAGCTGGCCGACGCATCTGGTCAACGTACCAATCGGTCTGCAAATAGGAGAGATTGCAGACACGTGCGTCAGTTCTGACGCCCTCAACGTCCTGATTATACCACAGCGGGAATGTGTCGTTGTCGCCGTTGGTGAACACAATGGGGTAGCCTTTCTCCTGCAACGAGTTGAGATAGTTCTGCCCAAAGTCGCGGGCGGTGTAGCGACCGGAGCGGTCGTGGTCATCCCACGTCTGCGATGCCATCTGTATGGGGATGAGCAGGCAGGCCAATGATGCGACGGCTGCTGCGAGAGTGCCTGATAATTTGCGCTTCTTGAGCCAGTCGTAGATGGCTGTCACGCCGAGACCGCACCAGATTGTGAAGGCGTAGAATGAGCCAGCGTAGGCGTAGTCGCGCTCACGGGGTTGTCCGGGTGTCTGGTTGAGATAGACGACGATGGCCAATCCTGTCATGATGAATAGGAAGAGCACCACCCAACATTGCTGTATGCCCCGCTTTCCTCTGAAGGCTTGCCAGAAGAGGCCGAGGAGTCCGAGCAACAGGGGTAGCCCGTAGAAGACGTTGTGTCCCTTGTTGGCTTTCAGTTCGTCGGGCATCATGTTCTGATCGCCGTAGAGCATGTTGTCGATGAATGATATTCCGGTGATCCAGTTGCCGTGTTCGGGTTCGCCGTTGCCTTGCATGTCGTTCTGCCTTCCTACGAAATTCCACATGAAATAGCGCCAGTACATGAAGTTGCACTGATAGGAGAGGAAGAATTTGATGTTCTCCAGCTGTGTGGGCATTTTGACTCCATCGACGTCGTGTCCCTCAATGCCTCCCATCCACTGCTCGTAGTGTGAGGCATGGGCTGCGTCGTACATTCTGGGGAAGAACATATTTTGCTCGAATAGCTGTGTGGATTTGTGGCGTACGATGAAGTAGGAGTCTTTCTCTCCTTTCGTTGCCTTTTCCTTTTGTTGGTAGATGGGTGCGCCCTCTTTGAAATCGTAGTGCATTCCGTCAGCTGCGACGGCTGGTTCGCTTGTGTAGGCCTGTCCGTAGAGTAGCGGATAGTCGCCGTACTGGTTGCGGCTGAGGTAGTTGCCTAAGGTAAAGATATCCTCCGGTGAGTTTTGGTCCATCGGTGGGTTGGCTGTCGAGCGGATAACGATGAGTGCGTAGGTGGAGTAGCCGATGATGAGCATCAGCATGCAGAGCAGTGCGGTGTTCTTCACTCGTGAGGAGACGAGTGCCACCTTGTCTTTCTTCATGTTCAGCACGAAGTAGAGCACGCCGATGATGATGATTCCGATGATGAATGCGCTCCATCCGTAGCCGTAGAATGGGATTCCGATGAGTGCGAAGGCAATAAGGAAGGCTATGTTCTCACGTTTGCCGTTGCTGTTCTTGTAGGTTTCGTAGATGGCCCACACGAACGAGCCGATGAGCAGTAGGATATATAATATTGTACCTGTGTTGAACGGCATGCCTAAGGTGTTGGTGAAGAGCAGTTCGAACCATCCTCCGACGGTGATGATGCCTGGAATGACGCCATAGAGCACGGCTGCCACGAGCACGATCGACACGAATAGCGCCAGCAGAGAGCCGCGAAGGTTGGCATCGGGGAACTTGTGGTAGTAAAAGACCAGCACGATGGCCGGTATGCAGAGCAGGTTGAGCAGGTGCACACCGATGGAAAGTCCCGTCATGTAGGTGATGAGCACGAGCCAGCGGTCAGCGTGTGGCTTGTCGGCATTGTCCTCCCATTTGAGGATGAGCCAGAACACCACTGCCGTGAATGCCGATGAGTAGGCATAGACCTCGCCTTCGACGGCCGAGAACCAGAAGGTGTCGCTGAATGTATAGACCAGTGCGCCGACCAATGCCGAGCCTTCGATGGCGATGAGTTTGCCCAGTTCAATGGTTTCACCGTCGCGGACGATGAGTTTGCGGGCGAGATGCGAGATGGTCCAGAAGAGAAACATGATACAAGTCGCTGAAAGCAGTGCGCTCATGGTGTTGACCATGCGTGCCACTTGTGACGGATCGCTGACGAACTGTGAGAAGAGGTTTGCCGTCAGCGCAAAGAACGGTGCCCCAGGAGGGTGCCCCACTTCGAGTCTGTAGCCTGTTGTAATGAATTCTGGACAGTCCCAGAAGCTGGCTGTCGGTTCAATCGTGGAGCAATAGACAACGGCTGCAATCAGGAAAGCAAGCCATCCCATCACATTGTCCACCAGTCTAAACTTTTTCATCTATACATTTTGAATTTTGTCCGCCGTCAGTTGCAGCGGAGAAGTTATGTCGAATTTAATGCTGCAAAGATAATAATATAAATTCGGATTTGAGCGAAGGATTTTGATAAATTAAGAGTAGGCTTGAAAATATCATTGTCGTGGCGGTTCTTTCAACTGGCTGTGCGTTGCTTTTTTGTGCTGTCTGATGCTGTGTGTCGGCAGCTTCGAAGGGTGGCGAGGGGAGGTTTTTGTCAAGAAAAGTTCACAACCGTCTGTCATCGCTGACCAAACGGAGTGTAAAAGGTGAGCTTCGGGGCGGTGAAAGGTGAGCTTTTGGGTGGCGAAAGCTCACCTTTTTCAACGTGAAACGTAATGCGCACATTGTCAGCAAGTTACAAGTGAATGCCAAAAACGTCCGATTGTCACGTTTTTTCATGTCTTTCCGCTCCGCCGTGACTTGCCCAATGGCCATTTTTCCTCTATCTCTTTCATGCCCCATGTCTGGGAGCACATGTCGGCGGTGAGCGTTTGAGGTTGCCCTATTGTAGGTTGGCTTTTCACAGGGTAGCTGCTACCACATCATTCTCCCCCAATGGCCCATTAGAGCCTGACAGGAGGTCATATAGACGCTATATCCTTGTGAAATTATGGACTAATGCCCATTGGGGATGATGGTTCACTCAGTCCTTGTTTTTTCCGTAGTAGAATAGGCAATGGTATCTTGCTATGTAAATTATGTGTGCCAATTTTTGGTGAAACCGTCGGAATATTATTACCTTTGCAGTCAGAAAGTCGAATCGGCTGTCAGTCGAGGAACGTCTGTGGTCTAGAAACGACTAAAAAAACAACAATAGAAAAATGAAATTAACGAACGAACGGAGCAGCATGCTCCATGGTATTCTTCTGATGGCGCTCTTCGCTTGCGCCGCATTCTACATCGGAGAGGTCGATATGATGAAAGCGATCTCTTTCTCACCGATGATTATTGGTATTATTCTTGGCATGCTCTATGCCAACAGTCTGCGTAATAACTTGCCCGAAACATGGACACCGGGCATCGTTTTCTGCTCGAAGAGAATCTTGCGCATAGGTATCATTCTCTATGGGTTCAAGCTCACTTTCCAGGACATCACCGCTGTCGGACTGCCGGCTATCATCATCGATGCCATTGTGGTGATAGTGACCATCCTTCTTGGGGTGTTTGTGGGCCGACTCCTCAAGATGGACCGGAGCATTGCACTGCTGACGGCCTGCGGAAGTGCTATCTGCGGTGCGGCGGCGGTGATGGGTGTCGATGGTGCTATTCGTCCAAAACCTTATAAGACAGCCGTGTCGGTGGCCACAGTGGTCATCTTCGGCACGCTCTCCATGTTCCTTTATCCGATTCTTTACAGAGCCGGCATCTTCGATATGCCAGCCGATCAAATGGGCATCTTTGCCGGTTCGACCATCCATGAGGTAGCCCACGTGGTCGGAGCAGGCAATGCCATGGGTCCGGAGATCAGCGACAGTGCCATCATCGTCAAGATGATACGTGTCATGATGCTGGTGCCGGTGCTGCTTGTCATAGCTTTCTTCGTGGCAAGGGACGTCGAGAACCGCGAAGACGGCAGCGGAGTGAAAACCAAAATTCAGGTTCCGTGGTTCGCCATTATGTTCCTGCTCGTCATTTGCTTCAATAGCCTCGACCTTCTGCCAGCTTCCGTGGTAAGTTTCATCACCACTCTCGACACCTTCCTTCTGACGATGGCCATGACGGCTCTGGGTGCAGAGACGAGTATTGAGAAATTCAAGAAAGCCGGCTTCAAACCGTTCCTCTTGGCGGCCATCATTTATTGCTGGCTCATTGGCGGTGGCTACTGTTTGGCCCGCTATGTGGTGCCGATGCTTATGTAAGCGGAACACGGTTACCGACCAACCATTAACCTCAGACAGCCCATCGCCTCACATTCTATAGGCGGTGGGCTGTCGTTTGTCCGGCAGTCCTCCTTCCCTTGCCCCATTCACGCTCACCCTTTGCTCCATTCACGTTCACCCTTTGCTCTATTCTCACCCGTCAAATGCTCCATTCTTGCCCGTCTTTTGCTTCTTATACGCTCACCCTTTGTTCCGTACCACTCCGCTGTTTGTCCAACGATGGGCAGACGTACCCTTGCCAATCGCATGACATTCTGGCCTCGAATAGGCAACGGTAGGATAGCCATGACCGAACAAAAACAGAGTAGGGACGACACGAATGCCGTCCCTACTGTTATTAATCCTCCTTGTTTTATTAAGACAAGTGTTACAAGAATGCCACTGTCAGACCAGCCATGACGATGGAAACCATAGACATGAGCTTGATAAGAATGTTCAAACTTGGGCCAGACGTGTCCTTGAATGGGTCGCCTACTGTGTCACCGACGATAGTTGCCTTGTGACTGTCAGAGCCTTTGCCACCGAAGTTGCCCTCTTCGACCATCTTCTTGGCATTGTCCCATGCACCACCAGCGTTGGCCATAAAGACTGCGAGCGTGAAACCAGCAGCCAATCCGCCGACAAGCAGACCTAAGACGCCCGCAACTCCGAGCAATATGCCCACGATGATTGGGATAGCGATGGCCAAAAGGCTTGGGAACACCATCTCCCGCTGAGCACTGCGAGTGGAAATCTCCACGCAACGCCCGTAGTCTGGTGTGGCTTTGCCTTCGAGAATACCGGTAATCTCACGGAATTGTCGGCGAACTTCCTCAACCATAGACTGAGCTGCACGTCCAACGGCACCCATTGTGAGACCGCAGAAAAGGAATGCTGCCATGGCACCGATGAAAGCACCTACCAGCACCTTAGGATTCATCAGCGTGACTTCAAAGAATTGCATGAAGTCGGGCATGCTTGCAGTGGATGGATTGAAAGCGTTTCCAGCAGCATCGATGAAATGCTGGCCCTCGTTGACTGCGCGAACCATGGCAATTTTCACCTCTTCCACGTAGGAAGCGAGCAGCGCAAGCGCTGTAAGGGCTGCACTACCGATGGCGAATCCCTTACCCGTGGCAGCAGTAGTGTTGCCCAGAGCGTCGAGCGCATCGGTGCGATGGCGTACGTCCTCACCCAGTTCGCACATTTCTGCATTACCACCGGCATTGTCGGCGATAGGTCCGTAGGCATCCGTAGCGAGCGTAATGCCCAGCGTTGACAACATTCCGACTGCCGCAATACCAATACCGTAGAGGCCGTGGCTGATCGACGACGCGTTCATGCTCATGTCGAAGCCGTTGGCGCAGAGGTAACTCAGCATGATGGCCAGCGAAATGGTGAGCACTGGGATACAAGTGGAAATCATTCCCGTTCCCAATCCCTTGATAATCACTGTGGCAGCACCCGTCTCACTTGCCTTAGCAATGAGCTGTGTTGGCTTATAGCTGTGCGATGTGTAGTATTCGGTAGCCTGACCGATGATGACTCCTGCCACGAGACCTGTGACAACGGAGAATGAAATGCCCAGCCAGTTCTCAAGTCCGAGCAGATAAAGGATGGCGAACGAAGCCGCACCCACGAGCAGAGCCGCAATGTTTGTTCCCAGTCCGAGAGAGTGGAGCAAGTCTTTCATCGTCGCCCCGTCTTTTGTGCGCACCAAGAAGATGCCCAACAGTGAGAGGAAGATGCCCACGGCAGCGATAATCATCGGTGCGATGACTGCTTTGAGCTGCATTTCGCCGTTCATAGCAAACGCCGTAGCACCCAGAGCGGCCGTAGAGAGAATACTTCCACAATAGCTTTCGTAAAGGTCGGCACCCATACCAGCCACGTCTCCCACGTTGTCGCCTACGTTGTCGGCAATCGTTGCTGGGTTGCGGGGGTCATCCTCAGGGATGTTTGCCTCCACCTTTCCCACGAGGTCGGCGCCCACATCGGCAGCCTTCGTGTAGATACCACCACCCACACGTGCGAAGAGCGCCTGTGTCGAGGCACCCATACCGAAGGTAAGCATCGTCGTCGTGATAGTGATGAGTGCCATTTCAGAGCCGTTATAGATGTAGTTCAGTAGCAAAAACCAGAATGCGATGTCAAGCAATCCCAGACCTACAACCACCAATCCCATCACCGCACCACTGCGGAAGGCAATCTTCAGACCCTTGTCGAGACCGTGTTGCACGGCATTGGCGGTGCGAGCAGAAGCGTAAGTGGCGGTCTTCATTCCGAAGAAACCGGCCAGACCAGAGAAGAAACCGCCCGTAAGGAAAGCTACGGGCACCCAAGGGTTCTGCACTTTCAGTACGTAGGCCATCAGTGCGAAAACAACAGCCAATACTGCGAATACAATGCCTACGATCTTGTATTGCTGTTTCAGATAGGCCATCGCGCCTTTTCTGACGTGTTCGGCGATTTCGATCATCTTTGATGTTCCCTCCTCTTCTTTCATCATGGCAGAGAAGAAATGCCAAGCCATGCCCAGTGCTATCACTGAGGCAATTGGTACAAGCCAAAAGACTTCTGGAATGTTCATTGTGTAATAGAGTTTAATAATTTATTAATGTATGTTTTCATCTTTTTTCACTGCCGTATGGTTGCCGACAGCCTGTTTTTTCATTGTTGTACTAATACGGGACAAATGTAGTAAAAAGAATGATTAAATAGTGAATTTTGTTAGCTTTTAACATAAATTTTCCATATTTTCTCACTATCTACGCCCTGTTTTCGGGCTTTCACCTATTTAATATGTGACAAAATGTAACTGAATATCTCACTTTTTCTTAATGATAATTTACTCCTTGCTATTTCTCTTCTCGTGAAAGGCTGCATCGTTCAGGACGATTCTGAACACAATTCTTGAATAAAGAGTGGGGGAAAGGTGCGTAATTCATAAAAAAAATGCTAACTTTGCAACAGGTTATCACATCTTAAAACAATAAAATTATGAAAGTAGTAAACACATCTAATGCTCCAAAGGCCATCGGACCTTACAGTCAGGCTATCGAAGCCAATGGGTTGATTATCACATCTGGACAACTTCCTATCGACCCCGCTACGGGACAGTTTGCGCCGGGTGGCATCAAGGAGCAGACTCGCCAGTCGCTTCTCAACGCACAGGCCATCCTCAAGGAGGCGGGAATCGACCTATCGCATGTCATGAAAACCACTGTTTTCCTTGCAGACATGGAAGATTTCGCTGCCATGAATGAGGTGTATGCTGAGTTCTTCAGCGAACCGTATCCTGCTCGCTCTGCCATCTCTGTGAAACGCTTGCCAAAGGATGCGTTAGTGGAGGTTGAGTGCATTGCGGTAAAGTAACACTTTAATCAAAAAGACGTCATAGAAGTTGTCGTAAAACAAGAGCTCTGTTTTGTAACGAGGGCGCTTGCCGACGGGCGAATGATGCAATTTGATGGGTGATTGGTCGATGAAATGGGCCGTTTTTGATTCAGAAAGGCATTGCCCACAATGGCATTTCATTGCGAAAAACAAAGGAGGGCTATCCGTTATGGGTAGCCCTTTTTTGTTGTCGGCTGACGGTTCTGATGCTTGTCGGCCAGTGTTGCCCTTCTGAAAGCTCACCTTTTGCACTGTGAAAGCTCACCTTTTGCATTGCGAAAGCTCACCTTTTGAGAGGCTAAAGCTATTTTGCTGAAATCCAGTGGTTTGCAAAGGTTTGTTTCGGGTCTGAACGACGAGCTGTTGACGGGTCGATGGCGGCCATCTGTCAGTTGGCGTTGTGGACGACAATCTGCAGCAAATCGGCAATATCATCGATAATCATGTCAGCACCAGCGTTCTTCAGTTCGTCTGCCGTTCCGTTGCCGTAGGTGACGCCACATGTGCGAGTGCCGCCGTTTCTGCCCATAAGGATGTCGAATTTCGTATCGCCGACCATTAAAGTCTCATCGGCTTGAAGGCCGTAATGGGCTAATGTCTTCTCGATAGGTTCGGCTTCCGGCTTCGGATGCACCACATCATCGGCACCGATGATATAGGTAAAGCAATCCTCTAACTTCATTTCGTTAACGAATTGACTGAGAGAGTGATGGTGTCGGCTGCTGGCTATCGAAAGGGAGATGCCCCTTTGCTTCAGCTTCCTGATTGTTTCGATGACATTTGGGAAAGGGGGAACGGCGCCGGGGATGTTGTTCCGCCTGAAAATATCGCTATAGACTTCAGCGCATTCGTCAGCCTTGTCGTCTGACATGGGGATGATGGCAGAGAAACACTTGGCCAACGGCAGTCCGATGGTGCTCGCACATGCCTCGCGGGTGCGCTTTTCGAGTCCCATCTTGTCGATTGTTTCGAGCATTGTGTCGGTAATGAGTCGCTGAGAGTCGCCGAGCGTACCGTCGAAGTCGAAGATAATCAGTCGGATAGGGCGCCCGTTCTGTTTCCGTTGCGCGCTATCGTCCTGTTTTCGGAACTTGTTTTTCAGTCTTTTGTAGCCCTCCACACCGAGAATGGTGAGTCCGCCGTACTGGCAAGCCTTTGCCAATCCGAAGAAAACGGCCCACAACACGCCCTTCGTGCCTACCGAGAGGGGCAGCAGCATTTGGGCGAACTAAATGATATAGAAGGGGATGCACATGAGCAGAACGATGACTCCCGTGCGAAATGAAAGCTGCTTGAGCCACGTTCTGATGTCGTTGAAGATGGTTTTGATGGTCATACGGTTGATAATCAGTATTTTTCGTTGTTGCTGATGCTGCCAGTCGGGTCAGTCAGACACTACGTTGACGGGCTTTCCGCTGAAGAATCCCTGAATGTCGTTGCGTATGATGGCGAGCAGTCGCTGTCGAGTCTCGTAGCCTTTCCAGCCCATGTGTGGCGTTATGATGACGTTGTCGAGTGTGTAGAGAGGATTGTCCTCGGCTGGAGGTTCTTGTTCTTGCACGTCGAGCCCAGCTCCGGCGATTGTTCCGCTCTGCAAAGCCTCAATCAGAGCTGCCTCATCGACGAGTGCTCCACGTGAGGTGTTGATGAGAAATGCCGTCGGTTTCATCAGTTTCAGTGTGTCTGCATTGACGATGTGTCGTGTGTCGGCCGTGAGTGGGCAATGCAACGACACGTAATCCGACTGCTTCATGAGTTCCTCAAATGACACATATTTAATCGTTTCTGTGTCAGTGCCTTGATGTCTCTTGCAAATGAGCACTCTCATGCCGAGAGCCTGTGCCACCTTTACTACCTGTCCGCCGATGTTTCCTGCACCGACTACCCCCAGTGTCTTGCCATTGACCTCGCAGTGAGGCACTTTGAGATGTTCGGTGAAGTTGCTCCTGTCGCCGTTGGCAAGCATCTTGAGTTGTACTTGCATGGTTGACGACAGGCAGAGCATCATCATGATGGCTGTGTGGGCTACCCTTTCGGAGCTATAGGCTGGGATGTTGCACACGGTGATTCCGCGCTTTTTGGCTGCTTCGATGTCTATATTGTTGAATCCGGTGCCCGCCTCGACGATGAGTTGTAGGCTGTCAGGGAACTGTTCGATGAGGTCGGCCGTCACGGGGAGTTCCTTTGTGACGATGGCTCTTGCGCCTTGTATCCTCCCGATGAACTCATCGGGTCGTGTGTCGTCATAAACGGTTGTGTCGGGAGAGAGCGACTGAAAGTCCATACTGCCGTCGAAATTCATTTTTCCGGCATTCATCACTACTGTTTTCTGATTTGTTTCCATATCTATTTTGGTTTTTCGCTGGGCATTGGCTGCCCTGAAATGTCCGATTTCATCGATATTTTCGCTCTTTTTGGTCGTGTGTTTCGTCCGATAGGTGAGCTTCGTATCGATTGTTGCGATACAAAATTACTGTTTTTTTTGCACAATCGGTCACGCAAGCTGATATTTGTTCACATTTTCCGCCACTTCTGGGCTGGCGAAAAAAGAATCCCGAACCCACCATCGTGGGTCCGGGAGCTTACCAATTCTCTGCTGCAAATTTCGCTTGTTCAGCAGACTATTTATTATCCTATATCTTTTACCTTTATCTTTTACCTTTATTGCCAAACTGTCTGTCGTTAAGTTCACCCAGAAGTTCAGGCACTGATGCCTGATTTGGGTTGAACTGTCTGTGTTTTATTTTCTATTGACATTGAATGCCGTGATGCAAATTGTTGCTAAAAATGCCACAATGGCCAATACTATTGATGTTATCATGTTTCTATTCTCAAGGGTGCCTTTCACCCATGCTTATTGTTGAACTTTCTATTATTACGTTTGCAAAGGTACATAATTTATTTTAAACCATCAAATATTTTAGTGTTTTTTCTTCATTTATTGTTATTTATTGTTATAAAACAAATATTAAAACAACGAAAATGATACTTTTAAGGATTAATTTCGATTCTTTTCAACTTCTTTTTCGCCACCTTCGGACTATCGTTTTCAGATGGGAAACTGTCGGAACGCTGAGTGTCTGAGCGGTGTGGCAAAGGTCTTGTCATCTTTCCATTCGTACTCTTTCGCCACATGCTGCTACGAGTGTTAACGAATGGCAGACAAGCTGTTCAGGCTCTAATGACCAGTTGAGGTTGAAAACGAATGAAGACCTTGAAGCATTACGAATCAAGGCCCTCACAAGTTGTGGGAAATGGCTGTTTCAGACCATGGTTCCCGTATGGAAATTAATAGTCAGCATTCTGTGGATCGAACTCCGTCCAGCCGTTGGTCCATGTGTCGTTGGCGCCGAAAGCACCGATGTATGATACTTGAGAGAACCAGTTGCCAGCGTTATTCCATGCCGCTGCAGTGAGCAAAGGACTGGTTGGGAGTGGCATATATCCGTTGCTGTCAACGAGTTTGCCCCATGTATCGAACGACTTGTTACCGTTCTGTGCGTTGAAGAATGTGCTTGAGAACGACTTCTTTGAAGCGTCAGTTTTCTTTGTAGCGTAATCGTAGAGCTCATCCTTGTAAACCTTGTTGTAATCAGAGCCGATAATGTCCATGCCAGCAAACCAAATGTTCTGCAATTTGATTTTTCCTGCCGCTGCAGCGCCCTGTGTGTCGCCCTTTTCGTTGTCGAGAATCAATCCGATAGGATAGCCAATGGCGAGCGAGTTGACACAGTTGAGTCTTGAGTTTCTGCGTATGTGCATGGCAGCTTGGAACTTACCGAGTGCCGATCCGTTGTTGGGGTTCATGTTTCCGCCATTGATATAGTCGGTGTTGTTTTTAAAAGAACCATCCATTTTTGGACCTACGAATGTGATGTTTGAGAATGTTGCGCTTGTGAATGGATTCACGTCAGAGCCCGATGCATTGTTGTCACTCTCGAAACTGTTGCTCTGTGAGGTGTCGGCGATGCGTGAGTCGCGAACCACCAGTCCGAATTGCACGTTTCCAGAGTAACCGTTGTCAGTGTCGAAGTCGTCGTCCCAGCCGTGGTAGGCGATGAGATACTTCGCGTTTACTGTGCCGCCGAACCACTCGTATGAGTCGTCGTTGGAGTAAGATACCTGAATGTGGTCGAGAGTTGTGCCACTGCCCACCGAACCGAGTGTAAGACCGTTGATTTCCTTATCTTTCTGGAATGGATAGCCAGCAAATTCGATGCGAACGTAGCTCAGAATACCAGAGTTGTCGGCGTTGTCGGACCCTCCGTGCTTAGTGCGCGGTCCGCCTTCAATCTGCTGTTCTGTCTGGTTGTTCTGCGCCTTTCCGCAAAGGATGATTCCTCCCCAGTCGCCTGGTTTGCGTTGGCCCTTGGGTTGTGCCGATGTGAACACGATAGGTGAGCTCTCGGCTCCCTTTGCAATGAGTTTTCCGCCTCGTTCGGCAATGATGGCCGCCTTTGTGGCCTTGTCTCCCTTGATGATTGTTCCGGGCTCGATGGTGAGTTCAGAGCCTTCGGCGATGTAAATCCATCCTTTCAATGTGTATGTGCCTTTCTTCAGTGTCTGCTTTCCTTTGAAGATGAACTCCTGATCGCCGTTTCCGATTTCTGTTCCGTTGGCATCCTCCTTGCCAGACGTGAAGAGTAAGTGGTTGCAAGTTTTGATAGCGCCCTCCGTTCCCCAGACATAGGCTTCTGTTTGTGGGTTAGGTGTTGGCGTTGGCGTCACTGTGTTGTCATCACTGCTGCATGATGCGAAGCCGATGGTTAGTGTCAGCATGCTCGCATAACCGAAATACTTTAAAATCTTGTTCATAATTGGTTAAGTTTTAATGCCCGCTTCCATCACTTTTCCTATTTTATCGATGGTTTTCAGTGGGCGATTGTTAATATGGTTTATTATTGTTTTCTCGATTGTTTCGTAGTGAATGCTTAGAATTTGTAGGTCGCTGAGATGCCGATGTTCTGTCCTGGGCGGTACATACGGGTGATTTCCTCGACCTTGCGCTTGCTTCCGTTGGCATAAGTGACGTCGGCAAATTGCTTGTAATATACCTTTTGGGCGAGCAGATCGCGCACGTTCACCTTGAATTCCCAGTGCTTTCCCACCTTCTTTGATGCCGTGAGGTCGATGACATCGCGAGGCATCTCGTAGCTGTCGGGTACTCTTGAGTTGACGTCGTTGCCCGATGTCGTTCCCTCGCTTCGTCCGACACCAATGATTCGCTTTCCGATTCGGTTGTAGAGCAGGGAGATGTTGAGCTGGTGCTTCTCGTTCGTGTAGAAGAGACCTGTGTTGATGAGGTACGGTGATTGACCTTGCATGGGTCGGTTTTCTTCTTTTGCTCCTTTTTCAAAGTTTACTTTCGACTTGATGAGTGCTCCGTTGAACGACCAACTGAAGCCGGGCAGCCCGATGAAGTCGAGGCTTTTCTTGATGTCCAGTTCGATACCGTAGCTGTTGGCTGACTTGGC
The DNA here is from genome assembly GCF_000430525.1 of Prevotella corporis DSM 18810 = JCM 8529. Taxonomy (GTDB): domain Bacteria; phylum Bacteroidota; class Bacteroidia; order Bacteroidales; family Bacteroidaceae; genus Prevotella; species Prevotella corporis. The sequence continues at coordinate 59,936 of NZ_AUME01000008.1, read as the reverse complement.
GTTTTTGTAAGAGTAGATAAGGTCGGTTCCTCCCGCAACGGTGTAGGTCCATTCGATGGGCGAGTCGAAATGTTTGTAGAACGCTGCCACGGAGATGAGCTCGCTCTTGCTTGGGTAATACTCGTAGCGGAGGTCGATATTGTCGATGTAGCAGCTTTTGAGCAGTGGGTTTCCCTGTACGTTTGACGCAAGGTCGAAGTCGTAATAGACTGATGATGACACTTCGCGGAACTCCGGTCGGTTGATGCTTCGTCCGTAAGAGGCTCTCATTTGGTTTTTGTCGTCGAAGCGATAGTTTGCGTTGAGCGACGGAAAGAAGTCGTTGTTCTTGTAATATGTGCTGACATGGCTCTCCTCTGTGTCCTTTGTGTTCGACACAAGTTCCATGTTGTTGTGTTCAAATCGGACACCAGCGTAGATTCCCAGCTTGCTAAAGGGGAGAGAAACAACCAAGTAACCTGCGCCCAATGTGTTGTGTCCGATATAGTCATTACGCATGTTCATCTGTTCGAGCAGGTATAGTTTGTCCAACCCGAAGTTCGCCGTGTTGCTCAAAAGCTCTGGTATGCTCATGTATCGGAAACCTTCGGGCATTGCATTGCTGGATGCGTTCCAGTTGTAGATGAACTCGCGCGTGTTGTATTTGCGTGTGCGGTATTCTGTGTATGCTCCCATTTGCAGCTTTGGCTCGAAACTGCCGAATTGGAATGCGTGTTTGTCGTTGATTCCGGCAGATATGATGTGTTCGTCGAGCCGTGTCCACTCGCGTGAGATGTCGTTTCCTGTGGTGAGTGCGAGCTTTCCGGTCTCTATTGCGTCGTCGATGAGGTAGCGGCGGCGGTCGGGAATCAGTCGGTTGGCATAGGCATAGCCGACGTTCCAGTCGAGTTCATCGTTCTTGAGGGTGTGTTTTCCAGTGAATTGTCCGTTGTAAGTGGAGCGGCTTCGGTAGTAGTATTCTGCCGAATGCTCTGTGTTCGACTGTGCGCTCACGCCCTCTCGCCATGTGTATCGGCTGTTTCCGAGCTGGTTGAAGATGTTTTTGAACTGGAATTTGTTGAGTCCGTTGGCTGTGAGGAGTGTCATGTTGAGCATCGCTCCGAGGCGAACGTTGTGGTTGTACTGGTCGTCCGTCGAGTTGCGGAGGTAGTTTTCCTTGTCGTTCTGTGCGTCATAGATGCCGAAGAGGTTGTTTTCCATGTCCTCGTATGTCCTCACCTCGTTGCTGTAGTTGACCATTGAAATCATGCCGAGTTGATGTTCGCCAATCTTCCAGCGGTGATTCCAGTTGACAGCCATCTTGAAATCGCCGAAGGGCTTGTAGCTTTTGGTGAGCCAGTCGTTGTTGAATCCGTTGTTCAGCAGGTCTGTTCCTCTGTTGGAGAGCAGGTTCAGTTGTCCGCGCATTCCTCCGTTGAGTGATCGTTTGCCACCGTCGAAGCCGAGGAAGTCAGTACCCGAACCTTTATAATAGGTGAAATCCTGAAAGGCCGATTGCGTATTCCAGTTGCCTCCTAACATAACGCTCGCTGAGTTCTCTGAAGGTATTTCCTTTGTGTTGACGATGATGAAACCGCCGCTGTAGTCTGCCGGATATTCGGGCGACGGTGTCTTGACGATGGTGAGGTTGTCGATTTGCGAACTCGGTATGATGTCGAACGAGAAGGCGCGTGAGTCGGCCTCAGAGCTTGGCACCGCTCCGCCGTTTATCCATACATTATTGTAGCGTTGTGACAAACCGCGCACCATGACAAACTTGTCTTCGATGAGACTCACACCTGGTATGCGGCGAATGACCTCGCCTGCATTCGAGTCCTGTGTCTTACTTATTTCTTGTGCTGATATATTGCTCACTATGACGGAGCTGTTTTTCGCAATCTGAATCATCGCCTGTTCGGTGTTGCGCCGTGCAAGTCCCGTGACCGACACTTCTTGCAGTTGCTGTTCGTCAGTTTCCAGAGCTATTTTCACTACTTTTCCCGCTCCTGGAGCCTGCGTCTGAACTCCGTCAATCTTCTTTGGCCTGACCCCCACATACCTTATTATAAGGTTGTAGTGTCCTTCCTTCAAATCTGTGATGGTGAAATTACCGTCGATGTCGGAGACTGCAACTGGCTTGTCTCCCTCAATCTCGATGGTTGCGCCGATGACCGGCACGTTGGTCTTGGCCTCACAGACGTTGCCCACTATCTCCTGAGCGTAGGTCTGTACTGCCATGAACATGAGCAGCAGTGCTGCCACAATTCCCCTTTTAGTCTTTTTCATTCTTCTTACTGATAACTTCTATGATAATTTTACGGTGCAAAATTACTGATGAGTTATTACAGATAAATTGCTAAGTCATGAAGAAGTCTTTACGAGTTTGTTACTAATGTGTTACAGGTCGTTACAAAACGGTTAATCGCTGTAATCTTTCCAAATAAAGGGTCGTTGGGGATTGATGGAATAGTGCCATAAACACAAGTGGCGGTTGTGGCAACATTTGGAAAAAACAGCCCGTTGAAGCGATGGAAAAGTATAGTCCTGTGGTCGAAGGTCAGCTTTCACACATTGAAAGCTGACCTTTGGCATGCTCATACCTCATCTTTCGCATCCTAAAAGCTGACCTTTTGAATGTGGATATGTATCTTTCTGATTGTCAGTCGTTTGCAAACATCGTTTGCAATGTGGTTAATTTAGCCTCAAACAGGCAGACTCCGATAGCGCGTTCTTCCGCCACGGCCTACACTTCCCTGAAGATATCGGCCATGCTCTTTCTCACCTTAGGAGTTCGCTCGCAGTCGGCGGCGACATGTCCGAACGGCACTATGGCCACGGCCTCCAGTCCATCCTCAGGAAAGAGGTCGCGCAACTTTCTCGTGTCGTAATGGGCCACGCAGCAACTGCCCAGTCCACGCTCGGCGGCGGCAAGGCAGAAATGTTCCACAGCTATGCCAAGGTCGAAATCGGCATAGAGTTTCCCGTCGTCGTGGCGCACCCAGCACTCGGCGATGCTCTTGAAAGCCACGAGATACATGGGCGCAGTCTTGAACCAAGCTCGTGAGTAGCATTGCCGTAGTTTGGCTCTGCCCTCGTCGGACCTCACGATGAGAAACCGCCAAGGCTGGCAGTTGGCTGCCGACGGAGCAAGTCGGACGGCAGTTTTCAGAAATTCGATGTCGTCGTCGCTGACAGGTTCGTCGGTGAATTTTCGTGCGGCGAATCTCGCCTCACACAATTCAAGAAAATTTTTCATAACAGTCGATTTTCAGTCCCATGTCGGTCAGCGGTTGTCCGGCCAGACCTCCTTGAGCCTTTTGTGGAAATAATAATAGTAGAGCAGACCCGCGGTCGTGAGTCCGAAAGGAAATGCAAACCAGATTCCGAGCAGTCCCAGTCCCATCTTTATGCCGAAGAGATAGCCCAGCGGAAGACTGATGACAAAATAAGCAAGGAAGGCGGTGTACATGAGTGGCTTGACGTAGGCGATACCTCTGAGTGCATTGCCATAAGTGCATTGCATCCCGTCGCCGAACTGATAAATGATGAGAGGAATGATGACCTGCGCCACCAGCGTGCACACCTGTGGACTGTCGGTGAAGATGAATCCAAGACTGTTGCGCCAAATAACGACAGGCACCGACACTGCCACGGCGATGGCAAGGATGAGATGAAAGCCCGCCGAGGCTGTTCTTCTGACAGCCGTATAGTCATGTTGCCCAGTGAAATAACTGGCGCGCACAGCCACCGCCGATCCCATTCCGTAGTACACCATGTAGAAGAATTGCGAGATAGTGAGCATCACTTGGTGAGCCGCCAGTGCGGTAGTGCCGATCCATCCCACCATGATGGAACTCAGACTGAAAGCCGCCGCCTCCATTCCCATCTGCAGACTCAACGGGAAACCTATCTTGCAAAGGTGCGATATGTCGGCACTGTTGATGGGCTCGCTGTGGAATCCCTGTCGATAGACCCGGTATCGGCGTGTGCCGAAGAACACAACGCAGAACGCAACGGCCATGACGATGCGCGAGAACATGGTCGATAGTCCGGCGCCGTAGAGGCCTAATTCTGGGAAGCCAAACTTTCCGTAGATGAGCACATAGTTTCCGACGATGTTTAGCAGGTTGCCGCCCAGCAGAATCCACATCGGAGTCTTCGTGTCGGTTGTGCCGTCAGAGAGCTGTTTGAAGGTATTGAACCACGTTACGAAAGGCACTGAAATCAGATTGACGATGAAGTAGGGACGCATCAGTGGCAATAGCTCTTCGGGTTGTCCGAGATTGCCCAAATTCAGGTACAGAACGGTCATTATTCCCATAAGTACCATCGCCAGAAGCGTGTTTGCCACGAGTGAGTTCTTGAGTATTGCGCCAATCTTTCCGCATTCCTCGCGTCCGTACAGTGAGCCGACGATGGGCGTTAGTCCGTAAGCGAATCCCATTGCGAATATAAGCACCAGCACAAACATGTTGTTCACGAAGGCGGCGGCTCCGAGTTCGGCGGTGCTGTGGCGACCAATCATGAGCGTGTCTGCAAATCCCAGCACGATGGAGCCTATCTGTCCTATTATAATAGGTATGCCAAGTTGTGCGAGAGCTTTGTAGTGGGGCTGGTATGGCTTTAGTTGGAGTTGCATTTCTCTGTTCTTTCCGTTAGTGAGAGTTGGTCTGTTTCTTTCCGTTCTCTTGCTCAAATTCAATCCTTATGTTGCTGAATCCCATCGATTTGAGAAGTTGCGTGAACTGTTGGCGGGCGTTTTGCTCCGCAATAGCTTTGTTTTCGTTTGTCATACATCTGCTCAGCATTTTCTTGTATGCGGTTTGGTAGAGTCCTTGGCGCTCTTCGGGCTTCCATGTGCCATCTTGGAAGAACGATTGCGACCGTGTCTCGTCGATAAAGGTGCTGTCAAGCAGTTCGATGGGTGGGAGAGTGGCCACGACCACTGAGTCATTTTCCACGCGTAGCCAATGAGGCTTTGCCTTTTTCAGGTCGATTCCGAGCCGTAAGGTGCCGTAGTAGATGCGTACCAGTTCGGCATCGATGAAAAAGTGCTTTTTGATTGAGTCCACAATCTCCTCATCGTTGATGGCGAGGAACTCCCATTGTCCGATTTCCTCTATGCTCTGAATCTGCTGCGGTGTGATGTCGATGCGCTGATCGACAGTGAAGGCGAGCGTGTTGTCCTTGTTCAGCCAGCCGAAGGTGCCCATTCCTGCTATGAGCAGTGCGACAATGCCCAGCAGACTGAACCAAACTACTTTGCTGATGCCCTTGATGAACTGCAGGAGGCTGTCAAATATCTTTTCCATTCTTCTCTACTGTTGAGTTGTCGAGGATTGACGGCAAGTCGCCGATGTCGAATTTCTTTCTGAAACTTATCGTAATGTTTTCTTCTTTGTAGCCCATTGCCTTGAAAAGGGGCACGAGTTGTCTGGCAGCGCTCACCCTTGCCTGTTCGATGATGCCCATTTGCGGTATCGAGGCAATGATTTGCTGTCGTCCTTGCTGCTCATAGCTGGTCAGCTCGGCATCGGTGAAGTTGCGTCGGGTCAGCGCAACGAATTGTTTGACTTCCTTGTGGTTGACCTTTGTTCCGGTAAGAACAATCTTTGGGTCAGGAAGGATAACTGTCAGGTGACCATTCTTACGGCGGATGTTCTTCTCGCTGAAGCCGTCGAAGTCAACATAGGCCTTCAAAACTGCGTCAATGGGGATGGCTATTCGCCTGTCGCCCGCTGGAATGTTAACGGTGAACTCCTTGTGGAGTATCGATCCCGTCACCTTCATCTTGTCGTTGTGGGTTAATATCTTATGGACGTGATACTCGGTGGTGTAGAGCCGTGAGCACTTCTGCACCTTTGTGACCAGCATCGGTATGGTGTCGATGGGCGATGGTTCGTCGGTGACGGTCTTATGCTTTGAGCAAGCGGCCATCATCGGCAAGACAATCAGCAAGTAAATAGCGATTCTTTTCATAATCTTCGGGGTCTATTCATGGGCATTCGTTTATCGAAATCCTCTGAATACTTCAATTTTCCAAGTATGCAAAGGTACTAACTCTTGAGCGGTTTTGCAAGTATTCCGTGCAGTTTGTCACGAAAAAGATAGTCCTTGCCAGTCGTTGGAGACCTTTCGCCCCAGCGACGGTGCGATGTGGTGTAACGTACGGCGACGGACAGCTGTGAAATGAATAAGGACTGTATCGACAAAGATAGTTCAAATGGTGTGCTGGTTGCGGATTTTTTTTGTACATTTGTATCCGAAAAATTAAGCAGGGGGCATTTCCCCTCTCATACAAAAGAAAATGAAACGTAAATCCAAGCGATGAAATACATTATTATTCCTGAACGCGAACAAGAGAATCAGCTGCCTTTCTACTTTGCTGTAGAAGAGTATGTGGCACGTACCTACACCGACGACGATTACTTTATGGTGTGGCGTGTCGAACCCACCGTCATGTTGGGGCGCAACCAACTCATCGACAATGAGGTGGATGTAGAATACTGCAAGTCTAATGGCGTGCACATCTACCGACGCAAGAGTGGCGGAGGCTGCATCTATGCCGACCACGGCTGTATGCAATTTTCCTACATTTCCTTTGCAGAGAACGTCAACAGGGCCTTTGTTGACTATATGAAAGGTGTGGCAGATATGCTCAGAAGTCTGAACATCGACGCACGACTGTCGGGCCGAAACGACATTCTCGTTGACGGAAAGAAGGTCGCCGGAAGTGCTTTCTACAGGCTGAAGGGCCGCAGCGTGCTCCACAACTCGCTGCTTTTCGGAACGATGCTCGACCATCTGTCGAAGGCACTCACACCCTCGAAGGAGAAACTGCGGAGCAAGGGCGTGGCCTCGGTGAGCCAGCGTGTCACCAACATTGGTCAACACACCGACCTGAGCATAGAGGACTTCATGGCTTACGTCAGGAAATACATGTGCGGCGATGAGGTGAGAGTGCTCACACCCGACGACATGAAAGTGATTGAGGGGATTGAAAAGGAACTGGCCTCCGATGAATTTACCTACGGAAAGAATCCCAAATACACCGAAGAGCGCCGCAAGCGCTTCGCCGACGTTGGCACGTTGGAGGCCCATATCGAACTGAAGAACAACGTGATCGTCAACATGAACCTCATGGGCGACTACTTTTTGCTGGGCGACCTCGACCGTGAGCTGCTCGACTTGCTCCGTGGTGTTGACTTCACCCGTGAGGCTGTGCGTACCAAACTCGTGGATGTTGACATCAGTGCGGTCATCCGTGGCCTGACGATCGACCAGTTCCTACGCCTACTCTTTGGCCGTCCGCCACACATCATGAAGCCAGCGTGGCTCAAGATAGACCTCACGTCGAAGAAATCGTCGGGCGAGACGGCGGGAATACTGGCCCGTCACAAGATGAACACCATCTGTATGAGCGGACTTTGCCCCAACCGGACCGAATGTTGGATAGCCCGCACTGCCACGTTGATGATCGGGGGCGAGATATGCACGCGCAAATGCCGCTTCTGCAACACCATGAGCGGACGCCCGGAGCTGCTCGACGACAACGAACCGCAGCGTGTTGCGGAGACCGTCAAGGCACTTAACTTGCGCTATGCGGTGATCACCTCGGTTGACAGGGACGACCTTCCCGACTTCGGCGCTGACCACTGGGTGAAGACCGTTGAGGCTGTGCAGGCCATGAACCCTGGTACGAAAATCGAATTGCTCATCCCTGACTTCATGGGCAGGGCCGACCTCATCAGGAAGGTACTCGCAACGAAGCCTCATGTCTGCGGACACAACATGGAGACCGTGCGAAGGCTCACCCCGTCGGTGCGCAGCGTGGCCCAGTACGACCGCAGTCTGGAAGTGCTGGCAAAGATTTCGCGTTGCGGTATTCAGGCCAAGACGGGCTTCATGCTCGGACTTGGCGAGACGCGCGAGGAGATACTGGCGACGATGGACGACATTCTGGCCACCGGCTGCAAGCGGCTAACGCTCGGACAGTACCTTCAGCCCACAGCGAAGCATCTGCCCGTGGTCGAGTACGTCACACCTGAGCAGTTCGAGGAATACAAGCAGATAGCCCTTGCCAAGGGATTCAAGAGCGTAGTCAGCGGTCCGCTGGTGCGTTCGTCGTACCATTCTGCCGAGGAAAGCCTGTAAGGGCAACTCTTACAGTGAGCGTTGGGGGCTGTTGATGGGGACACCGTGGGTGTTTTTCAGCTCGGCCACTACGATGTAGCTGTGCAAGTTTCCGATGCCTTCTATATTTCCGAGCGTGTTGAGCATGAATTGCTGATAGTCTTTCATGTCTTTGGCCAACACCTTTATTTGGAAATCGAACTCGCCACTGGTCTCATAACACTCCGTAATCTGGTCGATTTTCATCACGGCATCACTGAATTTCTTGATGTTCGACAACGTGTGGCGCGCCAGTCGCACGTTGCAGAGCACCGTTATATGGTTACCCACCTTGTCAGCATTGACCACTGCCATGTATCTTTCTATGTATCCCTCGCGCTCAAGCCGCTTCTGGCGCTCGAAGGTGGGCGAGGGAGACAGGTTTATCTTTTCGGCCAGCTCCTTGACCGTCAGGCGTGAGTCCTCTTGCAATATGCGCAGAATCTTCAAATCGGTAGCATCGAGATCTTCAACTGTTCCCATTCTTCCATAATTTATTATTGCAGAATATTATTCTGTGAATTATCATTTCAGAAGGCAAAGGTAGTATAATTTACTTAATTAAGCAAAACATTTGCCTGTAATCATTCTTTTGCTTACCTTTGCAGTGCAATTAAGGTTATACGGTTAAATAATTTATTGGTAAAGGGTCCTGTACAATCAGATTGTGAATTTAGGATATACGTAAATTCATTAAAAATTAGCATTACTAACATTCCCAGTTAGACGCGATGTCTGACTGGGATTTTTCTTGTTTGGCTGCTCTTCGGACTTATCGGTGCTACTGCGTGGCATGTGGTTGAGGCAGCAAAATGGCATTGTCGGAGAAGCATATTTAGTACTTTTTATAACTGTCTGGTTTTCAATGTGATAGGTTTTGGCTCTCAAAAGCTCACCTTTGGCGTTGTCATTCCTTACCTTTTGCAGTGTGATAGCTTACCTTTTGCCAGGCGGTGGCTCATGTATTGATGCTTGGATGCGGGATTGTCGTGCGTTCTCCCTTTCCGTCCGACGCAGACTCCGCCGTGATGGTGCTGAAAAAGAAAAGGATTCATAGGACGGGTGTCCCACGAATCCCTTTCGGTAGATGCGTCTTGGTGGCTATTTTCTGTTCTTAATCTTCTCTACATAGGCATCGATGACCGCCACGGCGGTGATGTTCACGATGTCGCGCACCGAGCATTCGAAGTCGGTAAAGTGAATAGGCTTGTTGAGTCCCATCTGTATCGGTCCAATCACCTCTGTGTCAGGACTGAGCGCCTGCAGCAGTTTGTAGCCGCTGTTGGCCGACGACAGATCGGGGAACACCAGTGTGTTCACGTTCTTTCCCTTTAGTCTTGAGAACGGATACTTCTCGTCACGCAGCTTCCTGTTGAGTGCAAAGTTCACTTGCATCTCACCGTCGATGGCCAGGTCGGGGAACTCTCGTTGCATGGTTTCCACGGCTTCATGGACGCGTTGTGGCGATCCAGTGGTGTCGGTTCCGAAATTGGAGTAGGAAACCATGGCGATGTTCGGTTTGTCGTTGAAGAACTTCACCGAGCTGGCGGCCAATTTCGCTATGTCGGTGAGCACTCCGGCATCTGGATGTCGGTTGATGAGCGTGTCGGCGATGTAGTAAACTCCGCGTTTGGTGTTGAGAATGTGCATCGTTCCGAAATGCTCGTACTCAGGGCGTATGCCGATGACCTCCTTTGCCACACGTATGGTGTTGCTGTACCTTGTGTACAGGCCTGTGATGAATGCGTCAGCGTCGCCGTTTTCCACCATGCACATGCCGAAATAGTTGCGCTCGTACATTTTGTCGTAGGCCTCTTCGAAGGTGAAACCTTGCCGTGCTCTTTTCTCCGCCAAGTGTTTGGCATAGGTTGCGCGGTGTTTCTGTTCGTTATCGGCCCGCATGTCGATGATTCTAATGTCCGAAAGGTCGAGCTTCATTCGGTTGGCGACACGGCGAAGACGGTCGGGGTTGCCCAGAAGGATGGGTTGGCAGATTCCCTCTTGTTTGGCCTGAACAGCGGCCTTCAGCATATTCGGGTGTGCTCCCTCAGCAAACACTACGCGTTGGGGGTGTCGTGCTGCGGTGGCATGGAGGTGTCGTGTCAGTTTGGTTTCCTGTCCGAGCATCTGCCTTAAGTTATTGCGATAGGCTTCGAAATCAGTGATGGCAGTTCTGGCCACGCCACTGTCGATGGCAGCTTTCGCCACGGCCATGCTCACCTCGGTAATCAGCCGTGGATCGACAGGTTTGGGAATGAAGTACTTAGGTCCGAAAGTCAATTCGTTCACGTGATAGACCTCGTTCACTATGTCGGGAACGGCCTGTTTGGCAAGATCGGCGATGGCATGTACAGCTGCGAGCTTCATTTCCTCATTGATGGCCTTGGCATGTACGTCGAGCGCTCCGCGGAAGATGTACGGAAATCCGATGACATTGTTGATTTGGTTCGGATAATCTGAGCGTCCAGTCGCCATCAGTACGTCGGGGCGTGCGGAAAGTGCGTCCTCGTAAGATATTTCGGGAACGGGGTTGGCCAAAGCGAAAACAATGGGATTGTCGTTCATTGACCGAATCATATCCTGCGACAGGATGTTGCCCTTCGAAAGCCCAACAAACACGTCTGCTCCACGCATAGCCTCCTCCAGTGTCTTAGCGTCTCGCCGGTCGGTGGCAAAGAACGCCTTCTGTGGGGTGAGCTTCTCGCGGTCGGAGGTAATCACTCCTTTCGAGTCGAGCATCAGAATGTTCTCCTTTTTCAGGCCAAGCGCCATGTAGAGCTTCGTGCAAGAGATGGCAGCGGCTCCGGCACCGTTGACAACCAGTCTCACATCATCAATCTTCTTGCCAGCAACCTCAAGCGCATTCTTCAGTCCGGCGGCCGAAATGATGGCCGTTCCGTGCTGGTCGTCGTGCATTACAGGAATGTCGAGTGTGCGTTTAAGCCGCTCCTCTATGGCAAAGCACTCAGGAGCTTTGATATCCTCAAGGTTTATGCCACCGAACGTGGGCGCAATCTTCTCCACCGCCTCGCAAAACTTGTCAGGGTCGGTCTCGTTGACCTCGATATCGAACACATCGACACCTCCATAGATTTTGAACAATAAGCCTTTGCCTTCCATCACTGGCTTTCCGCTCATGGCTCCTATGTCACCAAGGCCCAGAACTGCCGTTCCGTTGGTGATGACGGCCACAAGGTTTCCTTTGTCTGTATATTTATATACCTCATCGGGATTCTGTTGAATCTCAAGACATGGGTAAGCTACCCCTGGTGAGTAGGCCAAACTCAAGTCGGTCTGCGTGCTGTGGGGCTTTGTTGGTGTCACTTCAATCTTACCCGGACGGCCGTTCTGGTGATATTCCAGCGCCGCCTCTTTCGTTATCTTTACCATAATTTATTTAAACAAATCTACAATTATTATCTGCACAGATATATATAGTATGTGCAAAGTTAATAAATAATACTTTAAAAAGTAGGAGAATATAAAAGATTTTTTATAATTTTGCGTCTAAATATTCATCATCTCCGCAGCTAGTATGCAGACAGGAAACAGTTACAGGTCAGATCTGAAGGAAAAAATCTTAGAGGCAGCGACGCCTATGTTCTACCAACACGGAATCAGAAAGGTGAAAATGGATGATATTGCCAAACGCTTGAGGATTTCGAAGCGCACCGTCTATGAGATTTACGCGGACAAGGAAGACCTGTTGCTGGAGGTTTTGCAACACAGTGATGAGGCAAACAGGCAGAAAATGAAGAGACTGGACGTGCCGGGAACGAACGTAATCGACATCATTATCCTGTTTTTCAAGCAGAAAGCAGAGGAGATTAGCAGAATCTATCCTGTGTTCTTTGAGGACATGCAGCGATATCCCAAGCTGTTAGAGTTCTTCAGAAAGCGCCGCAAATGTCAGGGAGCGGAGACGCAGGATTTCATACGACGTGGTATTGATGAAGGTTACTTCCTAACAGACATCAACTTCGATTTGGTGGTAATGGTGGCAGACGCATCCGTACAGTTCATTATGAGCAATTATCTCTATAAAAAATATAATTTCAAGGAGCTGCTCCGAACATTCATGCTCTTTTATATAAGAGGTATATGCACATCAAGAGGAGTGGATTTGCTTGACAAGTCGCTGAAGGAAATCTAAGGACTTGGGGCTCTGGACTAACCACTGACAAGACGGGAATACATTATTTAAATATTTGTTGTTGCTAATTCAACATTAAAAGATGAATGACAAGACTTATAAAACGCTGTTACTGACGGTGTTGGTCATTGTGTTTTTAATTTTACTCCATTTTCTTCCGAAGATAAAGATCGCTGGAACGGAGTTGCGTGAGATTAACATTCTCAGCGACTTGTCGCCACAACAGACCACGTTGCAGGACGTGTTGCCAAGGCCCGCTCAGCCAAAGGCGACCCAGCTCAAAGACAAGGATGGGCGGTTGGTCAGCTTCAAGGAGTCGTGGCCAAAGGGAACGGAGCCCATTGTTGACTTTTCGGGCGGAAAGGCTGGTGGAATGGACGCATTCTACGAGAAAATAAACAATCTTGCCAAAGGAATCACCAACGGATGCCCAGTGCGCATCGCCTATTACGGCGACTCTTTCATCGAGGGCGATGTCCTGTTGGAACACCTTCGTGAGGAATTGCAGAAAAAGTACGGAGGATGGGGTGTAGGATGGCTCGATGCCGGCAACGAGCTGAACCAGTACAAGCACACCGTCACCCACAAATTCACTGGTCTTGTCGAACATATGGTCATGAAGCGCAAAAGCTACGATGTTGCGCTGGCTGGCCTTGCGGAGCGTTATTACACGTGTTCGGGCCCTGCTCAGATAAGCCTTGCTCCCTTCATACTGCCCGAATTTCCCCATACGGGTAAGTGGCGTATCACCCAACTCTATCTCCGTGCTCCCCGTGGGGCCGATATTACGATGAAATTCGACGGCAACGTGCAGCGCGCCTTCCAACTTTCGCCCTCGCCTCGTCTGCAAGTGGTGCAGGGCGCATCACCCACGAGCCATGCGCAGCTCAGTGTCAGAGGTGGCGGAGCGGTGCTTTTCGGTACGTCGCAGGAGGCAAAAGAGGGTATAATCATCGATAATTTCAGCATGCGCGGCACCAATGGCCATTCGTTGGGCAAGCTGCCCGTTGCTATGCTCTCAGAGTTCGCCCGTGTTCGGCCCTACGACCTGATTGTTTTGCAGTATGGTGTCAATGCCGTCAACGAGCAATCGGACGCCCCACGTCTGAAAAAGTACATCGAAGAGATGCGAGTCGTGGTAAACAACTTCCGCAAAGCCTTCCCCCAAACCAGTATTCTCATCGTGAGTGCGCCCGACAGAGGCTCGAAATCGTCTCCCGACGGTACCATGCATCAGGTCGAAATGCTCGTCAGCTATCAGGAAAACCTCGCCGCCGAGTGCAAGGTGGGTTTCTACAACCTCCTCAATGCCATGGGCGGACCAGGCACAATGAAGCGCATAGTCGATTCCTACGACATGGGTTCGAAAGACTATGTGCACATCAATCACAAGGGAGGAAAATACGTGAGCGGACGAATATTCAAGTCGATAGTGGCTGGACAGAAGAATTACGGTCGCCGAATGGGTAATTAATGTTGAAATTTAAAATACCGATGGATACAGATACAATTTTTGATTTCTTCAGTTTCGTCCTCAGCAAGCTGTCAGCTTATTTCGGCTCGTTGGACTTTTCGAGAATAACCGACATCCTTCAATACAATCCTCAGGAACCGTTGCTCTTCTCGTCGGGCGCATTCCTCTTTATCTTCGCGGGCTTTATGCTCGTCTATTTTCTGCTTCGGAAACAGTTCAGCTCACGGCTTCTCTTCGTGACGCTCTTCTCCTATTACTTCTTCTACAAGAGTAGCGGATTCTATTTCGCACTTTTGGCCCTCGTTACCATATCCGACTATCTCATTGCCAGAGTGATACCACGTAGCAATAAAGCAAAGCTGTGGGTGGCGGTGAGCCTTTTCATCGATCTTGGACTGCTGGCATACTTCAAATACACCAACTTCTTTGTGGGAATGGTGAGCCAAATGATTGGCAACAATTTCCAACCGTGGGACATCTTCTTGCCAGTGGGCATCAGTTTCTACACTTTCAAGAGCATTTCCTACGTCATCGACGTGTATCGGGGCAAGATGAAGCCCATGGACAGTCTGCTAGACTATGCCTTCTATGTGAGTTACTTCCCGACACTGCTGGCAGGACCAATCGAAAGGGCAGCCGACTTCCATCCGCAGACTCGCAAGCCCTTGCAGATAACGTCGGAAATGTTTGCCCTTGGTGTCTATTTCGTCATGGTAGGACTACTCAAAAAGGCCGTAATATCCGACTATATCTCGCAAAACTTCGTCGATCGAATCTACGACAACCCGACTTTGTTCTCAGGGGGTGAGATTTTGCTGGGCATCTATGGCTATTGCATTCAGATTTACAGCGACTTCTCTGGCTACTCGGATATGGCAATCGGAATTTCCCTCTTACTGGGATTCAAGTTAAAGATGAACTTTAACGCTCCGTTCAAAGCCGACTCAATGAGCGACTTTTGGCGTCGATGGCACATATCCTTGTCAACGTGGATTCGCGACTATGTTTATATCTCGTTAGGGGGCAACCGCCATGGACGTTGGCGCATGTATCTCAATCAGATGCTGGCCATGACGGCATGCGGACTCTGGCATGGCGCATCGCTCAACTTCGTCGTTTGGGGCATGTTGCATGGTCTTTTGGTCTGCATCCATAAGTTCTGGTCGCAGACAGTGCTCGGTCACGACCGCCACTACCATCCCACGGGCATCCGACGGTTCGTCTCCGTGTTCGTCACCTTCCACGTTCTATGTTTCTCATGGCTGTTTTTCCGCTGCAAGGACTTTGAAAGCGTGTGGCTGATGGTGCGGCAGATGGTCGGAAAGTTCAACCTCCATGTCATGCCCGACGTGCTTTTCAGCTACCGTTATGTGTTCATTCTCATGCTGTTGGCCATGATTGGACACTGGTTGCCCGACAGTTGGCAGGACCGTTTTGTGCGTCTGCTGCAAAAAGGTGGTGTTGTCGGCTCGGCAATCGCCATCACCGTGGTGGTGTTCATCATCATGCAGGTGAAAAGCTCCGAAATTCAGCCATTCATTTACTTCCAGTTTTAACGATGGAATGGGCGAAAAAATCCGCTGAAAAGCACCCTGTCGTGTCAAGATTTTTTCACCATTGGCTGGCGATTAATGAGCTTTGGCATTGCGAAAGGTCATCTTTTGCACGGTGAAAGGTCAGCCATCGCACAATGAAAGCTGACTTTTGTAAGGCAAAAATTTATCCTATTGAATTTCAGCGGTTTACATAGGTAGATAGAAAGAATAGAAATGTAAAGGATTTTCAATCTCATTAGATAATCAATCATCATAAAAAGAAAGGAAAAAATATGACACATGGACACGACGTTCTCCACATGATGGAGGGCAACAGTTACACGACAAAGGAGAGTCTGGTGAAGGCAATCATCGAGAAGTTTGGCCCCAATGAGCGTTTCTACACCTGTTCGGTGGAGGGACTCACAGCCGCCGAGCTTGTTGACTTCCTCGAAGAGCGCGGGAAATTCATGCCCTCGCAGCAAGATGCCTTCACTGTCGATTCCAGCAAGATTTGCAATCATTGAGTCTTTTCTCCGCTTCGGGTGAGCGTCAGCCCTTCTCGCTGCGATGAATCCGCCCTTTTTGCATCAACAAAAGAGAATGCCAAGCCGCAAAACTGTGGCTTGGCATTTTTGTTTTATGCCCTTGTCGTGATGGCTCCGCACGTCGTCCGTGTGTGGATAATGACGATAGTTGGTGGAATCAGTGGTTCTTCTTGTAGCTGAACACGGCCCAAAGATCAAGCACTACGGCGAAAATGCCGAGGCCAAGCACCTGATTGGCAATGCTGTTGAAGTCGCCTCCACGGACGAAAACGGTGCGGATGGCATCGATGAAGTAGTGCATCGGGTTGAGATAGGTCGTCTTGAAGGCCCAGTCGGGCATCGACCGCACGGGGGTGAACAGTCCACTCATGAGCATCATTATCATAATGACGAACCACATCATGAAGGTAGCCTGCTGCATGTTGTGGCTATAGTTGGAGATAACAAGGCCGAGACCGCTGAAAACAAAGGAGAGCAGGGCCACGAGCAGATAGATCAGGGCGAGATTGCCTGCCGACGTGATGTCGTAGAGGAGCCACGAGAGGATGAAACACAAGGAGATGACCACCAGTCCCATGATCCAGTAGGGAATGAGCTTAGCAAGAATGAACACACTCTTGCTCACTGGGGTGACGTTCATGGCCTCAATGGTGCCGCTTTCCTTTTCGCCGACGATGTTGAGTGTGGGCAGAAACCCGCAGAGGGTCATAATGAGCATGGCCATGAGGGCAGGAATCATGAAGAGTTTGTAGTTCAGGTTCTTGTTGTAGAGGTAGAGCGTGGAGATCTTTGCGTTGATGGCCGACAGTTCGGGGGTGACGTGCTGGCTGATGATGCTGCTCAGATAGGTGGTTCCCAGTGCGCCTTTTGTACCATTGACGGCATTGGCTGCAATCAGAATCTGTGGGTTGCCGTTGGCCATACGGTCACGTTCGAAGTGGGGAGGAATCTCCATCAGCATGTCGGCATCTGAGCTCTTGATGTCTTTCATCGCCTCCTCGTAACTCGTTTCCTGACCGTTGAATATGAAATATTTGCTCGCCTCAATCTTGTGGACGAGCTGTTGCGACATGACCGACCGGTCGTTGTCTATCACATCCACCTTGATGTTCTTGATTTCCATGTTCAGAACCCACGGCATCACGCACATGGAGGTGATGGGAAAGATCATGATGAGACGGGGTAGGAAAGGGTTGCGGCGTATTTGGATGAACTCCTTGGTCAGCAGTGCTAACAGAAGTTTCAGTCCTCTCGCTTTCTTGGCAGGCGATTGCAAGGCCCTTTGCTGCCCGTTGGTGTTGTATTGTTTGTCGTTGCTCATTTTCTAATGCGTGAATGGTGGTTGGTTCTGTCGTTGTTCCTTTTCTAATGCGTGAATGGCGTTAAAGTCTTACCTTGAATTTCTTCAGTGCCACGGTAAGAAAAACCACGGTCATGGCGGTGAGCACGGCGAGTTCTTGCAGCACACTGCCAATATCGACACCCATGATCATCAGCTTGCGCATGGCGGAGATGTAGTAACGCGGTGGCATCGCTGCCGAAACCCACTGCAGAAGCGGTGGCATGCTTTCTATTGGATAAATCATTCCGCTCAGAAGCAGACTCGGCATCATCAGAACCATAGCTGAGACCAAAAGAGCGGTCAGCTGTGTTTTAGCAATGGTTGAGATAAGAAGCCCAAGTGACAGTGCCATAACGATATAAATGGTTGACACAATGATAATCCAAAATAAACTTCCCGTGATAGGAACGTGCAGGGCGAAGCGGGCCATGATGAGGATTGTCACGAGGATGGCAAAGGCCAGCGCCATGTAGGGGATAGCCTTGGCGATGATGATCATGAGTGGTCGCACGGGACTGACGAGCAGTACCTCCATCGTTCCTCGTTCCTTCTCCTTCACTATGCTAATAGACGTCATCATAGCGCAGATGAGCATGAGCAGGATTCCCATGATACCGGGCACGAAATTGTAGGCACTCTTCATCTGTGGGTTGTAGAGCAGCTTTGTGTTGACGACCGACGGACTTGCCAGAGTGTCCGTTTCGCGGCCGATGTGCTGGGCCATCGTCATCGCTGCGTAGTTGCTGTATTGCTGAGCCATATTGGGATCGGCTCCGTCGGTGATGATTTGCAGTCCGGATTGTCTGCTGGCGAAGTCGGGGGCAAAGACAACGGCGATGTCGGCTTCCTGATTGCGTATCAGTCGTTCAGCTTCCGAGGGCGTACCCACCTGACTTGTGACAATGAAATACTCGCTTGCGTCGAGTGCGTTCACAAGTTTCTGTGTCTGGTTGTCCATCGAGGCCGTCACGATAACTGTCCTTACGTTCTTCACTTCCGTGGAGATGGCGAAGCCGAAGAGCAGCATCAGCACGACGGGCATTCCGAAAAGAACCAGCATAGTGCGCTTGTCGCGCAGTATGTGGCGCGACTCCTTGAGAATAAAGGAGAGGAATAGCTTCGTGTCTGCTCCCTTTCGGGCTTGTGAGAAGCCCGTGCTGTCTTTTGGATTGTCCTGTTTCGTGTTGCCGTTCATTGCCTTTCGTTTGTTCAGTTCTTTGTCATGATATCGTTTTCGCTCAGCTCCCGTCGGCGATGGCTCACCCGATGGAATCGCTATATTTTGCTTCGGCTGGCCAACTCTACGAATACTTCGGCCATACTCTTCTTTCCGAACCTTGCTTTCAACTCGTCTGGTGTTCCCATGGCACTGATTCTGCCATCCACCATTATGCTAATGCGGTCGCAGTATTCAGCTTCGTCCATGTAATGGGTCGTCACGAACACGGTGATGCCACGCTCCGCCGCCTCGTAGATGAGCTCCCAGAACTGGCGGCGCGTCGCTGGGTCGATGCCTCCTGTGGGTTCGTCGAGAAATACCACGTCGGGCTCGTGGAAGATGCTCACCGAAAAGGCCAGCTTTTGTTTCCAACCGAGCGGGAGCGATGCGACAATGTCGTCCTTGTGGTCAGCGAAGTTGATGCGAGTGAGCATCTCCTCTGTCTTTTGGGCTATCTCCCGTTTGCCCATACCGTAGATACTGGCGAACAAACGTATGTTTTCGCTCACCGTTAGGTCCTCGTAGAGCGAGAATTTCTGACTCATGTAACCGATATTGCGCTTGATTTGCTCGTACTCCGTTGAGATGTCGTAGCCGCCTACAGAGCCTTTGCCACTCGTTGGCTGGCTCAGGCCTGTCAGCATGTGCATGGCGGTGGATTTTCCCGCACCGTTGACGCCAAGAAAGCCGAATATCTCACCCTTCTTCACTGTGAAACTGATGTCGTTGACGGCACGGAACGTACCGAAGGCCTTGACCAAATGCTCCACCTCGATAACGTTTTCGCTCGCTGTCTTGTCAGCGTTGGCTCGCTCAATGGGCGGCGGATTGAAGATGTTCCTGAACTTTTCGAGTGTCTTGTCGGGTGTGTCGATTCCCTTTATCTCACCTTCGTGGATGAAAGCGATACGGTCGCACCGCCTCACCTCGTCGAGATAGGGAGTCGATACCACAATGGTGATGTTAACTTCGCGCAGCGATCGAAGCATATCCCATAACTCCTTGCGGCTCACTGGGTCAACGCCTGTCGTCGGTTCGTCAAGAAAAAGCACGTCAGGCTTATGAATCAACGCACACGACAGTGCCAGTTTTTGCTTCATTCCGCCCGACAAGTCGCCTGCTTTCCTGTCCTTGAACTTTTCGATTTGTGAGTAGATGGGTGCAATGAGGTCATATCCCTCGCTGATAGTGGTGCCGAACAGCGTGGCGAAGAATGCGAGATTTTCCTCCACAGTCAGGTCTTGGTAGAGCGAAAACCTCCCCGGCATGTGGCCCACACGTCGGCGAACGTCTGTCATTTGTTCAACGGTGTCGAAGCCGCCGACCATCGCCGAGCCCCCGTCGGGCAGCAACAGCGTGGTCATGATGCGGAACAGCGTGGTCTTTCCTGAACCATCGGGTCCTATTAGACCGAAAATCTCGCCTTTGTTCACTGTGAACGACACGTCTTTCAGTGCCCCAATGTCGCCGTAGGACTTGGAAACATGCGACAGACTCACCTCTATTTCATTTTCATGGGTGAGATGTGTCTCGTTTGCTGATGTACTGTTGTATTGCAATTTGTGGACGATTGTTTTGTTGATTCTCCGCAAAGGGCTTGCCTTGTCTTGCCCAATGCGGTGCGAAAGGATTAGTCATGGGCAGCGATGGCCCGTCAGCGGGGCTGCGGTCGCTTTACTTTGACTGGGCGCTGCTGGTCAACAGCTTCACCTCACCATACATACCGATTTTGATATAGCCATCGTTGTTGACGGCAATCTTGACCGCATACACCAAGTCGGCCCGCTCATCATCGGTCAATATGGTCTTGGGCGTGAACTCGCTTCTGCTGCTTATCCACGTGATAGTTCCAGGATATTCCTTCCTTTCGCCATTTCCGTAGTTGGCAAAGACCTTCACCCGTTGGCCGACCCTCACTTTCTGCAGTTGCTCCGATGTGATATAGGCCCGCATAATCATGTGTTTGGTATCGGCAACCTTGAACAACGGTTTGCCAGTGATGGCAAATTCGCCCCGTTCCATGTACTTTTCCAATATCGTTCCTGTGATAGGAGAGATGATTTGTGTATTGGAAATCTGCTCGTCGAGCTGCGATTGCTGGACATTGATGTTCTGCGACTGTGCGTCCACTCCCTCATTCTGCGCCCCAAGGCCTTCTATCTGCGCTCCAAGGCCCTTGCTTTGCTCGGCGAGACTAGCGTTTGTGCTGGCGAGTTGTTCACGAGTGGCAGCCAATTGCTTTTGTAGTACGCTTATCTGATAACCTATTTCCTCAACTTGCTTGCGGGTTGCTGCTCCATCCTTCAAGAGTTCACTGAACCGTTGCTTTTCTTTCTTTTGATTATCAATCTGTTGCTGTATGGAGGCAATCTGTGTTTCGAGGTTCAAAACTCTGCTGTCGATGGCCATTCGGTTGGCGTTCAACTGCTCCTGTGTGGCCGAAGTCTGTCGCTTTGCTGCGTTGAGCTGGCTCTGTTGGGTAGCAAGCTGTTGCTTTTTGAGCCTCAACTGCGTGGCGTCGATAGTCCCCAGTACGGCGTTGGCCGTCACCTGTTGTCCCTCAACTATGTTAAAAGCCTCGATTTTGCCTGTAATCTGGGCCGAGACGGTCACCTCTGTGGCCTCAAAAGTGCCGGTTGCATCGAACTCCGGCTCATTGTTTCCGCAGCTGCAGAGTGCCGTCAGCGCCAGAAAGTAGAGGTATGGTTTCTTCTTCATTGTAGTAATTATGCTTTATCAGTTGGTGAAAATGCTTTGTTTCGTGAGCTTTGCCCTTCATTGACCGAGCAACCATTTCTGGTCGTACAAGTGTTTGAGTAGTTCTATCTCATGGGTGGAAAGGGCAATCCGCGCCCCATTCTCTTTGTTGAGCTCCTGAAGTAGAGACGTTACCTCAATGATGCCGTGGCGGAGCTTAGATTCGTAGGCGCGACGCACCTTCTCTCGCAGTGCGATGATTTCGTTATCGGTTGCCATTAGTTTGCGATAGCGTTCTATTTCAGCATCTTGCTGCATATTATCAAGGTGATTGTTGAACAAGAAAGTCTCCAAACGATTGCTCGCTTCTTTGCGTTGCAGTTCCAATCGGGCCTTGTCGTTCTTGTTGGTGTAGAGCGATCCGATGTTCCATGTCACGCGAAGGCCGATTATTCCGTTAAGACTCATCCTGCGACGCATCATGTCTTCGTACATGTTATATCCCGGATAGCCGTAGAATCCGCTTGCGAAGGCGCTCACTTTGGGCATCAGTCCGGCGTGGAGGGCCTTCTCCTGTGCTCTGATAAGTTGCAGTTGAGTCTCGGCAAGCCTTACTTCGGGGCGGTTGTTGCGGTCGTTCGGTGAGTCGATCATGACTGGTTTCTGCACCTCCGATACCTTTTCGCCAATGAATGCTGACAGAAGTTGCAACAAACTCTCTTTCTGAATGTTGAGATTGGTAGCCTCTTGCGTTGCATTAAGTCGTTCGGCCCTGACAGAGTTGTAGTCACACTCCATCGCCGTACCTCCTTTGAGCATCGCTTCGAGCTGTTTCTCGTTGACGTTGAGCAGCGACTGCCTGTCGGCATTCAGCCGCAGCAAGTCGTTGACGAGCAGAACACCGAAATAAAGTTCGTTGATTCGTTTGCGGACGGCATGGAGACTGACCTCGTTCTCTGCCGTCATCACCTCTTTTTGTCGAGCCGCCACCTCTTTATTCCTGCCGATTGCGCCGCCGTCGTAGATGATTTGGCTGACATCTACACCTATTTTATATTGTTCGCGCTTCAGTCCGTCGCATTGAACACCCGTCTGTCGGAGCATGTCCGTCATGGCATCGGGCAACTTTACCACATCGCTCTGCAACGTGGCCTGGGCATAGACCGTCACTTGGGGCAGCCACTGTTTGCCGATGTTGTCGATGTCGATATTGGCTGTGCGTGCAATGAGGTCGTGTCGCTTGATGAGCGGATAGTTCTGCATGGCCATCTGCTGGCACTCGTCGAGCGTTCGTGTCTGCGCCATCAAGCCGATGGGCAGCGTGCAAAGCAATGTGACAAGGAGTTTTCTCATGATTCGTCGTTTTATCTTGATGCAAAGATACGAAAAAACCACCTGATGGCGGTTATCTATTTCATGGTAATCATGTTCTTTTCGTACGATTTATAAACGAAAAGACTATGTTTGATCCGAAATTTATTATATTTGCATCGGATAAACAGATAAAAAGCCATGCAAAAGAAACCCGAATCGCTCACATTTGAACGCTTCTCGGAGCTCATTACGGGAGCGA
This sequence comes from Prevotella corporis DSM 18810 = JCM 8529, assembly GCF_000430525.1. Lineage (GTDB taxonomy): Bacteria > Bacteroidota > Bacteroidia > Bacteroidales > Bacteroidaceae > Prevotella > Prevotella corporis. Next base: position 37,244 of record NZ_AUME01000008.1, on the reverse strand, counting down.
GCCGAGACAACAGCCCCAGTATCTACCTGAGCAAAGACCTGTCTGTGGTGACCGAAAGTCTGCTCATGGCGAGGGTGATGCTGGGCAAAAACCTGCTCATTCAGTTGCAAGATTATCGTTGTGGCTATGTCGTCTCTGGCCGTTTGCGTGTCAGAATCAATCTGTTGGAGCGTGAGTTGCGGGCCGGAATGCCTTTGTTCCTCACACCGGGCTCCTTCGTTCAGCCCCAATCGGCGAGCGATGACTTCGCCTTTTGTGGCATGGCCGTGTCGTCGGAGCTGGTGCATTTTGCATTCAACAATCGCCTTCCGTCGCTCTTCAACGAGCAGACCCTCGACGGACAGTTGCCCATCAGCACCACCGAGGCCGACATCCTGCTGCGCCTGCTGGGGGTTCTGAAAGACGTGGCGGCCCGTCAGCAACCTTACCACCCGTCAACGCTCAACCTCGTGGCGGCGATTCTGAATCTCTTTGATGGATTTTTCGCTCCCCACTTGTCGGCCCAGAGCCGTGAGAAATCCAACGACCGCAACATCTTCGACCGGTTTATCTATCTCGTCAACAACCATTGTAAGAGCGAACATCAGATGAAATTCTATGCCGACCGTATGTGTCTGACGGAGCGTTACTTGGGAACGGTGGTGAAAAAGGCCAGTGGTGTGACGGCGAAGGAGTGGATCGACCGTGCCATCGTCACCACTGCCAAGCTCATGTTGCGCCACGACAACCTGACGGCTGTAGAAATTGCCGACAGACTCCATTTTCCGAATGCCAGTTTCTTCTCAAAGTATTTCAAGCGGCTCACGGGACTGACACCACTCGAATACCGTCGGAAATGATGCCGCAGCCCATTTGTGAGGCAAGCGCCGAAGGACGGAATCTCCCTTGCTAATCCGCTGAAATACAGTAAGAAAGCTTTCGCATTGTAAAAGGTGAGGTATGAGACGATGAAAGGTGAGCTTTTGCATGCCAAAAGCTCACCTTTCACAAACCGTTGGCTGAACCGATGACAAGTGAGACCAGTTCAGCCCTTCGGCTATATATATAATAAGGTGTCTGAGACGATCGATTATTTCTCAATCCTGATGCGTGCATCGACAGCCACAATGTCATCGCCGTCTGCCAGTAGCGGATTGATGTCCATCTCCTTGATTTCGATAGCGTAGCGCAACAGTACGGACAGGCGCTGGATAATCTCGATGAATTTCTCCTCGTTGATGCCCTTCTGCCCGCGGATGCCCTGCAGAATCTTGTAGCCCCGCAGCGATCGAATCATCGTTCTGACCTCATCGGCCGACAGGGGAGCCAGTCCGCTGGCCACATCCTTCAGTGCCTCGACGAAGATGCCCCCCAGACCGCATAGCACCACATGACCGAAGCGTGGCTCATACTTCGCGCCAACGAAGAGCTCGCGTCCCGAAATCATCTTCTGAATCATTACTGCGCTTGCGTCTTGGATCTTCATCATTCGGTCGAACTCCATTCCCAGTTGCTCGGAGCTGCGCACATTGAGCGCCACACCTCCGACATCGCTCTTGTGTACTGGCCCAACGACTTTGGCAACCACAGGATAGCCAATCTTTTCGGCGAAGGCTGTCAGCTCCTCCTTTGTCCCAGCGACCATCTCTGGCACAACGGGAATCTTGGCACAGGTGAGCAGTTGTCGCACGATGTCGGGCGCCACATATCCGTTTTCGTCAATGCCGTCGATGATTTTGCGTATCTTGGGAATGTCCACTCCCATGAGATTGATTTCCTGTGGCACAGGCTGCGGAGTGCGCATGATTTGCGAAAGTGCCGTGCCCAGTGTCACCTCGTCGCTGAAATTCACATGTCCCTTGCTCAGGAACTCCGCCACCTCTGGTCCGGCGGTGTTCAGACAGGGCAGGATGGGGAAGATGGGCTTCTTGCATTCCAAAATCTTCTTGTGCAGAACGTCATAGGCCTCATAGAGTTGGACGAGCCCCGGTGTGCCGAAGATGACCATCATGGCGTCGATATTGTCGAATTTCTTCTCACAATAGTCGATGGCGATTCCGAGATGCTCCGGTGTTCCCGTGGCAAGGATGTCGATGGGGTTGGCCACCGATGAGCCCGGAAACAGCTGCGCTTTGAGTTCGTCTGCCAAACGTCCGTCGAGTTTGGGCACATTCAGTCCTCCCTTCGACAAAGCGTCAGTGAGCATCACGCCAGGGCCGCCCGCATGGGTGACGATGGCAAAGTTCTTGCCTGTGATTTTCGGCAGCGTGAAGATGCAACCGACGGTCGTCAGCTCTTCGCGCGAGAAGCAACGGACGATTCCAGCCTTACGGAACAAAGCCTCTACGGCGGTGTCGCTCGATGCGATGGCACCGGTGTGCGACGAGGCGGCACGGCTTCCGCTCTCACTTGAACCAGCCTTGATGGCGGCAATGCGGCATCCTTTCCTGATGAGCGAGCTGGCATGGAGCAGCATCTTGTCTGGATCGTTGATGTTCTCGATATATAGTAGCTTCACCTTCGAGTCGTGTTCGGGGTCGAAATGCTCATCCATGTATTGCAAAACGTCCTCGATGCCGTTCTGTTTGCCATTGCCGGTTGACCAAACCGAGTTGAACTGCAAGCCTTTGATGACCGCCGACTCAAGAATGAACACCGCTGTGGCTCCCGAACCACTCAAGAAGTCAACTCCTTGCGGATGAAGCTTGGGGATTGGCTTCGTGAACACACTGTGATGGTTGTTGTTGAGCAAGCCGATACAGTTCGGACCAATCAGCGCACAGCCATACTTCTCGCATGTGTCGAGGATGTGCTGTTCCAGTTCGGCGCCCTCTTTCGTCTCCTCACCAAAGCCAGCGGAGATGATAATGAAAGCTCTCACCTGCTTGTGCTCGGCTAAATAGTCAACATAATCTGGGCAGAATTTTGCCGCTACCACCATGATTGCCAAGTCGGTGGCTGGCAACTCTTCGGCATTGTGGAATACTTTGATTCCCTGAATCTCGTCCTCTTTGGGATTGACAATGTGCAATGCCCCCTTGAAACCACCTTGAATAAGGTTTCTTACTATAGCCCCACCAGGCTTGTGGACATCGTTGGAGCCGCCTATCACGACGATACTCTCTGGGTTTAGCAATTGCCGATTAATCATAGATAATAAGTTTTAAAGTAAATCTTAAAAAAATATCATTGAACCACGCACACTGGTTGCCCAATATCATGGCATTTCTCTATTGCAAATCTACAAAAAAAATCGTAATCTCTTACAGATTATAAAAAAAATGAACGTTTTTTTACTGATTATTTGCCCATAATCAAATTTTTTTGCTAAATTTGAAACATTCAAATGGTCAATCAACCAGATCTTAAAACTATATAAGCGTTATGAAGAAATTACTTTTAGGTGACGAAGCGATCGCCCAAGGTGCAATGGACGCAGGCTTAAGCGGCGTCTATGCTTACCCAGGAACACCTTCTACCGAGATTACGGAGTACATTCAGAACTCCAAGTTGGCAAAAGAGCGTAACATCCACAGACAGTGGAGCACCAACGAGAAGACCGCCATGGAGCAGGCGTTGGGCATGTCCTACATGGGCAAGCGCGCATTGGTGTGCATGAAGCACGTCGGACTGAACGTTTGTGCTGATCCTTTCGTCAATTCGGCCATGACAGGGGTCAACGGAGGAATCGTGGTGCTGGTGGCTGACGACCCGTCCATGCACTCATCGCAGGACGAACAAGACAGTAGGTTCTATGGAAAGTTCGCCATGATACCCACATTCGAGCCCAGTTCGCAGCAGGAAGCTTACGACATGATGGCAGAGGCTTATGACCTGTCGGAGCAAATGTGCCTTCCCGTCCTAATGAGGGTGACCACCCGCATGGCGCACAGTAGGGCCGTGGTGACAATCAGTGACGAACCGCGTAAGGAAAACGAATTGAACTACAATGCAAAGGCCAGCAACTGGGTGTTGCTTCCTGCCGTTTCGCGCAAGAGAAACATCATTGTCACAGGGCAGCAGGCAAAGCTTGAGCAGATGGCAGTAGAGAGCCGGCACAACCAATACATAGAAGGCAAGGACCACAGCTTGGGAATCATCGCCAGCGGCATAGGTTTCAACTACGTGATGGAGAACTTTCCCGACGGCAGTCCTTACCCAGTGCTGAAAATCAGTCAGTACCCACTCCCCAAAGAGTTGGTAAGGCGCATGACAGCGGAGTGCGACAGCGTGCTCATCGTTGAGGAAGGGCAGCCTTTCATCGAAGAGATGGTAAGGGGAGTGATGCCCGGAAACACCGTAATCAAAGGCCGTCTGAGTGGTGAGTTGCCACGGACGGGTGAGCTGAACCCCAACCTCGTGGCGCTCGCACTGGGCATACCAGTCAGCGAGAATTATGCTCCGAGCGAGAATGTGGTGCCCCGTCCGCCCGCATTGTGTAAGGGTTGTGGCCACCGTGACGTATATAAGGCCCTCAATGAGATTATGAAGGAATACCCGAATGCCCGAATCTTTGGTGACATCGGTTGTTATACGCTGGGTTTCCTCCCACCTTTCAATGGCATCCACTCATGTGTTGACATGGGAGCGAGCATCACTATGGCCAAGGGAGCTGCCGATGCGGGACTCTGGCCTGCAGTAGCCATCATCGGCGACTCAACTTTCACCCATTCGGGAATGACCGGTCTGCTCGACGCCATTAACGAAAATGCCAACATTACGGTCATCATCAGCGACAATCTGACCACAGCCATGACCGGAGGACAGGACTCTGCCGGTACAAACAAGTTCGAAGCGATCTGCCGTGGCCTTGGTTTGAACAACGAGCACCTGAAGGTTGTGGTTCCCGTTCCGAAGAGCTTGCCTGAGATTACCAGAATCCTCAAGGAGGAAATAGAATACAAGGGCGTGAGTGTCATCATCCCCCGCAGGGAGTGCCTGCAGACTTTCCAACGTCATCTTAAAATGAAAAGAGCACAAAAGCAAAAGGAGGCAAAACAATGAAAACAGACATTATATTATGTGGAGTGGGAGGACAAGGCATCCTCTCTATCGCAACGGTCATCGGCGAAGCTGCCATGAAGGAGAATCTATACATCAAGCAGGCTGAGGTACATGGCATGTCGCAGCGTGGCGGCGACGTACAGAGCAACCTTCGCATATCGTCGGACCCCATTCTGAGTGATTTGATTGCCGAGGGAAGCGCCGATGTGATTATCTCGATGGAGCCGATGGAGGCCCTTCGCTATGTCAACTACCTGAAAAAGGACGGCTGGATCATCACCGCCAACAAGCCTTTTGTCAACATTCCCAACTATCCGGAGATGGAAGTCATTGAGAAAGACCTCGCCAAGGTGAGCAACGTCATCTCGATTGACATCGAAGAGCTGGCCCAGAGCAACGGTATTCCACGCTCGGCCAACGTCATTCTTCTTGGCGCGGCTCAGAAAGCGTTGGGAATAGAGTACGAAAAGCTCGAAGAGGCCATCAGAAGGGTGTTCGAAAGGAAGGGCGAAGCCGTGGTGAATGATAACTTAAAAGCATTGGAAATAGGTAAGTCAGCGCAGAAATGAAAGAAACTCCGATAAAAAAACAAATCATCGACGATGCCATTGCCGACTATGGCATTCAGGATTTCTCGAAGGCGACCATCCGAGAGGTGAAGCGCATTGCCGAGTATGCCGAGAAAAAATCGGGCGTTGAGTTTATAAAGATGGAAATGGGAATCCCCGGACTCCCTGCCTCCAAGGTGGGAGTGGATGCCCAAATCAAGGCTTTGCAGGACGGAATAGCCAATATGTACCCCGATATTCAGGGCGCTGAGGTGCTGAAAAACGAGGCTTCGCGCTTCGTCAAGGCATTCATCGGCCTCGACATCAATGCCGTTGGTTGCATTCCGACGGTGGGTTCGATGCAGGGTACTTACGCAGCATTCCGCCTTTGCTCACAACTTGACGACAAAAAGGATACGATTCTCTTCATCGATCCAGGTTTCCCCGTGCAGAAGATGCAACTTCAGGTGCAGGGTGTGAAGTATGAGACTTTCGATGTCTATGATTTCCGTGGCGACAAGCTCGCTCCCAAGATTGAGAGCTACCTGAAGAAGGGCAATATCAGTGCCATCGTCTATAGCAACCCCAACAACCCCTCGTGGGTGTGCCTCGATGAGGACGAGTTGAGGGCCATAGGAAGGCTCGCTACCCAGTATGACACCATCGTATTGGAAGACCTTGCCTACTTCGCCATGGACTTTCGCAAAGACCTTGGTCAACCGTTTGAGCCGCCTTATCAGAGCAGCGTCGGACGATACACCGACAACTATATGCTGTTCGTCAGCGGCAGCAAGGCCTTCAGTTACGCAGGCGAGCGCATTGCCGTGGTTTGCATCTCCGATAAGCTGTTCGACCGCCATTTCGAGGCCCTCGACGAGCGTTACCAAGGACTGCCTTTTGGCATGATTTACTCAGCTCGCATCCTCTATGCCTTGTCGTCGGGAACGAGTCACAGTGCGCAATATGCACTGGCGGCCATCTTCAAGGCGGCGTCTGACGGCACTTACCGCTTCAGGGAGGAGACACGCGAGTATGCACGCCGTGCCAACAAGCTGAAGGAGATATTCCTCCGCCACAACTTCCACATCGTCTATGACCACGATTTGGGAGAGTCGATAGCCGACGGCTTCTATTTCACGATAGGCTACAAAGGCATGACGAGTGGTGAGCTGGCGCATCAGCTGATGTACTATGGTGTCAGTGCCATTTGTCTTGTGACAACCGGAAGCCATCAGGAGGGACTTCGTGTCTGCACATCTTTTATAAAGGACAGCCAGTACGAAGTGCTCGACCAGCGCATGGCCATCTTTGCCGAGAACAACCCTGTCTGACACGGCGTCATCTGCCAGCTCCCGACCTGTTTCGGGGCTGCGACGACGGAGACAGACCCATCGTTTGCCGTCCGGCAATCCTCATCTTACATGGTGAGCGCTTGCCTGACGGCATTCTTTTTGTGCCCTTCCGAACCAGTTGGCGCAACCCTTCCAGTCCTTCGGCTCATGAACCGCTTCGTCATAGCTCACCTTTCACTCGGTCATAGCTCACCTTTTGAAGTGTAAAAGCTCACCTTTTGTTAAGTGAAACCTATTGTGTTGATTATCAGAGAGTTGTAAATAGGCTTCCGAAGGCCGTCCAAATGCGTTTCGGTCGCAGTGCGAGCGCACCCCCTCCGCACCCTTTCGCTATGATGAAAACTGCCCCAACTGCCGGACTGGAATAATGACCGAGGTTGTGTTGAATTTCAAAATTTTATGCGTAACTTTGCATTATCATGGCAAAAGAACAATCATCCGTCAAACAACGGGAACGCACCCACCTGCGCGAGCCAAGGAAATACAAGGTGATACTGCACAACGACGACTTCACGACGATGGATTTCGTCACGTTTATCCTCGTCGATGTGTTCCAAAAGACCTACGACGAGGCTGAGGCGCTTATGATGCAGGTGCACCGTAAGGGAAAGGCCGTGGCTGGCATCTACAGCTACGACATCGCTTTGTCGAAAATCGACAAGGCCACCGAGCAGGCACGGGCGCATGATTTCCCTTTGAGACTAACTTATGAGGTGGAATAAATGAGCAAGCAAGAAGAACAAAAAATAACGAAATGGTTCGGCGAGGCCATGTCGGAGGCGACCAACATGGCACAGGAGATGGGTCACGAGTTCATCCTCCCCGAACATCTGCTCGCCGCTATACTCCGTCAGTCTCCCTGTCGTGCGGCAATGGCGAGGACGGGGGTGTCCCAACGTGTGCTGGCAAGTAAGCTCAACGAATATTTGGCTCATGTGGAGGCAAGTGATGGCGGTGATGAGGCACCCGAATTTTCCTACCAGACGAAACAACTCGTCACCATCACGATGCAGATGGCGCAGTTGGCACAGATCAACGGACTCGATGTGCCGCACCTGATTAAGTCCATTTTCCTCTTGGAAGATTCGATGGCAAACTATCTTCTGTCAAGTGCCGTTGCTAATCAGGCCGATTTAATGGCAGAATTGATTGATACCTATGAATCAGCAGAGTATGATAGTTCTGATGAAGTGTTAGATGAAGACATTATAAACACTTTCGGAGATGACGACGAGAGTCTGGATATGGTAATGGACGACACCGATTTCCTGGGTGGTGAGATAGCCGAGCCCAACGATTGGCGACAGTTTGTCACGTGCGTCACTGACAATATAGACCACCATAACCCGCTCATCGGACGCACGAGCGAGCTTGACAGAACCATACAGGTGCTTTGTCGCAAGGAAAAGAACAATCCGCTGCACGTGGGAGAGCCGGGAGTGGGCAAGACTTCTTTGGTTTACGGGCTGGCAGATAAGATAAGGAAGGGCGAAGTGCCCGAAAGGCTGAAGAATTGTCGCATCTATCAGATGGACATGGGGCAGATGTTGGCTGGCACACAGTTCAGAGGCGATTTTGAAAAGCGCCTCAAACAGGTGATGACTGGGGCTATTCGTGAGGGGAACGCCATCATCTACCTCGACGAAATGCACAATATCATGGGGGCGGGAACGACCAATGAGGGCGGCCCTGATGCCTCAAACATACTGAAACCTTATCTTGAGTCGAACGATGTCAGATTCATAGGCTCAACAACTTACGAAGAATACAATCAGAAGATTTCAAGATCGCGCGGCATTGTTCGGCGCTTTCAGCAAATTGACATACTGGAACCATCGACGGCGGAGACCATCGAGATACTGAAAGGACTCCAACGGAAATACGAAACCTTTCACCATGTCGTCTATCGGCCAGAAGCCATCCGCTTTGCCGCAGAAGCCAGTGCCAAATACATAGCCGATCGCTTCCTCCCCGATAAGGCTATCGACCTCATCGATGAGGCTGGGGCCTACCTTGAGCTACATCCCAACGACCGAAAGACACAGTACGTCACGAAAACGCTCATCGAGGAGATTCTGCAACGTGTGTGCAAGGTGAACGCTGTGGCCATGAAGGAGGACGGAAACGAGGCTTTGAAGTCGCTTCGGTCACGCATCGCAGCGCAAATCTACGGGCAAGACGAGGCCGTCGGTCAGGTAGTGGAGGCCATTCAGATGGCTAAGGCCGGACTGCTCGACGACGATAAGCCACTGGCAAGTCTGCTCTTCGTCGGCCCTACTGGTGTTGGAAAGACTGAAGTTGCACGAGTGCTGGCGCATGAGTTAGGTATCGAGCTCGTTCGCTTCGATATGAGCGAATATACCGAGAAGCATACCGTAGCAAAGCTCATCGGTTCGCCCGCCGGTTATGTGGGTTACGAGGATGGTGGACTACTTACCGACGCCATTCGCAAAACTCCCAACTGTGTGTTGCTTCTTGACGAGATAGAGAAAGCTCATTCAGACATTTACAACATTCTGCTTCAAGTGATGGATTATGCCCGTCTGACCGACAATAAGGGACAGAAGGCCGACTTTAGGAACGTCGTTCTCATCATGACTTCTAATGCCGGGGCGCAGTATGCTGGTCAAGCGAACATCGGTTTCTCTGGTACGACGGGCCGTGGTGAAGCCATGCTCAAGCAAGTGAAACGTACCTTCATGCCAGAGTTTATCAATCGCCTGTCGGGAACGGTCGTTTTCAACGAAATGGACAAAGGAATGGCAACGCTCATCTTGCGGAAGAAGCTCGCGAAGCTCAGTGAAAAACTCGCCGTGCGCAAGGTGACGATGACGCTTTCCGCTGAGGCCACCGACTATCTGCTGAGACTCGGTTTCACGAAAGAATACGGAGCGCGCGAGATGGACCGTGTGATTGCCGGCCGTCTCAAACCGCTGCTGATGCGTGAGATATTGTTCGGTAAACTGAAGAGGGGCGGAACGGTTGAAATCGGCTGCACGGGCAAGACGCTGGTGCTGAGAATCCAGTCCGCCATGCTGACCAAAACCCGATGAAATGGAGAGAAAACGTTTGATGACATCTGCCCGAACGGTCTCGCTTTCGTCGATGGAATGGAGGAAAATGCCATGATTGTCAAACTCGATCCTGACGTTCTGGGATTCCCCGACCCGCATTTGGGCGAGGATGACGGACTTTTCGCCATCGGTGGCGACCTGAGCATCGACCGATTGCTGCTGGCTTACAGCTACGGTATTTTCCCTTGGTTCGACTTTCGGCGATGGAATGACATTCTCTGGTGGTGTCCGATGGACCGATTCGTCATCTTCCCCGACAAGATTCATGTATCGCACAGCATGCGAACGCTGATGAACAAGGAACTCTATACTGTGGGATTCAACGATGATTTCGACGGTGTCATATCCAATTGCTCACGATTGCGCTACCATGAGGTCGGCGCTTGGCTGGGAGAGGACATGATTGAAGCCTACAAGTGTCTGCACGAGCAAGGTTTTGCGGCAAGTGTCGAGGTGCGTGACAAGAGCGGAAAGCTCGTCGGAGGTCTGTATGGCGTGACGATTGGCCGCAATTTCTTCGGTGAGAGCATGTTCTCGCTGGTGCCTTCGGCCTCCAAACTTGCGCTCATTCATTTGGCAAGGTTCATGGAAGATAACGGTGGAGGGCTCATCGACTGCCAGTTCGAGACGCCACACCTGAAGTCTATGGGCGGAAGCCACATCTCTTACGACGAATACATGAAGTATCTGATATAGATACGCTTACCTATCAACATCGAAACGTAAAATAGCGCCATCCGTAACATCCCGAATGTTGCAGATGGCGCTATTCAGTCTGAGCTTGATAGCTATTCTGTTGTTGTAAGAATTGCTAATGGTTCATTGTCTTTCCGCCAGCGGTCGCCTTGTCTCACCTGACCTAAAGGTCTTTTATGGTTACCCAATCGGCCAGTTTTTAGGGAAATAGCAAACAATAAATCGCAAGTTTTTATAAGTATAATGGATGTAATTTAGTGTCTCAAAGTAATGGCTTGTTCATGCTTTACGACATAAACAAGCCACTCTTTTTTCATGAAAACCTATGAGTAGGTTCACCTACCGCAATTATTCAGCATAGCTTATTTTACGGTAATTTTCTTTGTTTCGTCTTTGGTTCTTACCACATAGATGCCTGGTTGGAGTCTTGTTCTGATGTCAGACAGGCTTACCTCATAGCCAGTCATCACCTTCCGGCCCTTGATGTCGAATATTTCGGCAACCTTGCCTAAGCTCTTGTCGGCATTCACCTCATCGATGCCAGCTGCTGTCATGTTGTTTGCCGACAGTGCGATGTACTGATCGGCTGCGCCACGTGACGAAACCTTGATGTAGGCTTGGTGAACGCCAATCTTGTCAGACTTGAATGACACCTTGATAGTTCCGCCTTCTTTTGGCAATGTCTTGGTGGAGAGCTTGAACTTGCTTGCGTTTGGTCCGCTCACCTTGAGCTGCAGTGGCTCGGTTGTGTTCTTAGCGTTGATTGTGATGTCCTCGGTCACGTTGTTGACGCTCTGCTTTGCTGCGAAGGCGATGTTGTTATTGGGGATGAGAATCATCGGAAGATCGGTTCTTCCGTAAGAGATGTCGTCGATGTAGTAGGTCGCCGAGTTCGACATTCCTCTCATACTCTTGAACCCGAAGCCAACAAAGAACACGTCGTTCAGCTCCAATCCTTCGAGGTTGACGTGGTATTCGTTCCAGTCTCCTGACTCATCCTTCGTGTTAGGAATCTTAAATCCGCCCATTTCGCCCTTGAAGATTTCGCCGTCCTTGAGATCCATGTAATAAACCTTGAACTCATCGGTCTGATTATCCATGAGATAGTCGCCACGGAGGCGAATGGTGAGCATCTTAGAGTCAGAGTTTTTGAAGTCGAGCGGTGGGGTGACGAGCAGCATTTCGCATTCTTTCTCATCGCCATACTCCACCTTACTGTCGTATGGTGTCACCTTAGCCACCTTCTCTCCTGGTGTAATGTCGGTGCTTGGGTACTGGTAGCCCCACCATGCGCGTGTTCCCGTCACTGCGACGTTGGTCCATCCCTCGATGTTGATAGGCTTGTTGCGTTCCACATTGTCAAACATTTCGTTGAGGACCTTCAGCGGATTGTCTTCTTTCAGCTTGAGTTCCACTCCCTCTTTCTTTTCGACGGTGGTTTTTGGTGTAGCGATTCCGCTGATAGGGATGCGCTGTGTCTTCATTCCGTACGACGAAACGATGATGGTGTCCTTGTATTCGCCTGCCGTGAGCGGAGCGAAGGTGACGTTGACGTTCTGCGAAAGGTTCTTATATACTGATGCTGTGCTGAGTCTGAACACCTTGTTCTGTGCGAAACGGATGTTTGTATTCTCTGCCATGTTCTTGGTTTGGACGCGTATTGCCTGCACTGTCGTCTGTGCGGCCTCGCACTTAAACTGTTCGAGTGTGTTGGGAGTGACGGTTGCCATCGGAGGGTTGTTCTTGTCGATGGCGATTCCTTCGAGTTTCACCATTGAGTATTTTTCGGGCAGTTCCGTACAGTCTATGGTGAGGTTGGCCTTGTGCGCCTTCACGGTTGTTGGCTTGTAGGTCACGGTAATCTCTGTGTCGCTTGTTCCTGCCGGAATGGTGGTCGGTGTAACCATGAACTGTTTCTTGTCGTAGCCTGTGATTTCGAGAATCACTGGTACGGTGGTGTTGGCCACTTGAATGTGGAATTTCTTCATCTCGATGGTCTCACCGATGTATCCTTCGGCACGTGTGAAGCTCACATTCTCAATGGTCATCGACGGAGCGGTGCTCTGTGCCATCACGTTTTGTGGGATTAGAGACAATCCTCCTACAGCGGTCGTTCCCATCAGGCACGACACGAAAAGGTGTAAAAATTGTTTTTTCATAAAGTTTTGATATTTTTTTGTGAGTAAAGAATATTAGTAATAGTGTTTAAACATGGCACACGGCACATGCAATTAATCGTTATTGGTTTTTAATTTCTGTCTGTTTGATTAAATTCGTGTAAATTTAGTATCTGGATGCAAATGTAATGTATTTTTCTTTAATACAAAAGAAAGTCATCTTTTTTTTACTCAGACAATCGCTTTTTGATGCTTTTGTTCGTTTTATGATAGCAAAATGATATATGCTTACGGCTTTTCGGCATCATGACGACGGTGCGATGGACATGGGATTGATAATGATTTTTAAGATTTTTATAGACTCGTTTGTCGTGATTCATTCGTGGTTTATACAAAATTTATGTAAGTTTGCACCAATAAGTGATTTACCCTTAAACCCAACATTATGATTAAAGAGTATATAAAAGACAATCAGGAGCGAATACTTGATGAGCTTTTCAGCCTGATTCGTATTCCCAGTGTGAGCGCCCAACCAGAGAAGCATGGCGCAGACATGATCCGTTGCGCCGAGCGGTGGAAGGAACTGCTGCTCATGGCTGGTGTTGACAAGGCCGAGGTGATGCCCACCAATGGCAATCCGGTGGTCTATGGCGAGAAGATTGTTGACCCAAAAGCCAAGACAGTGCTCATATATGGACACTATGACGTAATGCCCGCCGAGCCATTCGACCTTTGGAAGAGCGAGCCGTTCGAGCCTGAGGTGCGCGACGGTCACATCTGGGCCCGTGGTGCCGACGATGACAAGGGACAATCGTTCATCCAGGCCAAGGCCTTTGAATATGTGACGAAGAACGATTTGCTCAGACACAACATCAAATTCATCCTCGAAGGCGAGGAGGAGGTAGGCTCTCCCAGCCTGAGCGCATTCTGTTCAGATCACAAAGAGTTGCTGAAGAGCGACGTGATACTGGTTTCCGACACGAGTATGCTGTCGAAGGACTTGCCGTCGCTGACCACCGGCCTGCGTGGGCTGGCCTATTGGCAAATAGAGGTGACCGGTCCGAACCATGACCTGCACTCTGGCCACTTCGGTGGTGCGGTAGCGAACCCCATTAATGTGCTCTGCCGGATGATAGCTGACGTCACGAACGCAGACGGCAAGATAACGATTCCCCATTTCTATGACGACGTGGAGGAAGTGCCAGCAGAGGAGCGCAAGATGGTAGCCGAGATACCGTTCAACCTTGAGGCCTACAAGAAGTCGCTCGACGTCGAGGAACTCTTCGGCGAGAAAGGCTACAGCACCATCGAACGCAACGGCTTCCGTCCGAGCTTCGATGTATGTGGCATCTGGGGCGGATATCAGGGCGAGGGCTCAAAGACCGTCATCCCGTCGAAGGCCTATGCCAAACTGTCGTGCCGCCTTGTGCCGCATCAGGACCATGAGAAGATTGGCCAACTCGTGGCCGACTACTTCCGAAAGGTGGCCCCCAAGTCGGTCAAGGTGAACATCGAGTCTCTCCACGGTGGGCAAGGCTATGTGTGTCCTATCGACCTGCCAGCCTATAAAGCAGCCGAGAAGGGATTTGAGAAAGTGTTTGGACGCCGCCCTCTGGCCGTTCGCCGAGGCGGAAGCATCCCCATCATCGCCACTTTCGAGAAGATTCTCGGTGTGAAGACCATCCTCATGGGCTTCGGCCTTGAGTCGAACAGCATCCATTCGCCCAACGAGAACATGCCACTCGACATGTTCTGGAACGGCATCGAGGCGGTCATCAACTTCCATTTGGAGTTCGACAAGCAATAACCGACCGTCGCCGGTACAACGTTTTCGCCCCTTCCCATGCGTGGGACGGGGCGAAATTGTTGTTAGAAGTGGAGAATCGAGGAACAATCAGCTAAACATCTGTTTTTCAGTGTGTTGCAAACCACCTTGCAAAAGCTCACCTTTCATCGTGCAAAAGCTCACCTATCACAAGACAAAAGCTCACCTATTGCAATGCGAAAGCTAAGCTGCGGCCGTGCGGAAGCGAAAATGCCTGACAATGGCGGCCCAGCATCTGTAACATCGACGCACCACGGGGGAGCGACAATCGTTGAAAAACGATTTGGGATAAAGTTGGCGATAGCCGATAAATTTTGAAATCTTTTTATTACCTTTGCAACGAAAACGAAGATAATCTATCTGAGGTAAACGTATAAAACATCACTATATGAAACCTACATTGTTATTGCTCGCTGCGGGAATGGGCAGCCGTTACGGCGGACTCAAGCAGCTTGACGGCTTAGGACCTCACGGCGAGACCATCATGGACTATTCCATCTACGACGCTATTCAGGCCGGATTCGGAAAAATAGTGTTCGTAATACGCAAGGATTTCGAAGAGCAGTTCCGTGAGAAGGTGCTCTCCAAATACGAAGGCCATATCCCGGCAGAACTCGTCTTCCAAGGCATCGACGCCCTTCCCGAAGGGTTCACAGTGCCAGAGGGCCGTGAGAAGCCCTGGGGAACCAACCATGCCGTGCTGATGGCCAAGGATGTCATCAACGAACCTTTCTGCGTCATCAACTGCGACGACTTCTACAACCGCGATTGCTTCAAGGTCATCGGCAAATACCTGGCCGACCTGCCCGAAGGGGCCAAGAACGACTATGCCATGGTGGGCTTCCGCGTGGGCAATACGTTGAGCGAGAACGGCACAGTGTCGCGTGGCGTCTGCTCGACCAACAAGGAAGGCAACCTCACCACTGTCGTAGAGCGCACGAAGATAGAGCGTCGCGACGGCAAAGTACAGTATCTCGACGACAACGGCTCATGGGTGACCGTTGATGACAACACCCCCGTGTCGATGAACGTGTGGGGCTTCACCCCCGACTATCTTGACTACAGCGAGGAATACTTCAAGGAATTCCTGTCCGATCCACGCAATATGGAGAACAAGAAGTCGGAATATTTCATCCCGATGATGGTCAACAAGCTCATCACAGACGGCACAGCCACCGTGAAAGTGCTCGACACCACCAGCACATGGTTCGGCGTCACCTATCCAGAGGACCGCGAAGGGGTCGTGGAACGCATCAAACGACTGGTTGACGAGGGTGTCTATCCATCAAGACTGTTCTGAAACAATCTAACATTTTTAATTTTTTCATGCGTCCAACCGTGAGAGGGAGAACCACCCAAACGGACACTCCCTTTCCGGTTGGTTTTTCAACAAGGAACAATTCATCCACAAAAAGAACGACCAATAACCAACAACAAAAGAATGAACATCAATCTCTTAGACGATAAGGAATTAGAGAAACTACGCACGCTGCTTGCCGAGGCACGGCACATCGTCATCTGTGCCCACAAGTCGCCTGACGGTGACGCACTCGGTTCCACGCTCGCATGGAAATCATATCTCAGACAACTGGGAAAGGACGATGTGAGAATCTGCCTCCCCGATGCCTTCCCAGACTTCCTTAGGTGGATGCCGGGCAGCAATGAGGTGCTGCGCTACGACAAGAGACCTGCCGAAGTGAAGCGCGCTTTCGATGCCGCCGACCTCGTCTGCTGCCTCGACTTCAACCAGATGATGAGAGTCGAGGACATGAGACCTGTGCTGGAGGAATGCAAGGCTAAGCGACTGCTCATCGACCATCACATAGACCCAGACAGAAACAACGAGCTGACCATCTCTCGCACAGAGATTTCGAGCACATCCGAAATCGTTTTCTCGCTCATATGGCAGCTGGGAGGCTACGATGACATGGCAAAAGATTGCGCACAATGCATCTATTGTGGCATGATGACCGACACAGGAGGCTTCACCTACAACTCAACACGCCCCGAAATCTATTTCATTATTAGCCAACTGCTCGCCAAGCGCATCGACAAGGACAACATCTACAACAAAGTTTATCACAACTATTCGACCAATGCGCTCAAACTGAGAGGCTATATCATCTACAACAAGCTCAACGTCGTTGAGGAACTCCATGCCGCTTACTTTGCCGTGACAAAAGAAGAGATGAGACGCTTCAAGTTCATCAAGGGCGATCTGGAGGGCGTCGTCAACATACCACAGCAAATTAAAGGACTGAAACTGAGCATTTCGCTGCGCGAAGACACCGAAAAGCCCAACCTCGTGCTCGTCAGCCTTCGCTCAGGCAACGGATTCCACTGCCAGCCCATGGCCGTTCGCTTCTTTAACGGGGGCGGACACGCAGATGCGTCGGGCGGAAAGCTGCACTGTTCTATCAAGGAGGCAGAGCAAATAGCACTCAAAGCCATACTGGCATTCAAGGACGAGCTGCGATAGCAACCCGAAAGGCACAGCGCCGATAAGGGGAAGGATAAAGTATTTTAATATATTTTCTGACTTCTGCTTGCCCCGTCTTATTTTCTTTTCTTATCTTTGCACAATGATAGACAACGAAACGATTAAGTAAGCAACAACGAACACATTATAGAATGAAGAAGATCACTTTACTGCTCGTGGTTCTGGCCGGAGTGCTGGCACTGTATTCATGCAACAAAAACGATACCTACGCTGACCAGCTTGAACGCGAACGCAATGCCATCAACGACTTTATCACAAAGCGCGGCATCACAGTCATCACCGAACAGCAATTCAACAAGCAGGGACAGACCACCAATCTGTCCAAAAACGAGTTCGTAAGGTTCACCAACACAGGCGTTTACATGCAAATCATGAACAAAGGGGTGGGCGAGACAATAAAGAAAGGTGAGACAGCGACAGTGCTTTGCAGATTCGACGAACGCAGCATCTTCAAGGATTCCATCCAACTCAGTAACAAAGTGCTCTATTGGAGTGGCGTTGTTGACAAGATGTCGGTCACCAATACCAGTGGGACATTTACAGCTTCGTTCGACAAGGGCTCAAGTGTGATGTACCAGTCCTACAAGAGTGCATCTGTTCCAGCAGGCTGGTTGGCCCCCTTGCCCTACATCAACATAGGCAGAATAAAAAGCGCCGCCGACTCACTGGCTCATGTAAGGCTCATCGTTCCGTCAACTCAGGGGCAGCAGAATGCCAGCCAAAACGTCTATCCGTGCTTCTATGACATCACCTACGGGCGCGGACTATAATAAAATTGAAGAAGGAATAGGAAATCATCAGTGTTTCTTATTCCTTTTTTCAATCATTGACAGTTTGCCTTTCGATAGTCTAAAGAGGCATAATCAATTATTGACGGGCTGCCTTTCGATAATCTAAAGAGGCATAATCCATTATCAACGAACAACAAACGCTTCACACATCACGGTCTTTTCGCTCACCGTCGGCAATACGACAGACCACGAAAGACGGGGTGGAAGCAATTAAACGATATAAAGAAAACAATACTATGACGCTAATTAAGTCTATCTCAGGAATCCGTGGGACCATCGGAGGCCACACCGGAGACACCTTAAATCCGCTTGACATTGTAAAATTCACGTCGGCTTATGCCACCTTCATCGCGAGCAAGCATCCAGATAAGAAGCTGAAAATTGTGGTAGGACGCGACGCAAGGATATCTGGCGAGATGGTGAAGAACATCGTTTGCGGCACGTTGATGGGCATCGGCGCCGATGTAGTGAACATCGGCCTCGCCACCACTCCTACAACGGAACTCGCAGTGCGCATGTCGGGAGCTGATGGGGGAATCATCATCACCGCATCGCACAACCCCCGCCAGTGGAATGCGCTGAAACTGCTCAACCATGAGGGCGAATTTCTCACCGCTTCCGAAGGTGCGGAGGTGCTGAACATCGCCGAACGCGAGGATTTCAACTACGCTGACGTCGATAAACTTGGTCAATACACCGAGGACAACACATATAATCAGAAGCATATCGAGGCTGTCAAGGCATTGAAACTGGCAGATTTGACTGCCATCAGAGAGCGGAAGTTCCGTGTTTGCGTCGATACGATCAATTCAGTGGGAGGTGTTATCCTGCCGAAGTTGCTCGACGAGTTGGGCGTAGAATACAAAATACTCTACGGTGAGCCAACAGGCGATTTCGCCCACAACCCCGAACCCATCGAAAAGAACCTCAGCGGCATCATGGAAGAGATGCGAAAGGGCGGCTACGACCTTGGAATCGTCGTTGATCCAGACGTCGATCGCCTCGCGTTCATTCAGGAGGACGGTGTGATGTTTGGTGAAGAATACACTCTTGTCAGTGTGGCTGATTACATTCTCGACCATGTGAAGGGCAATACCGTGAGCAATCTTTCGTCAACCCGTGCGCTGCGGGACGTGACGGAGAAGCATGGAGGCAAATACTATGCATCGGCGGTGGGCGAAGTCAATGTGACGACGAAGATGAAGGAGGTCAATGCCGTCATCGGAGGCGAGGGAAACGGTGGAGTTATCTATCCGGAGAGTCACTACGGGCGTGATGCGCTCGTCGGAATTGTCCTCTTCCTCAGCTCGTTGGCTCAGAAAGGACTCAAGGCCAGTGAACTGCGAAAGACCTATCCGTCCTATTTCATTGCCAAAAACCGCATCGATCTGACGCCAGAGACCAACGTTGATGCGATATTGGCGAAGGTTAAGGAACTCTACGGACAGGAAAGCGATGTTCAGGTGACCGACATCGACGGCGTAAAGCTTGATTTCCCGACGTCGTGGGTACACCTCCGCAAGTCGAACACCGAGCCTATCATCCGCATTTACAGTGAGGCGGGGTCGATGAAGGAGGCCGACGCATTGGGCAAGAAGCTCATGCAGGTGGTTTATGATATGCAATAAGATAGTGCAGAATGGCCAAACCCCACTGGTTTGGCCAGCTGAAGCCCTTACATTTAATTATAATAAGGTCGCATGACGGTTGTCATGCGACCTTTGTTGTTTAATGGTTTGCCATCAACAGCCTATCAGTTTGCCACCGTCGTGCCAGCCAGTCCGTCACCGTTGCTCCTATCCCGTCACGACATCGAGCGTCATCATGAGGGCGAAGCCCAGTGCAAACCCGATGGTTGATAAGTTGGAGTGGTTTCCTTCCGAGGCTTCGGGGATGAGTTCCTCGACCACTACGTAGAACATGGCACCGGCAGCGAAGCTCAACAGATAGGGTAGGGCCGGATTGATGATGCCCGCCAGGAGGATGACGAGTATGCCCCCGATGGGCTCAACCACACCACTGAGCGAGCCGATGATAAACGATTTCAGCTTCGAGTTGCCGGCTTCGCACATTGGCATCGATATGATGGCGCCCTCAGGTATGTTCTGTATGGCGATACCGACCGCCATTGCCAGTGCGGCGGCAGTGGTAATGGTGCTCCCCGTCTGCATGGCGCCAGCCAGCACCACTCCCACAGCCATTCCTTCGGGCAGATTGTGTATCGTCACGGCGAAGGTAAGCATGGCCGTTCGGCTCAAATGAGTCTTCGGTCCTTCCGGAGTGTTGCTCCCAAGGTGAAGGTGCGGTGTGATGAAGTCGATGAAAAGCAAGAAGGCTATTCCGGCAAGGAAGCCCACAAGGGCTGGTATGATGCGCAGTCTGCCAGCATCGTTCCACATATCCATCGACGGGATGAGCAACGACCATACCGATGCCGCCACCATCACTCCGGAGGCGAATCCCAGAAGTGCCTTTTGCAGTTGCTCAGGCATTTCCTTCCGCATGAAAAACACGAAGGCAGAGCCGAGTACCGTCCCCATAAGGGGGATGAGAAGTCCTATGATAGTTCCGTTCATTGTAGAAAAACTCTTATCAAATCATGATTCGGACACCGTCCGAACCATCAGTTATCGAAATCCAAAACATCAGTTATCGGTTGCAAAGATACATATATTTTTCTGTTTCCAATCATTATTTCCATGCAGAAAACAATGCCACTGCCCCGCATGATTTTCATTTTGTAGGCAATTCCGTCAGCCATTCATGTCGATTCCTCACAGAAAATCGCTATCTTTGCATAGAAAATAAGCCGTCGATATGAGACGGAAACCATTCAACATCAAATTAAAAGCACTGCAAAATGATTAATTCTAACATTGACGAGCTGATCCGCGAGGCGATGAAAGCTCACGAGACAGAGAAAAGAGACGTGCTGCGCCTGATAAAGACCGAGTTCCTGAAATACAGAACCTCAAAAGAAGGTGCGGGAAAGGAAATGGACGAGGAAAAGGAAATGTCGATTCTCAAGAAGATGGTGGCCCAACGGCATGACGCCATCGAGCAATACACCAAGGCCAACCGCACCGAACTGGCTGAGAAGGAGCAGAAAGAACTCGACATCATCAGCCAGTATCTGCCCGCTGTGCCCACCGATGAGGAGATGACGGCTTGCGCACGTGAGATTATCGCAGCCAATCCGGCAGCCAACATGGGCATGGTCATCAAGGAAGTGAAGACCCGCCTGCCGATGGCCGATGGCAAGGCGCTGGCCGGCATTGTGCGCGGACTGCTCTAAGTGGTGCTGAAGGGCGGCCCTCCGTCAAGTGTCCGCCCGTCGGCGTTAAGGCTCTCCGACAAGTATGGTCACCCATTTTTGTCAAAAGTTTTCGCAACCACACTCCCAAACCGCACCTTTCAGTCGGTAAAAGGTGAGCTTTTGCACGGCCATTGGTGAGCTTTTGCATTGCCATTGCTCATCTTTTGTCGTGCATTACCTAATGCGTAGATTATCAATAAGTTACCAACAAGGTTGAAAAATCTTTACTTGTAATGATTTTTTATTTGCCCATCGGGTTCCTTTCTCACCCTATATGCACCATAGGAGTAGCCTGCCCTTCATCCTACCCACCGCCTTGTCAAAAGCGGGGGCAAGATTATGAAAGAGCGCCAGTTGGCAATAAAAATTCAACGATTTGCGATGAGTTTCAAATAATTATTATAATTTTGCACCGTATTTTTAGTATCATTGCCGGAAATGTTCCGACATGACGTTGTTTTTATTGTAAGGAAATGCAGTATTTAGGTGAGATAATATCGTTGGGAGTAGCTTTTTCGTGGACGATTGCAGCCATGTCGTGCGAAGTGGCAAGTAAACGGCTTGGCATTGTTGTAACAAACGTCTGGCGAATGGGCCTTGCGTTGTTGCTGTCGCTGTTGATGATGTGGTGGTTTACTGGCGAGGCATTCCCCGTTCACGCCCATTTTGAGAGTTGGGTGTGGTTGCTATTGTCTGGCGTGGTGGGCTATTTTTTCGGCGACTGGTGCCTGTTCAATAGCTACATCAGCATCGGTTCTCGCTACGGGCAGCTCTTCATGACGCTCGCCCCTATGTTCACGGCCATCTCGGCATGGGCGATGATGGGACAGGTGATGAGTCTCAACAGTGTCATAGCGATGGTTGTCACCATGTCAGGTATAGCCATTTCGGTGCTCAGCAAGGGCGACGGCAAGCACAAAGTGTCGTTGCAACTGCCGTTGAAAGGCGTCTTGTTCGGCATTGGCGCAGGTTTGGGACAAGGATTGGGCTACGTGTTGAGCCTCATCGGTCAGGAGTATTATCGCGCCGATGTGCAAGCAGCAGTGTCGGCTGAGGCATGGAAGGGCATGGAGAACTATATGTCGTTCAGTGCCAACCTCATTCGCTGCATCGCCGGTCTGGTCTGCTATGGCATTTGGCTGATACTCAAGGGCGACGGCAAACGTTGGGCGCAGAGTGTGCACAACAAAAAAGGCATGTGGGCTTTGCTCATAGCCGTGTTCTCAGGACCGTTCCTCGGTGTGAGCTTCTCGCTGATGGCGGGTCACTATACCGATGCCGGCATAGCAAGTACGCTGATGGCCACGAGTCCTATCATGATTCTGTTGCCATCCTACTATCTGTTCCACGAGAAGATTACGCTCAAGGGTGTAGTCGGTGCCGTTATTTCGGTCATCGGTGTGTCGCTGTTCTTCCTGCTCTGATGTGCAGTAGGTGCGTTCTCTGTCAATGACTGGTTCGATGTTATCAGAAATCAGCTACGACGGAAAAGAATAATTTTAAATCATCAAGACTATGACAAAAGTATTTGTAATGTCCACCTGTCCCGATTGTACGCAGGTGAAGGCTCAGTTGGCTGGAAATCCGAATTATGAGTTGATAGACATCGGCGAACACGTGAGAAACCTCAAGCAGTTTCTGACCTTGCGCGACAGCAACCCTGCCTTTGACGACGCAAGAGCTCATGGCTACGTGGGCATTCCCTGTTTTGTGCTTGACGATGGAACGGTCAGTTTTTCGATAGACGATGTGGTTTTAGAGGATACTCCTGAAGGTGCATCGTGCAATTTGGACGGAACGGGCTGCTGATGGTGAAGCGGCTGGTGGCGGAATCGTCCGAAACTGCAATCTGACATCATTGGTGTCGGAAGACGAAACAATGTCTTTATCCGATTGGGAGGATTTATTTGTCATATTGCGAACTCCATTTAGCTGCAGCCGTTGCTCACTTGATTTGCATCAAGAAAAGAACCTCTTTTGAGCAAAAAACATCAATTTTCATTGTGCCGATGCCAAAGCGTTGTACATTTGCAACGTCGCAAAGACAGAATGGATAATAGATAGTTTAAATTAATAGTTGATTTTATAGTTTAATAGTAATAAATTCAGTTTTTAGTTTTTAAGGTTTAGGTAAAGATTTTTTCAGGAAAAGTATAAGTCAAGGTAAGTGAAAGATTGATAAAGGATAACAAATGATGCAAGATTATGGGAAACGCCGTGAGGCGCAACCCAGCAATCAAGCAAGAGAGAACGAGCTTCGGCTCAATCATCTACAAAGCGCAGACCTCAGGGTGTGCGCTTTTGTATTGTTGGCGGTCGCCATTCAGGCCGGCAATCGCACTCTGGTATGGACTCATTGCATTCACATCCGTTCACTTTCATGCGTTAAAAGCTATTAATCTTTCGGCGAGTTGTCAGGAAAAAGCTATATTTGCACTAAAGAAATTATTGGCAAAAGGAGGATGACATGAAAAGAGAATTGATACTTAACACAAGATACGGCGAATTCAAACTGGGCGCAAGCATTGACGAATATAAACAAATGCCCCACCACATGGATATCTACGAGGAAGAATCCTTCAGCTACGAGTGCTACGTATTTGAGCAAGAAGGTGTCGAACTCTGGTGCGAGAAAGGCATTGTGAACACCATCTTCCCATGGAAGGAATGCCTCTACGAGGGGAAAGATCTCTTGAAGATGAGCTTTGATGACTTTGTGACAATGGTTGGTGAGAGTCCGAACGACGAGGACACAGTCTATGTGCCGCAAAACAACGGAAAGGGACAGAATCAGCATGTTTACGACTTCGACAATTTGGGGCTGCAACTGTGGGTTTGGCGCAACAGGATCAGAACAGCCCTTATATATAAAGGTGACGATGCCGATAAATGAGCCACTCGCTCGATGAGAAAAATCGAAGAACGGATGATTGGTGAATTAAACTTTTGCCACCGAATTGCATCAAAATAGCATATTTATAAAAATTAAATAGACAAGTATAATGATGAAAAAATTTACACTCTGCCTCATGGCAGCTGGCTTGATGGCAGTTGGAACTGCATCAGCTCAAAACGGTAACACAGGTAAAGACAGGCAAAACACATGTACTACAAAGCAATGTGTTCACGGACAAGTCAAGAAAACGACTCCGGCAGACCTGACAAAGCACATGAAAGAAGTGCTCAACCTAAGTGATCAACAGGAAGAAAAGGTACTCAATCTCAACAAAAAATACGAAGAAGTGGCATGCAGCCCACAGTCTTTTGGCCATTGTCGTCCAACAATGACACAGACGAAGGACAAGGCATGTGAAGAAAAGTGCGGCAAAGGCGAAGAGAAATGCTGCAAGGCGGGCCAGAAATGTTCCAAGAACTGTTGCAAGAAAGGTGGTAAATGCGCCAATGACTGCAAAAAAAAGGAATGCAAGAAAGCAACTTGCAAGTCGATGAATGCTTGCAAGAAAGATATGAATGCTTGCAAGAAAGATATGAATACTTGTAAGAAAGACATGAATACTTGCAAGAAAGACATGGAAGTTTGCAAGAAACAGATGGAAATTTGCAAAGCTCAGCACGAGGCTTACGAGAATGAACTGAAACAGATTCTTGATGCCCAACAGTTTGAGAAGTACAAGGTTGAATCATGCGGAAAGGGCAAACGCTGCTGTAAGGCTCGCAAGTAAGTGGCAATAAGCCGACAAACTTCATTAGAACCTTGCCTCACGACACCATCGTGGGGCATCAACCGCACAACAGACCTTTGTCGCCCGTCAACCCGTTCCGTCAACTCGGAGGGACACGGGGCGATATTCGGACATCGAGTGCGACAAGTAAGATTGTCAATTATGTGCCTTCATTTTTAATTAAAAATCATCGAAACTTAGTTGTTCACAGATTTTATGCTTATTTTTGCTAACACATTGGCAACAATAGCCAGAATAAATCTAATATCTGAGGTCATCTACCTGAATTCCACAGAATATATCTAATCAAAATAAAACAGACAACTTATGAAAACTAATTTCAAGAGAACGTTTCTCATGGTAGGTCTTGCGTGTGCCGTAACGGTGGCAAGCGCTGCTATAGGAAGCCCTAAAAAGAAAGGAAAATCAATGTATTCCAATCCGCTCATGCAGAAAAGCCCATTGCCATACGGAGCTCCCGATTTCAGTAAGATCAAGGACTCGCACTATTTGCCAGCCATCAAGGCCGGAATAGCTGAGCAACGCGCCGAAATTAAGCGAATCGTTGAGAACAAACAGAAACCAACATTCGAGAATACCATATTGGCTTACGAGAAGAGCGGTCAGCTGCTCAATCGTGTTACCAACGTGTTCTTCGGCGTGACCGAAGCCAACAAGTCGCCAGAGATAGAGGCTGCCGAGAAGGAAGCTATCCCATTGTTGACAGACTTTGACAATGAGGTCAACTTTAATAAGAAATTCTTCGACCGTGTCAAATATGTTTACGACCATGAGCTTAACTCTCTCAAGGGCGAGGATAAGAAATTGCTTGAAGAGATGTACAAAGGCTTCGTCCGTTCAGGAGCTTTGCTGCCGAAAGACAAGATGGACCGCATGGTGCAAATCAACAAACGTCTGGCGGTGCTTCAGCAAGATTTCGGCAATATGTTACCAAAGGCCGCTGCTGCCGCAACAGTGTGGGTCAATGACGTCAAGGAACTCGCAGGACTCAGCAACGCTGACATCGCTCAGTGCAAGAAAGACGCTGAGAGTCGTGGCGGAAAAGCACCCTATTGCATTGTTATCACCAATACAACACAACAACCCATTCTCGCAAGTCTCGACAACCGTCAGCTGCGCGAACGTGTTTTCAACGCATCCATTCACCGCACCGACGGCACTGGCGAGTTCAACACTTTCCCATTCGTAGCCGAAATTGCGAAATTGCGTGCCGAAAAGGCAGAGCTCATGGGCTATAAGAACTACGCTTCCTACTCGCTCGACAACGCAATGGCAAAGAACACCGACAATACCTATGCCTTCCTCAAGCAGCTCATCAAGGAATATAAGCCAAAGGCAGAGGCAGAGACAAAGGCTATTGAGGAATATGCACGCAAAACTCAAGGTGCCGACTTCAAACTCCAGCCTTACGATCGCTTCTACTATTCCGCAAAGATGAAGAAAGACCAGTACAACTTCTCCGACGATGAGGTAAAGCCCTATTTTAACATTGACTCCGTCCTCGTTAACGGTGTGTTCTACGCTGCCAACAAGGTTTACGGCCTCACATTCAAGGAGCGCAAGGACATCCCTACCTATCATCCTGACATGAAGGTGTTCGAAGTTTTCGACGTCAACGGCAAGCCACTCGCACTCTTCTACTGCGACTACTTCCGCCGTCCGTCAAAGCGTGGCGGTGCGTGGATGAGCCCATTTGCAAAGCAAAGCAAGATGCGCAACCAGTTGCCAGTCATCTACAATGTCTGCAATTATGCGAAAGCTCCGGAAGGACAGCCAACTCTCGTTACATGGGATGAGGTGACCACCATGTTCCATGAGTTCGGACACGCTCTCCATGGAATGCTCTCAAACTGCTACTACAACACCCTCAGCGGAACATCAGTGGCACGCGACTTCGTGGAAATGCCGTCTCAGTTCAACGAATCGTTCGCAAGCATACCTGAAGTGTTCAACAACTACGCAAAGCACTATAAGACCAACCAACCGATGCCAGCGGAATTGCGCGACAAGATGCTCAAGTCCGTCAACTTCCAGGCAGCATACGCACTCGGTGAGAACCTCGCTGCAACCTGCCTCGATATGGCATGGCACATGCTTCCAGCTGACAAGGTGCCAACAGCCGACAAGGCCAAGGACTTCGAGACTAAGGCCCTGAAGGAAATCGGATTGCTCAACAATCAGATTCCACCACGCTACTCAACCTCTTACTTCAACCACGTATGGGGCGGTGGCTATGCAGCAGGTTACTACAGCTACCTTTGGTCAGAAGTTCTCGCAGTCAACATTGCCGATTACTTCGCAGCACACGGTGCGTTGACACGCGGTGTAGGCGATGCTTTCCGTGCAAAGGTTCTGAGCAAGGGCAACACCAAGGACTTGCTCGACATCTTCTCTGACTTCACCGGTCTGAAAGCCCCTGACGCAGCTGGCTTGCTCAAGGCAAGAGGCTTGTAATTGCCGACAGTTTCCCTTTACGGGGATAAAGTCCATCTCAATCAACAGCGCCTGTACGTATCATGTTTGATTGTCAGGAATATGGCCAGTCGCTCCGTCGAGTGTGTAGCGAGCTACTTCAAAGCGGGAAATCTGACAAGCCGTCGGCAAACGAATGAGAGCTGACAAGCAGCACTGTCACAAAATATTGAATGATGGACTTTCGGGCTAATGCCCTATTATGGTTCAATAAACAATCGTCCTCCTTATCCGTTCTGATAAGAGAGGACGATTCTTTTTCACACTCCACGGCTGCGGTACATCACCGCCACTATCCACATTATCTCATTCCGATCCTGTTTCTATAACCACTTGGTAATCAGCATCGTAATAATGCTTGTTTGAAAGGTCACCTATTGTCGCACAATAGGTCATCTTTCGCAGTGCAAAAGGTCACCTTTCAGAACCATTTTTGTGACCGGTGCGGGTTCTATCCTATAAAAGTGTCTAAATCCATTATGATCTTTGTATTAATCACATGGTAGCAAGATAAAATATTTGGCATACACAACTACAAATGTTGGAAACAATTTTTATACCTCAAATCCGCTACTAAGCCCTTGAACGTCCTTATTGCGTTTACACGTCCTCTCATTACTGAATTTGCAGATAAGTTGAACTTGAAGCACCCACCTCTGCCTACAATATCCCCTTACCCCACAATGTGACTTGAGGCAATACACAACATCATTCCCATAAGTTGTAGGCATTATCCAAAATCAGTCTGGAAAACATCTGCGTAAGCATTATTACAGGTATAGATATTCAGCACATACCTAGATGTCCTGATCCACTTGGCTGGTACAGAGATAAACCTGAAGACAAACGCTTTTATGCGACTTGTTGTATTGAGTCCGTACTTCTTTACGTCAAATCTTTGAATAATGGCCTTGTAAAAGTTACGGATTATACCGACTATCAAATCGCCAATAACCGCCACGCCAGGACGATAACCAAGGAACTTCTTGTATGTAGGCTTTGCATCGTACTTCTCTGTCTCTATGAACTGGTGGTCGAAATCAACATCATATATCTCACCCTCTTTCAGTTGGCCAGATGCAAATATACAATTGAGCAATAAAGCATTGAGAGTGTCAGCCGTATTGAAATCGTAGGTCTTGCCCATATCTGATGTGTATGAAATGTTTTCTTGCGTCAGCTCCTTTATCGCTCTGAGGATAGTATCAGAGCTACAAGTGCGAAGTGTCGGATGAAGCGAGAGGTGGTTCATCAAATGAGTAGTGACATCTGGGGTACATGAACCGCCACAGAAGTAGATACTCATGAGAGAACGGATGATTTCGCTGTACTGATAACCGAACGATCCACACCTTAGACCGAGGGTTGAGTCGATTACAGATGATAATGTGGAGTCAAATTGCTCCATGATTGAAAATAATCCCCCAAAAGGAGTGAGTCTATCAGATTTAATTTGTATCTTCGCCATGTCTATCGTCGGATTCTCTTTTTTTGCAGCACTAAGATAAGTGAAAATTCTGACATGGCAAAATCCTGAGCAACTTTTGTTGCTCAGGTACTTAAAAAGTTTAATTTATAATAGTGTTGCGGAATTAAGGTTAATATTTAACTGGTCCCGAGTTTAACGGGACACTAATGATATAAATTATAAAAGATTCAATGACTATACCGGCAAAATTCAAAGAGTATATCTGGCTTGTTAACACCATTCGCGGAGCAAGAAGGATTACGTTCGCCGAAATCAACGAACGCTGGGTTGAAACGGATATGAGTGGAGGTGTGGAACTTACTCGTTCTACATTCAATCGCCACAAAGATGCCATTGAGGACATCTTCGGCATATATAGACTGCGACCGCCAAAATGCTTACCAGTATTATATAGGTAATGACTATGTTTTGAGAGAGGATAGCATCCAGAACTGGATGTTGTCAACACTCTCAGTGAACAATGTTATCGGTGAAAGCCTTTCTCTTCAAGACAGGATTCTCTTGCAAGAAGTTCCATACGGGGGCGAATATTTGAAGATGGCCATTGATGCCATGAAGAAAGGTGTTCGTGTTGCTGTTGATTATAGAAAATATGGAACTGACAGGCCCAATCATCTTGATTTTGAACCATACTGTATCAAGATGTTTAAGCAATGCTGGTATGTTCTCGGCCATTTCCACCGCGATGCTAGCGATGGGAAGCCGGAGTCCAATTACTTTGGGGTCTTTTCTTTCGACAGGATTCTGAAAATGTCTATGACGGATATTAAGTTCCAGATAGACCCAGACTTTGATGCTCAGACCTACTTTGATGAATGCTACGGTGTTCTAGTCGGCGACGGTACAAAGCCAGAGAGAATAGTTATCAGAGCCTACGGTTACGAGAGATATTATATTAGGGATTTACCCATCCACAAAACACAACGGGAAATTGGACAAGGTGAGAACTTCGCCGATTTTGAACTGTTCATGCGCCCGACAGTTGATTTGAGTGGCCATCTTTTAAGCCGTGGTAATCAGATCAAGGTCTTGTCACCACAATGGCTGGCAGATGAACTCCATGACATGCACATGGAGGCTGCGTTTATGTATGAGCCTGAGGAAGAAGAAAATGTCCCTCAATAAGTACTTATTTCAAGCTTGTCCCACGAAATGAGACAACGTCATGATAGTTTTGCATCCGAATATGTAATTATATCAATATGAAGATACTATTTTCGCCTGAGTATAGCGGGCATGTTTTTATCGGTCTGAACGAGCAGCATCCAGAGCTGATGGACACAATGGTTTGTGACACCATGGGACTGGTTGCCCTGTTGGAACTAAGACTTGGAATCCATGTGGATGACATATCTGGTAACAACCGCACAGTACTTTATTACAAGGCATTGTCGGAATACATGAAACGGAATCTTGACAACGCTTTGGCAGCATCCTTCAGGTTGTCCTCTTTGGGTACAGCTGAGCAAGCACTTAGATGGCGTGATAACCTTGTGCTTGACAAGTGGCAGGCCAATAAGGACGACAATGCCAGTGGTCGTCTTAATGTCCTTGCTGGTACGGAAGAGTTTTTCAACTCTCTAGGGATGCCTGACAGATTGAAGGATGTCCTATTATATATAAATAGGGTAGAGGACGGCTTCTTCAATGAATTTGATATTGAGCTGCCTTGTGAATTAGCCATGCTCCATCCGGCTATACAGGAATTGCTTACTGCCTTGCAAAGCCACGGTGCAAGGATTTCATCCAAAGATTTCCAAGGCTTCCGTGGAAATAATCTTTCCCATATTGCCCATCTGCTTAACTCTTCATCAGATGTCAAGCTTACTTTGAATAAGGATGACCATTCATTCCAGATTTACAAGTTTGCGGATGAGAAGACAGCCATTGAATACCTCGCCTTGAAAGGTGATGAGATAAATGCAGATGTATGGATTAACAATTCAAACAAGACCATGGACAACTGGCTCCGCATGATGGGGAAGCCTACCATGGGAAGCAGCATGACCGAAGCTGCCCCACAGCTGATACAGCTCTTTGTCCTTGGCATTGATATGTTGAAAGAACCGGTGAATATCCAAAGCTTAATCAGCTGGCTCTATTCACCCATGCAGCCCTTTGGCACATTCTTTGGAGGCATACTTGCCGAAACTATTATTGGCGAAGGCGGCTATAGGAATGAAAAATGCCACAAAGTGGTAGAAGACTATATCTCTGGTAAATACACCTATCATGACAAGGAAGAGGAGGAGAAACTCTCAGAAGAAGCGAAAGCCAAACGGGATGAGAATGAGAAGAAAGAACGCCAACTCTTGGTCAATACTTATCTCCCTTCATTCGATGTTCCTTCAGGCAATAAGATTGATTGTACTCGACTGCTAACATACCTAAACAGTATTTCTGGTTGGGCGAGGAGTCGGTCACACTTCCTGAGTGAGAAGCCAGGAAACGAAGGTTGGTGTAGCCAACTGGAAAGCCTTGCGCAAATGTGCGACACCTTTGTCCTCCTGCTTGAATCATCAGACATGGGCGAATATGTTGATTTTAAGCAGGTGGAATCATGGATCTGCACGTTGTATAAAGGAGAGTCCTTCATGCAATATGCTGCACAGAGAGGTTGCAGGGAACTCATCGACAGCCCTTCTAAAATGGCTGCGGATAGCAGACGTACAGTTTGGATGAATTTTGTAGGCGGTGACGTGCCAACGCTCGATTGTGCCTTCCTCTATCCTACAGAGAGAGCCAAGGTCAAGGACTCCCTTATGCTTTGGGACGAACGAAAGGAATTGGACTATCATCATCAGATGCAACTGTTGCCATTCTTTATGACGGAAGAACAGCTGATATTAGTTGTGACAGATTATGTGGGCGGTGAACCTGCTCCCAAGCATCCCATCATGGTAAGACTGGAGAGTCAGGTTGAAAACCTGAACGAATTTGTTGCAGAACCGAACCTGTACCAAGAAGAAACAGAAAAGGTAAATCTCGTAAGGAACAATAGTATCCAGTCGCTGATTCCATTCGATCATGCCGACTTGCTCAAATGGCCACAGCATCTTAGCCCTACTACTATCAGTACGCTTGTAGAATACCCATTTGATTACCTGATGGAACGAATGCTCAACATCGTCAGCACAGGTCCCAGCAGCATCAAGGGTGTAAAAACTACGATGGGTATCGTTGCACATGCTGTGATTGAAAGTCTCTTTGCACCTCGTGATGGCAAATCATGCAGCGGGGTAGAAGAAATAGAGCAGCGTATCAATAACGAGTTTGAAGAGCAGGTACGTAAGCAGATAGAATCCTGCGGCGCGATACTGTATCTGCCAGAGAACAGATTGGATGCCGAACTGCTGAAAGAGCAGTTACGCAGATGCCTTGGCATACTCCTGGAAATAATACGCGACAACCACCTTACCGTTACCGGCTGTGAACAAATGGTCAAGAAAGATATGGGACTGTTGAAGAATGACAAGGACTGGGATATGGTGGGATATATTGATATGACACTTGAAGATGCAAATCATCATCCTGTAGTCTTTGACTTCAAGTGGACATCCTCAAAGTCCTATTACCGTGACTTGCTAACTGCCAATCGTTCGATTCAACTGGAGCTCTACCGCACCATGCTCAGTGCAGAGAAACGGGATAGTGTTGAACGCACTGCATATTTCCTGATGCCCGAAGGACATCTTTATAGTAAGGAGCATTTTGATGGAATCCATTGTACACAGCTTCAGGCAGAGAACAATGCCAATATAGTTGAACAGCTCAGGCAATCATTCTTCTATCGGAAAAAACAGCTGGATGAGGGCAGAGTGGAGGTAGGCGAAGCCTTCCCCGTGAAGATGCTCGATTACTACAATGACACTGAAGAGAGGAACCTCTTCCCTTTGATTACAGATGATCAAGGAATCGAAAAGGAGAATATTTTCAGCAACTACAAACTTTTCAAACAATAAAGAGGGCATAAGATGGAGAATGTAACATATATCAACGCCAGTGCCGGTAGTGGAAAGACCTATACACTTACCCATAAACTGGCAGAACTTATCAAGTCTGGTCATGTAAGGTCAGAACAGGTGATTATGACCACGTTCACCGTGAAGGCTGCCAACGAAATGAAGGAAGAGGCCAAGAAAGTTCTTTATGAGAACGGTCTCTTCGAGGCTGCCAATCAGCTTGATCAGGCTATGATTGGTACTATCCATAGCGTTGCGAACTCGCTCATCAAGAAATACTGGTTTTTTCTCGGCCTCTCTCCAGATATAGGTGTAATGGCTGAGGAAGATACACAGTTCTACATCTCACAGTCTTTATCAGAACTTCCAACACATGAGGAGTTGAACCAGCTTCATGCTTTCTGTGAGAGTGTTGGAATCCAGTATGGATATTTCTCTGGGAAGAATGGTCTGAACTATGATTTCTGGAAAAGCGACATAGAAAAGGTTATCGCTCTTACCACCAACTATGAAATAGAGAGTTATGACAGGAGTGTGATGGAATCTTTGGATTTTATCCGCGGTTTTGTGCATCCTTCCGTCAAGCTTGACTATTCTCCGGAAACACTTATGGCCATACTCGATGAGTATGTGTCGTTTACTGCAACCCAACGTGAGAGCAAGAAGAAACAAGATGTTTTAACTGAAGTCCGCAGATTAAAGCGTGGTGTCAATGCACCAACTATCTCATGGTACAAGCGCTTGTCATCGGTGCTTAACTCATGGACGAAATGTGGCGCACGGGGTACCCAGATGCGCGAAGAACTTGCTGAGTTGTGGCATTCTGAATTGGTGTATAAAGAGCAGGAACGATACATTCTATTGTTGTTCCAGCTTGCAGAACGTTGGAAAGAACGCTTCCGCACATTCAAGAAAGAGAGGAATCTCCTGGACTATAATGACATGGAGAAATATCTTCGTGACCTTTTGGCCAATAAAGAATTGGCAGAGGAGATTCGGATGGGCTATCGTTATCTTTTCGTTGACGAATACCAGGACTGCTCGCCCTTACAAGTGAAGATATTCGACCGACTTTCAGAATTGATGGAGCACAGTTACTGGGTAGGAGACTATAAGCAAGCCATCTATGGTTTCCGTGGCAGTGACATTACCTTGACAAAGGCGGTGGTTGACAGGATTGCGACGGGGGAGAATGGCTGTGATACCGATACTCTTGATACATCTTACCGTTCGCTCCCAGGTATAGTAGAGGTCTGTAATGAGACCTTTAAACGTACCTTTAAGGGCATATTGGATGAAGGATCCATTGTATTGAAGACGCATCGCACCAACGACGAAAAGATACGTTCTGTACGACTTTGGGATATGGAAGACCCAGAGAGTGTCGGAATTGCCGATCACATCGCTTATCTGCTGAAGCAAGGAGTGAAGCCGTCGGATATCGCTGTCTTGGGGAGGACAAATGCTCCGTTAGATGCTTTGGCAGGCATTTTAACGGGAACATACGGAATACCCGCTAACAGGCAAGAAGTCAGAGTGTCTGAAATAAAATGTATGCCATTGGTGTTAGCCTTACTTGCTCTTGTAGAAAGTGAGAAAGATTCTTTGGCCAAGGCCCAAATAGCCGTGTTGACTGAGGAAGGTTATGGCACCAACAAAATCATTGAGGAGAAACTACTCGTTGATGCTAATGAAGAAATCAAGGAGTCGTCTTATTTGAATGATGTTCCTTTGGTTAGGAGGCTATTGGAACTCCGACCGATGTTAAAACAGCAGTCAGTGGGCGCTCTCATTGAGACGATGGTTATTGAACTTGACTTGTATAACGAAATAAAGAAAATAGGTCAGGTCGATGAGTCCGTTTCCTGCCTCGACACCATCGTTCAGTCTGGATATGCTTATGAGCAGCATTGCTTGCAAATGAGCCTCCCAGCCACTGTGAAGGGATTTGTGGACTACCTTGCGGTGATGGATCCTGTCGGCAAAGGTAATGCAAATGGCATACAACTGCATACTTATCATTCCAGCAAAGGTCTGGAATGGAAATATGTCATCCTCACTCATCTCTATGAGAAGAAGAATGACCCGAAGAAATGTGTCAAGCAGGACATCTACGGCATCCATTTCAATTATTCGGAACAGCCTTCTGCATCGACACCATACCCAGAAGTCTTCATACGTGTCATTCCGTTCATATATGGAGCAGGAAATACCAAAGTACCTGCAGACATCCAGCAACAGATAGAAGAAAGTTCCCTGTATAAGGAGGTCATCAAGGATTCATTGGCTGAAGCCAACCGCCTGCTGTATGTTGGTATGACCCGCCCACGAGATGTGCTGATAGTTGCTTTGGAACCTCATAAAAAGGATGTTCATACTCTGCAATGGCTGGAAGATGTCGGTTTGGATTGTGTCCAGCCTGATGCGCAGCATGATATCTTTGGTGTGGGTTGCCGTTTCGAAGATGACACCATTACACAAGATCAGTTTGATAGTCTGTCGGGCTATCGCTATCTGGCAGAAAATAAGGATATGAAGACAATGCGTATTCCGTATCATCAAGAATCATGCGATGAAGGTGTAAGATGTCTCTCACCAAGTAAATTGCATGTGAAAGGTATGGTAGATGCGTACTATCAGATATGTGAGCATATGCAACAGGGAACGCTTGTCGGAAAGACAATGGCCGATGTGGGTAACTGCATCCACCAGATTTTCTGTGGCATTGAACAGCATATAAACATTGAGAGCTATTATACCAATCTTATCGAGAGCTATGGTCTGAAGACCTATTTGACTGACTATGCTGCTATTAGAAAATCATGGGAAATGCTTGTCAAATGGCTGACGGAGCAATTTGGTGCTGCCATTAATATCTATCATGAACGTCCGTTCACACTGTTAAAGGATGGCAACGTCTATTCTGGCAACATCGACCTTGTTTGGCAGACTTCAGACGGTGACATCCTGATCGATTTCAAGACTTGTCCGTTGGGGCAGAAGTGTATCCTTGATAGAGACTCAGACCATTATGCCGGTTGGTATGCTGGACAACTTGACGCATATACCGAGGCATTGGAGGAAGCTGGGGAGAAAGTGCTTAAACGCTTCATCTATTATCCCGTCAGCGGTATGATGTGCGAGATCGGCAGGGCTTTGAAAGTGCTAGAGATGACGATGTATGCCAATGTCTATTGCTTTGATGCCAGTGACAGCTTCGACATCAAAAGATGATAGAGAATGCCGCCAAAGTGATTGATGCGGCTATCATGTGTGCTGAGATAGATCCCGATGATGAAGAAATACAGCGAACGACTATGTATATCAAAGGCGGTTCTACACAGGGTATAGAAACTATTCTCTTGAAGACGGGGTTGTTTATAATCAACCTTCCATACCTTGCCTCCAGAACTAATGTTGCATGTGGCTTTCACCTTGATGCGAGAAGCCCGGAAGCTGCGGCCTGAACTGGTCATCTACGACGGCGATGATAAGACTTTTGCAGACCTTTCAGAAGAAAACGAATTGGAAACTTATTATTATCGTCTTGATAATATGGCCAATATCATTGAGAAGCAGGATGCCCATATCGGAGTAAATGGCCTTGTACATGAGTTCCATATCTTCCCAGAATACATCAAGGCACAAATGCCAGATGAAAGTCCATAAGAATGGACATACAAGGCATTTGATGACTTCATCGACATTCAGTGGAATTACGAAGACTATGAGAACTTCAGTCGAGCGACAGTAGGTAGCCTGGATGGGGGAGAATTCGTTGCCCGCATATTGTGAAACAACAAGGGCTTTGCGTGTGTATGCCAGAAAGTTATTCTCTATAATGAGAAGGAAACAAAGATAGTCCCGATAGGCGATTTCTTTGCCGCCACAAAGGACGATAAGTACATCAAACGTCTGGACTATGCCCAGTTCGTTATCGACAAGATGCCGGATAAGGTGTGGCAAAATTTCTATGATTCATTTGATGTAGAGCCTATACGCTCACCCAAAACGTATCTTTTACGTTGGAATCCCACCATCACTAGCTTCAAGCTGTATGACTACCGTGATGTCCTATCAAAATACCCTGGCGGATTCAGTGGCATGAACTGGAGCGTCTATGAGTGGGAGGAAGCCCATAAGGGCGACCACTATTATATGCTCAGGACAGGTGATGATAAGGCTGGCATTGTATTCCGTGGCGTATTCACCAGTGACCCATATCCAGGTGAAGACTGGGCTGGGAATGGGAAACAAAGGTATTACATGGACATGGACTGCTATGACTGTGTGCCGGGAGATGAGCAATCTCCCATAGGTATTGAAGAGCTTGAAAAAGCCGTACCCGCAAGTTCAACATAGAACTGCAATCCCAAGTACGGGTGTAGCTTAATAATCTATGCCTGAAAACACCG
>NZ_AUME01000007.1 GCF_000430525.1 Prevotella corporis DSM 18810 = JCM 8529 | reverse complement strand
AGTTAGGAAACTGCTGCTACCATACAAGGACTGTCTGAAGACCATTACAACAGACAACGGACCTGAATTTGCAGCACATAAGGACATTACCAAGTTCTTAGGCGTGCCCGTATACTTCGCTGATCCATATTGTTCTTGGCAAAAGGGAGCGATTGAGAATACAAATAAACTAATCAGACAATATATACCGAAAAAGGATTCGTTTGAACATTACACAGACAAGAGAATTATGTCGATACAAAAGAAATTGAACGAAAGACCGAGAGAAAAATTAAACTTTTCTACACCTAAGTGCGAGTTCTTCAAACACGTTTTGTAATTTTGCACTTGCTGGTTGACTCTACGAGCAAAAATGTCTTGAAAAAAATTGCGTATTAATAAAAAATCTATTAATTTTATCGCCGATTTAAAAACTACTTATGGAAAACTCAAACTCGAAAGATAATTTCAAGCAAGGCGAGAAGTCTAAAACCAGCAAGGGAATCCTTCCCAATGGTGTGTTGTGTCTGTTGATTATCATAGCCCTTTTCGGTGGAATCGGCTGGGTGATGGGCGTTGCCCCAATGTTGAACACCATTATGCACACGGCTCACGATCTGTTGCTCAACACATGTTTTTATCT
This sequence comes from Prevotella corporis DSM 18810 = JCM 8529, assembly GCF_000430525.1. Classification (GTDB taxonomy): domain Bacteria; phylum Bacteroidota; class Bacteroidia; order Bacteroidales; family Bacteroidaceae; genus Prevotella; species Prevotella corporis. The sequence continues at coordinate 110,545 of NZ_AUME01000007.1, read as the reverse complement.
GATGGCCATCTGTGTGCTCACGGGAGCGCTGGGCAAACTCTTTGTTGAGTTTGGGGTAGTGGATTTGATAGAGAAATTACTCCGTCCGCTTATGCGTCCTTTGTTCCGACTGCCTGGTGTGGCATCGTTAGGAGCGGTCCTGACATTCCTTTCCGACAATCCTGCCATCATCACCCTTGCGCAGGATAAGCATTTCAGTGGTTATTTTAAAAAGTTTCAGTATATTTCGCTCACCAATTTCGGAACAGCCTTTGGTATGGGGCTCATCGTTATTGTGTTCATGCTTGGGCATGGCTATTTTTTTGAGCCTCTGTTGGGTTTCTTCGGTGCGTGCATAGGGTGCATTGTGTCAACAAGATGTATGCAGTATTTTGTTCTCAAGTCGTACCCACAGTACAGAACCGAGGATGCGCTTGCCTCTGAACATTTTGCCAAACAGGTACAGCGTGTCGAACATGAGGAGGAAAAGTCAGTATTTCTCCGCACTCTCAACTCGTTGCTCGATGGCGGAAAGTCAGGAGTGGAAGTAGGAGTATCTATCATTCCCGGAGTGCTGATAATCTCCACGCTCGTTATGATTCTTACTTTCGGACCGAGTGCCGATGGCAGCTTCACGGGAAAAGCCTATGAGGGAATTGCCATTTTGCCAGAGGTGGCCAACAAGCTCAATTGGTTGCTTGAGCCACTGTTTGGATTCTCTGACCCACATCAGGTCGCCTTCCCCATTACCGCTCTTGGAGCTGTAGGTGCCGCATTGAGTTTAGTTCCCAATTTTGTGGCACAGGGCTGGATTGATGGTAATGCCATTGCCGTGTTCACAGGTATTGGCATGTGTTGGAGTGGATTCCTCAGCACCCATACGGCAATGCTCGACACGATAGGGTATCGCGAACTGACATCGAAGGCCATCCTTTCCCATACCATCGGCGGACTGGCAGCGGCCTTGACAGCCCATTGGCTTTATCTTATCTATGCTTTGTTGTAGTTCTTACAGGGCTGATTGGCAATAGATTCCTATATTTTATCCTCATAGGTCGTTCGGGTACAGTCTCACAATGAAATGATGACAATGTTGTTTCTTGACTGATTTGAATTGCTTTGTCAGCAGCTTTCTTGCTGTTCTCTCTTGCCTTATCTCGATACCTCCTCATGAAAGACGGCAAAAAAGACTGTGCGGTAATCAAATATAATCAACAAAGGCGCCAATAACCGATTTTGACTTAATGATTTGTATTGAATCTAAGCATCCCTATGTCCATCTTTTTGCTGAGCCTACTCTTGATGGAGCGTATGGCTTGGTTGCTACAGCAGAAGGCTTCGGCTTTCTGCTCTTCTGTTTTCCCATTGTACTCCATGATACAATAGAAAGTCTCTTTCGGTGTAAGCGCATATCGGGGATGGTTCAACATGCAAGCCAAGTCGTAGTTTATGTTTCTCATTACCGCCATCAGAGCCTGTTGCTCCTTCTTTCCCATCTGCGAAAGGTTGCCACCTTTCGAGATGGTGTATAGCGTGTTTATTCCCAACTTGATTTGTTCGATGGATTCGGGCGTTTTCATATTTTCGGCATTGCCGTGTATATTGCCCTTCAATTGCTCAATTTCCGCCATTCCATCGTCAATTCTGGCTTTCATTTCCTCAATAGTGGCATTCTTTTGCAGTAGTACTCCCTGTATGTTCTGCTCTATTTCCCTCAGCCGAAGTCTGAATCTGCCGAGTTGTTGTCTCATCCGATACCTGAACCAGACGATGATTCCGGCCGTCAAGAGCAGCAGAGCGATGATTGCATACGAAAAGTACAATCGTTGTTCGAGTGCGTCACGCTGTGCGAGCGTTGTTTCGTACCGGTTCTGAATCTGCACTATTTCGACGTCTTTATCCGATGAAACCGCCAAAATTTGCTTGTTTTGTATGCGTTTCTTCAGTGTTTCTATATATCTTTCCTGGTCTTTTCTGATACGTGGTCTGAACTTTTCGGCCTTCTTTACCCACAGACTTGCAGTGTCGCTCATTCCCATTTGGTTGTACACCGCCGCCTTTCCCAGAAACACGTCGGCCAGTCTGTGACTCCTTTTCACGTCGTTGGCATGCTTTTCAGCACCCAAGTAGTATGTGAGGGCCATCTTGTAGGCACCGTTTTGTGCGTTGATTTGGGCAATACTTAAGTAAGTGACGAATTTCAGAGAATCCTCATTCACCTCTGGCAGATGTTTCTCGGCGGCTTTCAGCTGAATCATCGCCCGTCGGGTGTTGTGTCGGTCCATGAAATATCGTGCGCTGTCGAGCCGCATCCGGGTGATGCCATCAGCTCCAGCCGGATATTTCGGGGCATTCGACGGCTTGCAGGCTGCCAATGCAAAAGCCACAATTACTATTCCTGTTATTTTTTTCATCTCAAGGGCAAAGATATTAATTATCTGTCAAACAGCCAAATATAACTTGTGTCAGAAATCAGATTGAGAAATAGACAAGTGGTTGATAGACAGTAGTGTACGATTCGCTTTTGTGTCAGTGCCATTGGCGGTGTTGCATAATTGTTTCTTGAGAATTATCTTTGCATTGACAAAAGTTCCAATAATTGTCATCTGCATTTCATAAAGTCGTGGCGAGGTGACTGCATTTAAGCCTTGGCACGACTTTTAGTTTAAAAAACGTAATGCTTCAACCAAACAATCAAAAGCGTGAGGCAATGAGTATATTTAACATAATTATCGTAACTTTGTTGGCACATCAGTCCAAGCATGCCAGTCTGTCGCTGGCAAGAGTGTGGATTCGTGTCTTGGCCAATGTAAGCGATACTGTTCAGCTTGATAGAAGATAAAAAATAACCCTCAATAACCAAACAATTATGCGATACAGATTTTTGTTACTGTGTGTGCTTTTCTTGCAAACGCCCTTCTTATTTGCAACCGGACAGTCGGCCGATGTCGTCCGTTACGAAGGCAAAACGTGGCAACTCTTGGCTCGTCCCATTTCCTTTGATGCCATCTTGAGGGCGAAAGTGCGCCACCGTTTGCCTAAAGATTATGGCTGGTCAACAGCCAATTGGGATGGATTTACGGGATATTGGTCAATCGAAAACGACCGCCTTTTGCTCGACAGTGTGGTTTATCAGCTGAAAGGACGCCATAGGCGGCTGGACAACAAGTCGTTCAACAGAATTTTCAGACGATATCTGCGCAATGGAAGGGTGGTGGCTTCGTGGGTCACCGACGATTTGCGGATAGCTGATGGCAAATTACTCCGTTATATACATTACGGCTTCGAGCGTAATTATGAGAACGAAGTGGTGTTGAAGGTTGAGCGTGGGAAAGTGGTTGGACGAAAGCCCTACCACAATAAGATATACCCCGGCTACACCCTCCGTCAGGTTTTGAATTCTGATTCGATAGGGCGTTTCTTGCCTTTGGCCATGTTCCCCAATTTAAAGGGCAAGCGTATTGTCACCAAAATACAGTTATTTCCGAGCAGCTGTCGCCAGTTTGCCGACTCGTGCCGTGTGTCTATCCTCCGTTTAGGCTCCGATACGCTGTCCAAAGCCGAGGAGGACAGTGTCAAATCGCTTATTTCCAATGCCTTGATTGCGGTTTATCCGTGGCAGGAGAGTCAAATCAACGGCCAGCGTTATTTGGGCGTCAATGTGAATGCCGCTGTGACGGTGCCGTTCAGTGGATCGACTTCCACCCACTCGGAGCCGATATTCACCCTATGCGATGAGATGCCTCGGTTTCCTGGAGGGAGGCTGGCGATGGACAAATTCATCATCGAACATCTGCAGTGGCCCACCCATGCTATTGACTGCTGTGCCATTTGGCGCATTGTGGTGAGAGTGGTGGTAGAACCCGATGGAAGTCTGACCTGTCCAACGTTGCTCCGGCGCACCGATGCTCCTTATGAGGTGGAGGTCCTGAAGTTGGTGCGCCAATTCCCACGCTTCATCCCTGGCCGGCAAGGAGGTAAGCCTGTGCGCTGCTGGTTTCCTATTGTTGTTCGTTTTCAGTTATGGTGAAAAAAAATGACAATTCGCGTTTTTATGTTCTGTTTCTAACCCATTGATAATCATATAATTATCATCGGTATTGTAAAAGGTCACCTTTCGCACTTCAAAAGGTCAGCTATGACAAGACGATAGGTGACCTTCGACAACTCCGAAGCTTAGCTTTCTACAATGTATGGTAGAATAATCTTAAAAAAACGGGTGGCTGTCAGCACTCGTGACATTTGCGAAAGGGTAGTGCGAAGACTGTCAGACCAGCCAGCATTGCTAATCGTCAGCCAGTCGTGGCCGAGTCATTGACAACGATTCATGCCCTTTGCGACAACCAGTCCTCAGCGGTCAACTTTTTCCTTCGGCTTTTTCTTTGTCAGTTGGCTCTTTTTCAGTATCTTTGTAACCTAAAATAGGTATTAAGAAAGGAATAAAGTAATTATGGCAAAAAAAGCACTTCTGATGATCCTCGATGGATGGGGACTCGGAAAACATGGCAAGGGCGACGTCATCTTTAACACACCGACCCCTTACCTCGACTATCTGAATGCAGTTTCGTCACATTCTTGCCTGCAAGCGTCAGGCGAAAACGTCGGCTTGCCCGACGGACAGATGGGTAACTCCGAAGTGGGGCATCTTAATATCGGTGCCGGACGCATTGTCTATCAGGATCTCGTAAAAATCAATAAGGCATGTCAGAACGGCGATATTCTCAAGAATCCCGAAATCATCAATGCCTACAGCTATGCCCAAAAGACGGGCAAGAAGCTTCACTTGATGGGGCTGACTTCTACCGGCGGTGTACACTCGTCTCTCGATCATCTCTTCAAACTCATAGAAATAGGCAAGGAGTACGGCCTGAACGACGTTTACGTGCATTGTTTCATGGACGGTCGCGACACCGATCCGAAGAGCGGGGCTGGCTTTGTGAAGGATATACAGAAAGTTTGCGATGCCAATGGAGCGCATATCGCTTCCATCATCGGCAGGTTTTATGCCATGGACCGCGACAAGCGTTGGAATCGAGTGAAAGAGGCTTACGACCTGCTCGTAGAAGGCAAGGGAAAACAGGCTGACGACATGGTGAAGGCCGTGGAAGAAAGCTATGCCAGCGATGTCACCGATGAGTTTATCCTGCCCATCAACAACTCTACAGTTGACGGAACCATCAAGGAGGGTGACGTGGTCATCTTCTTCAACTTCCGAAACGACCGTGCTAAGGAATTAACAACTGTTCTTTCGCAACAGGATATGCCAGAGGAAGGCATGAGCACCATCAAGGATTTGCAGTATTATTGCATGACTCCATACGATGCCAACTTCAAGAACGTGCATATTTTGTTCCCCAAGGAGAACGTGACCAATACGCTGGGCGAATACCTCAGCTCGCTGGGCAAGAAGCAACTTCACACTGCCGAGACAGAAAAGTACGCCCATGTGACATTCTTCTTCAACGGTGGCCGTGAGGAACCTTACGAAGGGGAGGACCGTATCCTTGTGGCCTCGCCAAAAGTGGCTACCTACGACCTCAAACCAGAGATGAGTGCCTACGAAGTAAAGGACAAACTGGTGGAGGCTATCAATACAAACAAGTATGACTTCATCGTTGTCAATTTTGCCAATGGTGACATGGTGGGCCACACTGGTGTGATGAATGCGATAGCAAAGGCCGTTTATGCCGTTGATAATTGTGTGAGGGAAGTTATAGAGGCTGCTAAGTCGAACGATTATGAGGCAATTATCATAGCCGATCACGGCAATGCCGATAATGCGCTTAATGAGGATGGAACCCCAAATACTGCCCATTCGCTGAACCCAGTGCCATTCATCTATGTGACAGACAACAACTCTGCACGCGTGAAGCCTGGCCGTCTGGCCGACGTGGCTCCCTCAATCCTGCACATTATGGGATTGGAACAACCGGAAGCAATGACGGGCGAATGCCTGATAGAGGATAAATAATTCACTAACAGAACAGCCCTGTCAGTTACAAAACTCTGATGGGGCTGTCTTTTTTACCAACTGACTGATGATGGTTGCAATCGAAGGATCGTGGAAACAGCAACTTCGGGCTGAATTTGGGAAACCTTATTTCCACCAATTGACTGACAGTGTGCGTGCAGAATATCGGCAAACGACGTGCTATCCGCCAGGAAAATTGATATTCAATGCCTTCAATCTCTGTCCATTCGACAGGGCTAAGGTAGTGATTCTTGGTCAAGACCCTTATCATGAGCCAGGTCAGGCCATGGGATTGAGCTTTTCCGTGCCTGAGGGGATAGCCATGCCACCGTCGCTCATCAATATCTACAAGGAGATTGAACAGGATCTTGGTGTGACAGTTCAGAAGTCGGGCGACCTTACCCGATGGGCTGAACAAGGAATACTCTTGCTCAATGCCACACTTACTGTCCGGGCGCACATGGCCAATAGCCATCAACGGTTGGGATGGGCAACTTTCACCGATGCTGCCATCAAGGCTCTCAGTGCGAATCGTGATCATCTTGTGTTCATGCTCTGGGGAGGCTTTGCCCGTTCCAAGAAGTATCTGATTGACAGCACTCGGCATTGTATATTGGAATCGGTACATCCCTCGCCCCTGTCGGCTAACCGTGGCGGTTGGTTTGGTCAGCATCAGTTCTCACGTTGCAATGCTTATTTGGAAGAAAATGGACTTATGCCCATTAAATGGTAGGGCGAACGAATTATTTTTCAATACTGATTGATAAAAAATCAGATAACTTTTGCAATTTTTTCCCTCTTTATTGTAACTTTGCACCGTTTAAAAAGCAGACAGCTTTCCTTTCTGTTTTTACGTGTAAGTTACGCTAATGAGTAGAACATCGATGATGCCTATCTTGCAGATAGGCGACGTACTTGTCTCGCCAGACATATTTACGGAGAAATTTTGTTGTGATCTTGATGCCTGTAAGGGTATCTGTTGCGTTGAGGGTGATGCTGGTGCGCCTGTCACTCTTGATGAAATAGGGGCAATCGAGGAAGCTCTTGATGTCGTATGGAGTGATTTGAATGCCTCGTCACAGTCCGTTATCGACCAGCAGGGCGTGGCTTATACTGACGAGGAGGGCGATTTGGTGACAAGTATTGTCAACGGAAAGGACTGTGTCTTTACCTGTTATGAGAAGGATTGTTGCCTTTGTGCCTTGGAACGCTCGTTCAGGGCTGGCAAGACGGCATTTGTGAAACCGCTTTCGTGTGCGCTTTATCCGATTCGAGTGAAACAATTCGACAATGGTCTCACTGGCATCAACTATCATCGCTGGGATGTTTGCAAGGCTGCGGTGAAAAAAGGTCAGGAGTTGGATTTGCCAGTCTATAAGTTTTTGAAAGCTCCTCTCATTCGTAAGTTCGGCGAAGCATGGTACTGTGAGTTGGAATCGGTGGCCGACCAGATATTGAATCCGCTGCAACCATCCCCTGATGCGGGCTTCGACTGTGCTGTTTGATTAGCTCAAATCCATTCGTTATCCATCAATAGTAAACCGAAAACCGCAAGCAGCCTGACGAGTGCTACTCAGATAGCTTGCGGTTGAGGACTTTGTAGATGGCCCTTTCTTAACTCCTTCTGAAGTGAGAGGGATTTGTTCCGTAGTGTTCCTTGAAGTATTTTCCGAGCGAACTCTGGTTGGGGAAGTTGAGTTCTTCGGCAATCTGCTTAATGCTCATCTTGCTGTTCTTGAGCATCACCCGTATTTCGAGCATGACATAGTAGTCTATCCAGTCGCTGGGGGTGCGTTTACTGACACCCTTGACGGTTTCGGAGAGGTATTTCGGCGTGATGCAAAGTTGCTCGGCGTACCATCCTAAGCGACGTTGTTTGCGGAAATCCTTCTCCACCAGCTTGATGAACTCTGAGAAAATGACTTCTGCTCTGGTCTTTCCTTGTTTCTGAATGTGCTGTACACTGTAGATGACATTCGACATGTCATAGATGAGAACCTTGAGAATGGTGGCTACCAACTCACGTCTGAACTTATGGGAAGTGTCGTTTATCTTGTGCTTGATGCTCTCGCTGTATGTTATCAGCTCCTTGACAAGTTTCTGCTCAAGATGAAAGACGGGATGCCGGCGTGCAAATAGGAACAAGGTTGACAAGTCGCTGATGCCGCTCACGATATCTTGGAAGAAATTGTTAGACACAATCAGCATCACGCCCTTTGTGTTTGGCCTGGCCCAATAGTCGCCTACAACCTGCCCTTCGTTGGCAATCAGAATGTCGCCAGCACTGGCAACGTACTGCTCTGTGTCAACTGTGTAGCTTATTTCACCATCTGTGCAGAGAGCGAGGACCAGACATTTCAAGCGTGAGGTCTCTTGCAGCACGGGAATACCTGTTGAACTGTCGTACAGAAGGAACTCATCGTCAACATTGTAGCCTAAGGGAAATTCCCTTTTTACCATTTCCACATAAATTTCTCTCATAAGTTTAATTCGGTTAATTTACATGTATTCGATTGCAAATTTACAGATTTATTTGTAAAAAACGAACAATTTATGAGGAAAAATAGACAATTTACGCTACAAACATTGTTATCGGATGAAGATTAGCTTATCGGGAACATCTTGATAAGTTTACTGAATTTTGAATAAAACTATTCCCTTTATACTAATATTGATTGGTCTTTTTGTCTGAATGCCCGTCTCTTGTCACATCACTCTGAACTTTGCTCTGCAAAAAGGTCAGCTATGGCAAACTAAAAGCTCACCTTCGACCGTTCAAAAGATATGCTTTTGAACGACCATAGGTGAGCTTTTGCTTTAACTTTTCTAATGTTCAAAGAATCAGTTGGTTACACGTTCCTTTATCAATCATCTTCTTTGAGCATAGAAAAGATTGAAAACAGGACCTTTCTCAAAGTGGTTTGGCAGTTCGGTAATCTATGTCTTGGGGTAGGAGTGACAATGAAAAATCCCCTTTCAGTAAGAGGTGTCAGCGCAGAACGATGTGAGTCGGTAATCTTTGCTTCTTGGCCTTCTTTCTGAAAGGGGATTGTTATGTTGTTGTCAGCTGGTCAAGCCCAGTCGGACAGCTTATGCGTCGATATTGGCATAAGTAGCGTTTTCTTCGATAAATTCGCGACGTGGCTCAACGTCATCTCCCATCAGCATGGAGAAAATCTCGTCGGCAACAGTGGCGTTCTCGATGGTAACCTGCTTGAGAAGACGGGTTTTGGGGTTCATTGTCGTTTCCCAAAGTTGCTCTGGGTTCATTTCTCCCAAACCTTTGTAGCGCTGTGTGTGGATTGTCTTTCCGTCTTCGACGCCGTTTCCATACTTGTCGATGAACTGAAGACGCTGCTGTTCGGTGTAGCAGTACTCGCTTATCTTCTTATAAGTACATTTATAGAGTGGTGGAGTGGCGATGTACAGATGCCCTTCTTCGATGACTTTTGGCATGTAGCGGTAGAACAGAGTCATAATCAGCGTGTCGATGTGAGAGCCATCGACATCGGCATCGGTCATGATGATTATCTTGTCGTAGCGAAGTTTCTCGGTGTTGGCTTCGAAATCGCCTTCGCCTTCCACGCCGAAACGGACACCAATCGACTGGATGATGTTCATCACAGACTCTGCCTCAAATACACGGTGGCGCTGCACTTTCTCAACATTGAGAATCTTACCGCGCAGTGGGAGAATCGCCTGTGTGTAACGGTCGCGACCTTGCTTTGCCGAACCACCGGCTGAATCACCCTCGACGAGGAAAATTTCACATTCCTTTGGGTCTTTGTTAGAGCAGTCGGCCAGCTTTCCCGGAAGTCCTCCGCCCGTCATAACGTTCTTCCTCTGTACGCTCTCGCGGGCCTTGCGCGCTGCAATACGTGCTGTGGCAGCCAGTATTACCTTGTCGCAAATCAGCTTTGCCTCATTGGGGTTCTCCTCAAGGTAGTAGGATAGCGCCTCGCCCACGGCCTGTTGGACAGCTCCTGAAACCTCGCTGTTTCCTAATTTGGTCTTGGTCTGGCCCTCGAATTGTGGCTCAGCGACCTTGATTGAAATCACTGCGGTCAACCCTTCGCGGAAGTCCTCGCCCGTAATCTCAATCTTTGCCTTCTCTATCTGCTTGGATATTTGAGGGTCGTTGTCGGCATAAGACTTCAGGGTACGGGTCAGTGCGGCGCGGAAACCAGTGAGATGGGTTCCGCCCTCTATGGTGTTGATGTTGTTTACGTAAGAGTGGATGTTCTCGTTGTAATCAGTGTTGTACATGATTGCAACCTCAATGGGGATGCCTTGCTTTTCGGTCTTTAGGTAAATGACGTCGTCAAAAAGGTGGGTACGGTGGCGATCAACGTATCTCACGAACTCCTTCAATCCTTCTTTGGCATGAAACACTTCCTGACGGGTCTTTCCGTTTTCGTCAGGGCGGAGGTCTGTCAGTGTGATTTTGATTCCAGCGTTTAGGAAAGCCAGCTCACGCATGCGCCGTGCTACAATGTCCCACTGGTAAATGGTGGTCGTAAAGATGGTCTTGTCTGGCCAGAACTGTTGGCGTGTACCCGTTTTGTCGGTTGAACCGACAATCTTTACTGGATAGAGAGGCTTGCCCTGTTCGTATTCTTGTTGGTAGATTTTGCCTTCACGGTAAACTTGAGACATCATGTGAGAAGACAAGGCGTTCACACAACTTACGCCGACACCGTGCAAACCTCCGCTGACCTTGTAGGAACCCTTGTCGAACTTACCGCCGGCATGGAGCACTGTCATAACGACTTCAAGTGCACTCTTGTGCAGTTTCTCGTGTTCGTCAACTGGAATACCGCGTCCGTCGTCCTCAACGGTAACGGAATTGTCTTCGTTGATGGTCACTTCGATGTGGCTGCAATAACCTGCCATCGCTTCGTCGATGGAGTTATCTACTGTTTCGTTGATAAGATGGTGGAGACCTTTTTCGCTTATATCGCCAATATACATGGCTGGGCGTTTGCGCACTGCTTCAAGTCCTTCGAGCACTTGAATGTTGCTGGCCGAGTAATTGTTCTCGTTTTCTATAATATCTGCCATTTTCTCTTTAGAATATTGATAGGCAAAGATACAAAAAATCCTTGAATTATAGAAATAAATCAAGGATAAATAACGGCTTTTTTTATTAACCCAAATAGCTCATTGGGGCATGTGCTGATTTTGGAAAGGTTGTAAATCTTCTTGTCGAGTTTAACGTATTGTTAAATTGCAGATACTTGAAGATTCATTGGTGGATATGCTGTGGTGGTTAATGAGGTGTCTGATGATAATGCCTTCTTGTCAAATTCCAAATGGAAAAGGTCATAATCCATCTGGATTACGACCTTCATTATTCTTTATTAGCTATGACTGTAGAGCCTATTAGCCCAATGCGGCAATGTGCTTACATAGGCCTGACTTCAGGTTTGCTGCCTTTTTCTTGTGAATGATATTGGTCTTAGCAAGTTTGTCAAGCATCTTCTGCACTGAAGGGTAAAGCTTAATAGCCTCGTCTTTATCTGAAATAGCGCGCAGTTTACGAACCGCATTGCGCATTGTCTTTGCATAATATTTGTTGTGCAGCGACTTAGCCTTGTCCTGGCGGATTCTTTTAAGTGATGATTTGTGATTTGCCATCTTTACGTTCTCTTATTATTTGTTTCGTAGTCCCTAGGGGAATCGAACCCCTCTTGCAAGAATGAAAATCTTGTGTCCTAGCCGATAGACGAAGGGACCATGCTTTTGATTTGCGGGTGCAAAGGTAGTTGATTTATTTCAATCATCCAAATTTTAGCGGTTATTTTTTCAAATGAGTAGATATTTTTGTACTTTTGTATGCCAATCCATAATTATGCTGACAAAATCGAGTGCAATTGTATTGCATCAAATCAAGTTTGGCGACTCGTCGCTGATTGTCGAGGTTCTCACCGATGTGTGGGGGCGTCTGTCTTTTATGGTGCGCCTTCCCAAAACATCAAAGGCAAAGGTGAAGAAGCAGTTTTTTCAGCCCATGACGGTGTTGGATATCGAATTCGACTACCGGCAAAAGGCTAATCTTCAGCATATCAAGGATGTCAGGATAGCACTGCCTTATTTGTCCATTCCCATCGATCCTGTTAAATCGAGTGTCATGTTGTTTCTCTCGGAGTTCCTTTTTCACGTGACAAAGGGCGAGCAGGAGAATCGATCCTTATTCAATTACATTGTCACCAGCTTGCAATGGCTCGACGGTTCGGTGTCGAACTATGCCAATTTCCATCTTGTTTTCATGATGCGCTTGAGCCGTTTCATCGGCTTTTATCCCAATCTGAATGAATATGAGCCAGATTGTTACTTTGATTTGCGTAATGGTTGCTTTGTGGGAGTGGCGCCTTTGCATTCCGATTTTCTTGAACCGTTGGATGCCAGCCGAGTAAATCAGTTGATGAGAATGGACTATGAGACGATGCAGCTCTTCAAACTATCGCACACAGACCGCAATCGGTTCACCGAACTGGCACTGCGTTACTATCGGTTGCACGTGCCTAATATGCCTGAACTGCAAAGTTTTAAAATCTTGAAAGAAGTTTTTGCGTGAAATCACTGTGTTGGAAAGACTTATTAAAAAGTAGATGCCACTGCTTTTGTAACTTTCAGTAATTCAATATTATACAAAGGGGATTGCAAAACCTAAGCTTTTGGATTGTAAAAGCTGACCTTTTGCTTGGCGATAGCTGACCTTTTATCATCCGACATCTTTTGTCTGATCGTATTTTCAGGATTTAGACGATGATAATAGGCCTTCTGACTGCTTTCATTCGGCTGTCAGAAACTCTCCTTTTGCTTTCTCTCGCTGTAGTCCGCTACGTCTTCAGAAGAACAACAAACAAGCTGTTTGGCAATCAAATGAAATCAGCAAAGGTATTAATGGCGGATTCCGATGGTGCGATAGCTTATTTGTCGGGGTAGGGGAGTGAATTTCTCATGCCACGTGTCATCAGCTCAGAGGTAATGACTTTTTGGCCGAATTGGCACTGTTGCTGTACTATCCTGCGGTATTTGTCAAATAAGGTGATGGAAAAGATTGTAGTCGAAGTGTTTTTTGGGGCTGGTGGCTATACAAATCAAGGGGATATGTCGGTTCGACACATCCCCTTGAGTATTAGTTTCTTGTCTTTATTTTTGATTAAGTGAAGCTGATGGTGCCTTGAACCATTTCGCCTTGACTTTCGTCCTCCGTCTTTTCAGGCGCTGCCTTCAACTCTTTTATCATCTGTTTGGTGCGCTTGTAGGTCGGAGTGTTCTCGATTGCGAGGATGATGTCTTCGTTGTCGAGGTCGTCAGGTGAGAAAAGGTAGATGTGCGGACGGCGCTTGTATTGTGAGTTGTTGTTGTCCTTGTAGTAACGCTCACGGCGGTCGCGGCGTTCGGCATTGCGCTCCTCCTCCTCGGCTATGCGAGCGGCTTCTTCTTGTGAATGCTTGAGCAGGTGGCTTCCCATTCCGTCAACATCTTCGATACCGAAGCCAGTGGCAAGGATGGTCACTTTCACCTTCTTGTCGAGCTCTGGGGCGAGTGCAAGTCCCCATTTCAGTTCAAATCCGCCACTGAAGCGTTCCATAAACTCGTTGACGTCGTTCATTTCCTCCATTGTCAGTCCCGCATTCTCAGTGTTGTCGCTGCTGAAATTGATGGAAAGCAATATTTTCTTTGAGTTGTATATGTCGTTGTCGTTGAGCAACGGTGAGTTGAGTGCATCTTCAATAGCTTGCTTCACGCGGCCTTCGCCTTCGCCATAGCCTGTGCTCATGATGGCTACGCCACCGTCTTTCAAAACTGTCCTAACGTCGTTGAAGTCGAGGTTGATAAGACCGTGGACGGTGATGATTTCAGCAATGCTCTTCGCAGCAATGCTTAGTGTGTCGTCTGCCTTTCCGAAGGCATCGAGGACGCTCATCTCTGGATAGATTTCGCGAAGGCGCTCGTTATTGATAACCAAAAGTGCGTCAACGTGTTTCGACATTTCTTCTACGCCGTCGAGTGCCTGGTCGATTTTCTTGTCGCCCTCGAAGCGGAAGGGAATGGTGACGATTCCGACTGTGAGGATTCCCAGTTCCTTGCTCAACCGTGCAATGACGGGGGCTGCTCCCGTACCGGTTCCTCCGCCCATTCCTGCGGTGATGAATGCCATCTTGGTCCCATCGTTGAGCATTTTCTTGATATCGTCGAGTGTTTCTTCGGCTGCTTCCTTCGCCTTAGCAGGTTTGTTGCCTGCGCCGAGGCCCTCTTTGCCCAACTGAAGATGGACGGGCACAGGTGAATCGTTGAGCGACTGGGCATCGGTGTTGCATAGTACGAATGTCACTTCGTGGATACCCTCCTTGTACATGTGGTTGACGGCATTGCCACCTCCACCACCGACTCCGATAACCTTAATGATGCTGTTCTGTTCAGGTTCGCCGAAATCGAGAATCTCCATTCTATTATTGTTGTCTGCCATAACAGTATTTCCTTTCTTATGTTCTTTCTTTACCAATCTTTCTGCAATCATTAATCTTCGGGTTCGAGGATAGAACCGCTAAAGTCTTTGATTTTGCGGCTCAACTTGCCCCAGAAGCTGTTCTTTCGCTTTTCTTCCTCTTCCTGTCTGATTCTCTCTTCCTCTTCTTCCCTGCGCTTGCGTTCCTCCTCTTCCAGTCTGCGTCTCTCGGCCTCTGCCTTTTCTTTCTCGGCTGCTGTCAGGACGACTCCCTGTCCTATTTCGGTTGGCTTGCGAGGGGTTTGGTGAATGTCGGTCGTGCTTGAGGTGGTTGTCTTGTTTTCCTCAAAGAGCGACTTGTCAGGATTGATTTCAGCACCGGCGCAGTTCATGTCTCCCTTTGCCAACAATCCCAGAATGGTGTTCATTGTTCCGTTCTTCGCATTGATGTCGGCATCGCCTGAGGTGATGGTGTGTGATACGAACTGCGCAATCCTTATCTTGTTTACGTGTGTATGGTTGCGGAAGGCACGTTCGATGTTCCGCAAATTCGAGCCGCCGCCAGTCAGAATGAAACCACCTAAGAGCTTGTCTATGAACTCTGGGGGAATCTGGTAGATTACATTCTCAATGATTTCCTCCACGCGGGCTTCTACAATCTCGATGAACTTGCGGCTTTCGATTGTTCTATCTGCGTCAAGGGGATAGCTGAGGTTATTGTCGATTTCGTTGTTGTCGGTGTAAGCGCTCGCATACTTCAGCTTCATGGCTTCGGCATCTTTTTCTTCCAGCTGCAAACTGGCAATATCCTTGGTTATATTGGCAGAGCCGAGTGGTAGGACGGCCAAATGACGGAGGATGTTCTTGTAATAGACAGATATGGTTGTCGTATCAGCGCCAAGGTCAACGAGCACGCATCCACCGCGTTTCTCGGCCTCTGTCAGCACGCTGTCTGCCAAAGCGAGTGGCGCAAGGTACATCTCCGCGATTGCAATGCCTGCTTTTTCGAAACAATTGTTCAGGTTGTCGTAGAACGACTTGCGCCAAAGTATGTTCAGGAAGTTGCCTTCCAGATGGTTGGCCTTGATGCCCACGGGGTCGATGGAGTATTGGTTGTCAACCTTATATTCCTGTGTGGCGGCATCAAGAATCTCCTGTTCTTGGTAGGTCATGTTGCGATTGGCGTCCATCAGCTCATTGATCATATCGCTGGTGATGATCGTCTCGCCAGGGAGTTCTTTGACAATGACATTCTTCACGCTGCGAATAGACTGTCCTCCGACACCTACGTAAACATGAGAGATCTCGTGTTTCAGTTGTTTCTTGAGTTTTGTGATGATATTGGTTAAGCACTGCCCTGTCTTGTCGATGTTATAGACTACGCCCTTGCGGATGCATTGCGAGGCGTTTTCCTTGACAACGGCATTCACAGAGATACTTCCGTCAAGGTTTTTCTTGCCGGCGATTCCTGTAATCTTTGATGAGCCCAGTTCAATGGCTACAATGAATTCTGCCATACACGTAAATATTTTTTTCTTCTTTTATTCTGTTGCTTCGTTTTGATACTCTTCTGCCACTGCTTCCTCTTGGCTTTCGTTTGTGGAAGGCTTACGTTTACAGATGATTTGGTTGTCGAACTCCACGTTGATGTATGAGTATTTGTTCCACCCCGCATGTGAGAGTCCATAGCGATAGAACTTCTCCAGTCGGGTGAGTTTTCTCTGAACGAACTCGTCTATTGCCGCTTCATTCTCTGCTTTGTTCTTCTTCATGGGTAGATAGCCTATGAAGAGGATGTGGTCGCCCACTCTTGGCACCAGCTCTATACCTCTGTCGGCGAGCACATTGATTTGTTCTATTTGGTTAAGCCAGAATTGTGACTTGCTGATCGATTTCGCAAGTGGAGCAATTCCGTAATGTGCAAACCACTGGTTGATGTTTCCTGAGGCGATAATCAAGTCGCTTGTGTATTTCGAGTTGGGCAATATTCCACCGTTGTCGTCAAGGTAATAGTCGTCGCCCTTACTGCTTTTGATTCTGACTATTGGCATTCGCTGTGAGATATTAATGTTCACGTGCCCGTTTTCGGTGACATAGCATTGTGCGGTGTTCACGAATGGCCCTACCTTCAGTGCTTCCTCGATTTTCCGTGGTTCAATGAATTTCACTTGCTTGTTGAGCGGATAGAGCTGTTCTTTTACGAGAATTTGCTTTATTTCCTCAGCGCTGAGGAATCCTGCGTTATTGGAGTCGGAGATGTTAATATCCACTTTCGTGCACACACGGTTGCTTTTGTCTGGCGTATTCCAAGATGTGATAGCCATGACCAGATAGAATGCCAGGACGACGTCCAGTATGCAGATGATGATCTTCTTCCAATGAATGCGCATTTTCTATTCTTTTCCTTTTAGGATTTCGGCAATTTCAGGGACATAGTTGTCCAAATTGCCAGCGCCCAGTACCACAAGTACATCGAAGTCGTGTTCTTTTACAAAGTCGATGACTTCGTCTTTCAATATCATCCTACGCTCAACTCCCTCTTTCAGGTTCTCGAAGATGAGCGCCGAGCTAACTCCCGGGATGGGTTCTTCACGTGCCGGATAGATTTCGGTGAGCACCACCTCGTCGAAATGGCTTAGAGCGTCGGCGAATTCTTGATAGAAGTCTCGCGTTCGGGTGTATAAATGAGGTTGGAAGATAACCGTTACCTTACGGTTGGGGTATATCTCCTTGAGGCTTTTGGCACTCTGCAGTATTTCTTTCGGGTGGTGTGCGTAGTCGGACAGGAACACATGCCGGTCGTTTTTGATTTTAAAGTCGAAGCGGCGGTCAACCCCTGCGTATGTCCTCATTCCGTTACGCAGCTCGTCGGCAGAGCATCCGTTAAGTTGGGCCAGAGCCATAGCCGCCACACTGTTCTCGATGTTGATGGGAACGGGCTGTCCCAGCTCTATGTCGGCTACATTCTCGACGGGCGAAACGAAGTCAAAGTGAATCGTTCCGTTTTCTATTCTCACGTTGTCGGCATGGAAATCTCCTTCGTGCCGGCTGTATTCATACACTGTTACGCCTTGCTGCACGTTCTGTCGCATCTCCAAATCCTTGTGGATGACCAAGGCTCCTCCAGGTTGAATCAGCTCAGTGTAGTGGCGGAAGCTCTCAAGGTAAGCCTCTTTTGTTCCGTAGATGTCCAGATGGTCGGGGTCGGTCGATGTTATAACGCTCATCCAGGGCCGTAGCCAATGGAACGATCGGTCGAACTCGTCGGCCTCAATCACCACGTAATCGCTCTTGTCTGACAAGATGTAGTTGGTGCCATAATTCTTTGATATGCCACCGAGGAAGGCGTTGCAGTCAAGATGACTCTGGTGCATGATGTGTGCGCACATCGTCGAAGTGGTGGTCTTGCCGTGTGTTCCGGCAAAGCATAGCCCCTTGTGGGTCTGTGTCAGTCTGCCCAACACCTGTGCACGCTTCTCGATTTCAAATCCATTCTCACGGAAAAAAGCAAGTTCCTTGTGTGTTGCGGGAATGGCTGGCGTGTAGATGACGAGTGTAGATTCCTTCAGTTTGCATTCTTCGGGTATCTGATTGACGTCCTCCTCGTAGTGCAGACGTATGCCTTCTTCTTCCAATCGTCGTGTAAGGTCGGATGGTGTCTTGTCGTATCCTCCTACCACGAGCCCTTTCTGGCGGAAATAGCGGGCTATCGCACTCATGCCTATGCCCCCAGCTCCTACGAAATAAACGGCTTTTATATCTTTGAGTTCCATTGTTCCAATTATTTTATCAGACGCATCACCTCGTCGGCAATGATGTCGGCTGAATCTTTCAGCCCCATTTTTTTCACGTTTTCACTCAGACTTTTTAGTTTTTTGTCGTCGGCGATGGTGCGAAGCGCCAGCGAAAGCAATGTGTTTGGTGCGTCAGCATCCTTGACATACAGAGCTGCTTCCTTGTTGACGAGCGCCATGGCGTTCTTGGTCTGGTGGTCTTCGGCCACGTTGGGGCTGGGGACGAGAATTACCGGTTTGCCGATGAGCTGAAATTCGCTGATGGAACTTGCTCCGGCACGACTGATAATCAGGTCGGCAGCCTTGTAGGCCGTCCCCATATCGCTGATGAAGTCCATCACCTTCAGGTTGGGTTGTTCCTTGCCCTTTATGGCATCAACGATGCTTTGGTGATAGAACTTGCCCGTTTGCCAAATGAATTGTGCGTCAGACTTCTCCACCAAGTCAAGATGCTCCATGATTGAGCGGTTGATAGTTCGTGCTCCGAGGCTTCCCCCTACCAGAAGTATGGTCTTTTTTGTCGGACTCAGCCCGAAACTCTTGCGCGCTTCTTCCTGATCGAGTGGCGACTCCAGTACGTTTTGCCGTACCGGATTGCCCGTCATGATAATTTTGTCGGCTGGGAAGAAACGTTCCATACCCTCGTAGGCCACGCAAATTTTCTGCGCCCTCTTGGCAAGCAACTTGTTGGTTACCCCAGCGTATGAGTTTTGCTCCTGAATCAGACAAGGAATGCTCATCTTTGAGCATTCGTAAAGGGTAGCACCACTGGCATATCCACCCACTCCTACGGCAGCTTGCGGATTGAATTCCTTAATGATTTTCCTGGCAAGTCTGAGACTTTTCCAAAGTTTTATCAGAACGCTGAAGTTCTTTAGTTTGTTGGCCCTGTTGAAACCCTTGATGGGCAGGCCCTTGATTTCATATCCGGCAGCAGGTACTCGCTGCATTTCCATTCGCCCTTCTGCTCCTACAAAGAGTATTTTAGCATCTGGATGTTTAGCTTTGATGGCGTTGGCAATTGATATGGCGGGAAAAATGTGTCCGCCAGTTCCGCCTCCGCTGATAATGATTCTTAACCCTTCGTCCATTGTACTTATCTATTAACTGACAAAGTTAATCATTTTTTTTCTCTTTTTCTAATTTTCAGACCTTTTTAACCCAAATCTGATGCCAGAAACCTCATTAGTCTAAAGTTCTGCCTCTCTTCTTGATTTTTTGAGCGGTCATTGTAAAATAATTTCACAACGGACTTCCCTTTCATTATCTTCCGAGAACCAAAAGGTCATCGATTGTTGCTCAAAAGGTCAGCTTTCATGTTGCAAAAGGTCAGCTTTTAGATTTGAATTTTTACACTGTTGATTTACAGGTCGTTATAATTTCAATTTTAAAAGGATTGACTGTCCATTTTTCTCTTTTCCTTTATTCTGTCAATGCCTGCGCGACAATGATCTCTCTATGCATGTTCGGTTGTTGCATGAGCGGCATGCGGATAGTCGTTGTCAATGCCGTAACTGATTTCGATGAACAATATTCGTGGCTATTCCCACCTTATTGCTGGTCAGTTTTTGTCGAGTCGTTCTCCTCGCTTCGCTGTTTGGCAAATCGGCTGATGCTGAGCAGAGCCCCGATATAGATGCAGTTGATGATGGTCGATGTTCCACCCTTGCTAATCAGTGGCAGTGGCTGTCCGGTTACGGGGGCCAGTCCAACGGCAACCGCCATGTTGAACAGGGCTTGCGTCACCAGTAGAAATGAGATACCCATGGCGAGGAATGCGGGGAATGAATTCTCGCATTTGTTGGCTATCTTTCCCGTCCTGAAAAGCAGTACGATGTAGAGTAGGGCCACGAGCGCCGCTCCCTCAATGCCAATCTCCTCAATGATGATGGCATAAATGAAATCCGAGAAAGCCTGCGAGAGGAAATCGCGCTCGGTGGAGTTCCCCGGTCCTTTTCCCACGACATTCGATGATGCTATGGCAATGTTGGCATGCCCTATCTGTGCGTCCTTGTCGAGGTCGAAATCCTTCGGGGCAACATAAGTGTTGTCGAAAAATTTGTAGATACGCGCCTTCCACGTGTCGGCACGGTGGAACAGCTTGTCAACCAATCCTTCTTTCTTCTCTGTCTCCTGTATGGTTTGCTCCGTGAGGTTCTGTTTCGTGCTCACTTGTGGATTGTTTTTTCCCACAAGCATGACCAACGATAGTGCCAACACTGCTATCAGCGCAATGACACCGAGCAGTTTGCCAATCTGTTTCAGCGGCACACGTCCGACGAACATCATCAGAATGACGGTAAATGAAATGAGCATTGCTGTTGACAGGTTCTCAAAGATGATGGGGATGATAATGAATGCCGACACGATAAGGATGTACTGGAAGGCTTTTTTGTCAGCCCCCTTGTCTGTCTGCATGGCACTGAGTATCTGAGAGATGGCCAGCATGAGTGCCCCCTTTCCAATTTCTGATGGTTGGAACTGTATGCCAATGAACGTTATCCAACGGTTGGCACCGTTGGTGGTCTCTCCCGCAATCCACACCCAAACGAGTGTGATGAACGAGAACATAAGCAGGATGGGAGTTGCCAGCTTGAAGTAGCGGCATTTGATGTTCATGACGACTATCATCATGAACGCACCAAGGAACAAGGTGCCGCCATGCTTGAGAATAGGACTCCAGTAGTTGCCGCCTTTGTACGACAACGAACTTGAGGCGGAGTAAACCTCAATGATGCTTATCATGCAAAGGAAGAAAAAGACCATCCAGATTACTTTGTCCCCTTTGAAAATATTGCTAAGTGACCAGTTGCTCATTTATGTCGATAAGGATTTATTTACCTATTTTCTTTCTCAGGTCCTACAGTGCTCTGACCAATGTCTTGAACTGTTCGCCACGGTCTTCCATGTTCTTGAACAGGTCGAAACTGGCGCAACAAGGGCTGAGCAGCACTGTGTCGCCAGCCTTCGCCATCTCGTAGCAAGCCTCTATGCACTCTTTCATGGAGTGGGTGTCGCGCACAGGGATGCCGAGTGAGTCGAAATTGTCGTGTAGTTTCTTATTGTCGGCTCCCAGATAGACCAGTCCTACGCACTTCTCTTTTACAAGGTCTTTGATGGCACTGTAGTCGTTTCCTTTGTCCTTGCCCCCGATAATGAGAATGGTCGGGGTTCTCATGCTCTCCAGTGCATACCAGCAGGCATCGACATTGGTAGCCTTTGAGTCGTTGATGTATTGCACTCCAGCCACTTTGCACACTTTCTCCAAGCGGTGCTCGACACCCGGAAAGTTGCTCAGGCTCTTGCGGATGTCTTCTTTCTTGATACCACTGATGTTCGATGCTATACCGGCTGCCAGCGAGTTGTAGATGTTGTGCTTGCCAGTCAGCGATAGAGACTCTTGCTCCATGTTGAAAGGAGTGGGCTCCTCGATGGTGTACTGTCCTTCCTCGATATAACCGATGCAGCCTTTCTCCTTAAGTTCAGAGAAGGGGTATTGCACGGCTCGGACGTCGAATTTCTCCAGTTCCTTCTTGATGACAGGATCGTCGTTCCAATAAATGAAGCTGTCCTCCTCCGTCTGATTTTGGATGATACGCATCTTTGCGTCGGCATAGTTCTCGAACTTGAAGTCGTACCGGTCGAGGTGGTCGGGTGTGATGTTGAGCAATATGGCAATGTTGGCATGGAAGTCATACATGTTGTCGAGTTGGAAACTGCTCAATTCGATGATGTAATAGGCATGAGGCTCTTCGGCGATTTGCAAAGCCAGACTCTTCCCGATGTTTCCGGCCAGTCCAACGTCGTAGCCGGCATCCTTGAATATATGGAAGATGAGGCTTGTGGTCGTTGTCTTTCCGTTGCTCCCGGTGATACATATCATCTTGGAGTTGGTGTAACGGCCGGCAAATTCAATCTCGCTGATGATGTGTGTGCCCTGCTTGATAAGCCTCTGTATCATCGGGGCTTCCTTCGGTATGCCTGGACTCTTGATGACCTCGTCGGCACTGAGTATTTTTTCCTCAGTGTGGTGTCCTTCTTCCCATTGGATGTGATGGTCGTTGAGCAGCTTCTTGTACTTGTCCTTAATGGCCGACATATCCGAAACGAACACGTCGAAGCCCTTTGCCTTAGCAAGTACGGCTGCACCTGCTCCACTTTCGCCTGCTCCTAAAACAACTATTCTTTTCATAATTTTTTGTTTGTTCCATCGGCTGGGTTGGTTGTCACCCCATTCTCCCAGCTGTTGTTTTCTATTTCCCCTTTATCTCTATCTTATCTTCAATGTGATGATGGCTAAGGCCGCGAGGATGATGGTCGTAATCCAGAAACGGATGGTAATCTTGCTTTCGTGGATGGCCGAGTGCGGTGTCTTGACAACATACTGACAGTCGGGATCGAGCTGACTGTCCTGTGTGCGGAAGTTGTCGTGAATTGGCGTGCGCTTGAAGATGCGTCGCTTGATGCCTTTCCGCTTTCCTGTCTTGAAGTAATACACCTGTATGATCACGCTTAGGCTCTCGACGAAGAAAATTCCGCAAAGAATAGGCAATAGCAATTCCTTGTGGATGATGATGGCTCCGACTGCGATGATGCCGCCAATCGTCAGACTTCCTGTATCGCCCATGAATACCTGTGCCGGATAAGCGTTGTACCAGAGAAATCCAATCAGTGCACCAATAAATGCCATGAAGAATACCACCAGTTCCTCCGATCCTGGTATGTACATGATGTTTAAGTAGGCTGCGTATTGTATGTGGCTGCTCACGTAGGCGAAGATTCCGAGTGCCACACCTATGATGGCGGAGTTGCCTGCACACATCCCGTCCATTCCATCGTTCAGGTTGGCGCCGTTTGACACGGCTGTCACCACGAAAATGGTCATCACGACAAACAGAATCCAACCGGCAGCCGTCTTGTATTTGCCACAGAAGGACATGATTTTAGAGTAGTCGAGATTGTGGTCCTTCATAAAAGGGATGGTCGTCTTGAGCGTCTTTTCAGCTTTTTCCTTGTGTTGCACCACGATTTCCTGTCCATTTTCCTGCATCACCTCAAGGTTGATGTTCGACTTGACGTCAGGTGAGGCCCAAAGGACAAGGCCCACTATCAAGCCAATGGTAATTTGACCGACCACCTTGTACTTACCCTTCAGTCCATCCTTGTTGTGTCGAAATATCTTGATGAAGTCGTCCATACCTCCGAGAAGTCCCAGCCACAGGGTGGTGATAACCATTAGGATGAGGTAGATGTTGCGCAATCGCCCAAGAAGCAGCACGGGTATGAGTAAGGCCACGATGATGATGATACCTCCCATTGAGGGAACGCCAATCTTGTTGACACCAAACGGGTCGATGCTTGCATCGCGTTGAGTCTCACTGATTTGTTTTCTTTTGAGATACTTGATGAATTTCTCGCCGAACCAAGCAGAGATGACCAAAGCCAGAATCAGCGCCAGTATGGCCCTGAAACTGATGTAACCCCAGAGGTGTGAGCCACTGATGCCAAAATGATCGAGCCATCGGAAAATGTAATATAGCATAATATCTTTGTTAAGTTGTTGCGCCCAGTAGGACTTTCATCCTTGAAGTTTACTGAATGCCAAATATATCCTTTATGACCTCATGGTCGTCGAAGTGGTGCTTGACACCATTGATTTCCTGATAGGTCTCGTGTCCCTTTCCGGCCACGAGTATCACGTCTCCCTTCTCAGCCATCATGCAAGCGGTGCGGATAGCCTCGCGTCGGTCAACAATGCTGAGTACTTTTTTCTTCTGCGTATTGTCGAGACCCGCTATCATGTCGTCGATGATGGCCTGTGGCTCTTCGTCGCGTGGATTGTCGCTGGTCAGTATCACTTTGTTGCTCCGCTTGACTGCTTCCACAGCCATCAGCGGCCGCTTACCCTTGTCGCGGTTTCCTCCTGCTCCGCAAACGGTGATTACTTTTCCACCTTTGCCATCGAGTACGTCGTGGATGGCTATCAGCACGTTCTCCAATGCGTCAGGCGTATGGGCATAGTCAACAATCGCTGTGTAGCCTTCGGGCGAATTGATGGGTTCTAACCTGCCGTTGACGCTCTTCAGTGTGCTGAGCGCCAATAAGACTTCGTCGGCCTGTTTGCCCAGCATGATGGCGCAACCGTAAACGGCAAGAAGGTTGCTGACGTTGAATTTTCCGATAAATTGCACACCCACTTCCTTGCCGTTCACCTCAAGGTACATTCCCTCAAAGTGGCACTCCAAGATTCTCGCACGGAAATCTGCCATGCGTTTAACGGAGTAAGTCTTTACTTTTGCCTTGCAGTTTTGTACCATTATCATGCCGTTCTTGTCGTCGGCATTGGTTATGGCGAAAGCGTCTTTCGTCAAGTCGTCGAAAAACATCTTCTTTGCATTACGGTAATTCTCGAAGGTCTTGTGGTAGTCGAGGTGGTCTCGTGTGAGATTGGTGAACAGACCACCGGCAAATTTCAGTCCGCCAATGCGCCTTTGGTGAATGGCATGGCTCGAACATTCCATGAAAGCGTACTCGCATCCTGCCTCAACCATTCTGCTCAATAGTATGTTCAGCTCGATAGGGTCGGGGGTTGTGTGGTCGGCTGGTACCTCAACGTCGTTAATGTAGTTGCATACCGTTGAGAGAAGGCCTACCTTGTGGCCGAACTTTCGAAACATATTATATAATAATGTGGCAATGGTGGTTTTTCCATTTGTGCCTGTAACTCCCACCAACTTCAGCTTGTGTGAGGGATTTCCGTAGAAAATCGTCGCGACTTTCCCCACGGCATCTTCGGTTGACTTCACCTGTATGTAAGTAACTCCTTCTGAAAGTTGCTCTGGCATATCCTCAACCAAGATGGCGGTTGCGCCAAGCTCTATCGCTTTCGGGATAAAGCGATGCCCGTCTGTCTGTGTACCCTTAATGGCTACAAACAGATGGCCGTCCTTTATCTTACGGCTGTCAATGTTGATGCCTGCAATTTCAATGTCGGTCTTACCACTGATGGTTAGTGGTTTGACAGTCTTCAGTAAATCACTTAATTTCATATTCTGATTCTTAATTTTCTTCTCGTAAATAAGTGTCGCCATTTATCCGAGCGACAGAATGCAAATCATGCCTTTTTTGATCCTTTCACCAGGAGCGAGCGACTGTCGGAGTACTTTCCCTCTCCCGTTGACTCTCACTTTTATTCCCCGTCTTTCCATAATATAGACTGCGTCACGGGCTCCCATAGCATGGACGTCAGGGACTGTGTAGTTATTGGTGCTGCCAGCCTTGTTCAGCATCACGCCACTCTTGTTGCTCTCTACTGTTCCCCATACGGGAGTGCCAAATGGATAAGCGCCGTTCCATCCGTTCTTGACATTGAAGCCAAGGAAATTGAGAACATAGTCGGTAGCCAACAGATTTCCGTTTTTTGCGGTAGGAATGAGCAATGACACTGAGTCTCTGGCGTCAGTAACGCTTAGTTTCAGATTCTGTGCCATGATGCCTTCGGCAATGTGATGGAACACGACGCCGCTCATACCACCTCCAGAAGCTGGCAGCCCTGACTTCTGAATGCACACAATGCAGCTATAACGTGGCTTGTCGGCTGGAAAAAAGCCCGCAAAGCTAAGCAAATAGTTCGTCACACCCGACTTGTAGCCCAACGCTCCTTTCGACATCTGTGCCGTACCGGTCTTTCCTGCCACAGAGAACTTGTCGGAGCCAGCCTTCTTTCCCAATCCTTCCGATACTACTTCGGTCAAAATGCGCTGGATTTGGGTAATGGTTGATTCCTTTGCAATTCTCTCATGAAGCACCTGTGGAGGATAATCGATAACGACTTCACCATCTTTGATTACCTGTTTGACAAAGCGTGGGCGCATCATTTTTCCGTTATTCGCGATGGCATTGTAGAAAGAAAGCGTCGATATCGGTGGTACTTGGGTTTCGTAACCGATACTCATCCATGCCAGAGCCGTTGCGCTCCAGTTGGTGTATTGGTTACGTTTGTTCTTCTGTGGCATTCGGATTTTAGCCGGAGAGTAGCCGATGATAGGAATTTTTAAGTCGTCTGCCAAGCCCATTCGGTGAATTCCCTGAACGAATTTCTCTGGATTCTTGTGATAATGCAGATCGATGATACGGCTTACACCGATATTTGAACTGTATTTCAAAGTCCATGGGAGCATCAATGTTCCATAGCCACCGCGGCGCCAGTTGTGGTCTTTCATGTCTCGTCCATACATATTCCATACACCGCCTCCCGTTTCAATGTTGTAGGTGGTGTCAACTACTCCGTCATCCAGTGCCACCATTATAGAGGCTGTCTTGAAAACCGAGCCAGGTTCCAACAAGTCGCTGACCGCATGATTTTTGATTTCTCGGTATTCGCCGTCATCGCACTTGTCGAGGTTCACAATAGCCTTGATGTCTCCGGTAGCAACCTCCATGACTATGGCAACGCCGACATTGCCATTAATCTGTCTTAGCTCATCGATGAGCGCTCGTTCAGCAAGGTCTTGCATGCCAACATCAATCGTTGTGACGATGTCTGCGCCGTCGATTGGAGGTGTGTCGGTGATGTCGAGGAACTTGTTTCTTACTTTTCTACGGTGTTTCACGCCATCCGTTCCTCGCAGAATTTTGTCGTAATAGAGCTCAAGTCCGCATCTTGCCGTGTCCTTTGCACCATACAAGTCGCCTACAGTGCGCTTTGCAAGTGAACCGAACGGTCGGCGGCGGGCATTAAATTCTTCCCAATGGAATCCACTTCTATATATAGAAAGGTGGAAAATGGGAAGTTTCTGCACCTCCTTGAACGTGTTATAGTCTATTCGTTTGTTCCAAATGGCGAAGTGACGGCGATTTCCTTCAAGAGCTTCCATCAGGTCTTTCTTGAAAAGTTGAGCGCTTTTTTCTGGGAAAATCTCATTCAACCCTTTGGCTATGTAATCGATACTATCGACAAAAGCAGTGTCGTTGCCTGCCTTTTTCAGGGCATCGAAGTCCATGTATATCTTGAATTCTGGCAAAGAACTGGCCATCAGTTCTCCGTCAGAACTGAGAATGTTTCCTCGAATCGGTGTGATAGGGACACTGTCTTTTTTCTGTTTCGAAGATACCTCCATCCAATAATTCCGCTTGGCAGTCATAGTATAGACTGCCTTGCTGAGGATAGCCACGGAAAACAGTGACATTGCAATGGCAATGACACTATACCGGGGTATGATTTTTCGATTATTGAACTTGCTCATATCTTATTTGTCTGGTACATTGATGATGAATGGTGGACGGTCAGACATCTTTAAAACACTGTCCTTGTTTGTTTTCAGAATCTCCAACACATGGCTCTCTCGCGAACGTTCGGTCAGTTGGCTGCTGCTTGAAAGTGCACGGTATTTGGCATCTTCAAGTTCTAGACTCAATTTGTCTATTTCTATCAGGTCTTTCTGGACGCTGTAGCGATTGGAAATATAGACAATGATGAAGAATACCACAAGGATAATCAGCCATATATTGTTTCTGAGAAGCTGTGCGTAAAGAATATCTCCGCCAATAATCTTCTTCAGTGTGAAGTTGGCTGATGATGGTTGCTCGTCCTCCCGTGCCTGTTCAGCTATGGCTGCTTTCAGTGCAGCTTCTTCGGCAGCAATTCTTACCTGTTCCTTATATTCTGCCTCTCTTCTATCTCTTTCCTTTTGCTCTTCCTCTTGGCGCAACGCTTTCTCTTCCAGAGTCTCGATGGGAATTTCCTCAACGTTCTCCTTCCTATCGATCTCAGTCTCCAATCCTTCTGAGACTATCTCAGTGGTAGTCTGTCGCAGCTCTTCTATCGCCACGGCATCAACCGTAATCTCTGAGTCACTCGATAGAATCGGCTCACCAATTATTTCCGGATCATTGATGTTAATCTTGTTGTCGTCCATCTTCTTTCTTTTCTGCAATTCTGAGTTTAGCGCTGCGGCTACGTGGATTGTTGTCCAGCTCCTCTTGACTGGGGACAATCACTTTATTGTTGATGAGTTGGAAAGGGGACTCTATTCTTCCAAAGAAATCCTGTTTAACCTTTCCTTCGGCATTGCCTGTCTTCATCATATTCTTGACAATTCTGTCTTCCAGCGAGTGGTAAGTGATGATGGAGATTCTGCCTCCAGGCCTCAAATACTCTTGGGTCGCCTGCATCATCTCTCGAAGGGCGTCCATTTCGTGGTTCACTTCTATTCGAAGGGCCTGGAAAAGCTTTGCCATTTCCTTCTTCTCGCGCTCTTTTTTGAATAGCGGCTCGACGATGGATTGAAAGTCGGCTGTTGACAGGATGGGCTTCTCCTTTCTTCTGTTGACAATAGCTGCTGCAATCTTTCTCGACTTTTTGAGCTCTCCGTACAAATAGAACAAATCGGCAAGCCTTCCCTCGTCATAATCTTGCAGTATGTCGGCTGCGGTTTTGCCAGCTCGTTTGTTCATTCTCATGTCGAGTGGGGCATCGAATCGGAACGAGAATCCTCGTTCCTCGTCGTCGAAGTGATGACTGCTCACTCCCAAGTCGCCAAGAAGTCCGTCAATTTTTTCGATTCCGTAGTAGCGCATCCAGTTTTTCAAATACCGAAAGTTGGAACGGACAAAAGTGAATTTTCCCACTCCTTGCTGTTGTCCGTCGATGTCTCTGATGTTCTGTTCGGCATCGGCATCTTGGTCGAAACTGAACAGACGGCCTTTACTGCTCAGTCTTGAGAGAATCTCCATGCTGTGCCCGCCACCTCCGAAGGTGACATCCACATAGATGCCATCGGGGTTGATGTTCAGACCGTCGATGCTTTCCTTTAGCAAGACGGGAACATGATATGTCTCGGCAGTCCTGATCATTTTGAGAGTTTTGCTTCTTCGTTCTGGCTGTTGGCAGTGTCTGTATCGCTCATGGCCTCCTCCAGAGCTTTGCTGAAATCTTCTGTATCGAGGAAACGTTCCCGGCTGTCGTTATTCCATATTTCAATGCAGTCGTCCATGCCGATAAACTTGATATGCTGCTCAATGTTAGCCATTCTCAAGTATCTCTTGGAAATCAGGAAACGCCCGTTTCCGTCAAGCGTTATCATCTCGACATCGGACACGAACTGCCTGTATATCATCTGATCACGTTTGTTCCAACGGTTGAGTTTCTGGCGCAGGCAGTCCAACATGTTGTTCCACACAGATTCGGGATAAAGCACCAGACAGTCTTGAAAGACATCTTTTCGCAAGATAAGCGACTCTTCGTTGGAAGTGCTCAATACCTTGCGGAAACTGGCTGGCAGAAAGGCTCTTCCTTTCGCATCAGTCTTTGCTTCTATGCTTCCTAAAAATCTCATGTGTACCTCTTTATTGTCTAAACTCGCTTCAAAGTTAAGTATTTTTCCCCACATTTCACCACTATACACCACAATATTTGTGTAAAAACTGGTTTTTTGCGAATTTTAACAGCCGAACGTTTGTGATTGGCTTTTAAACAACTTGGTAATGCCTGTGTCAAATTTGTGAATTTTTTACATTTTCTCGTAAAAAAATCCTCTTATTTCAAAAGGTTTCTTTATTTTTGCATCAGTAATAAGATTTGAGAGCTAACAAGAGATATGGAGAAAACCATCGATATTGACAAAATACTTGCGGGGAAAATGGGTGCGAAGTCCAAATACGTGCCAGGCTTTGTCGTCAAATGGTTGAAACGTATCATTCACGAGGACGAGGTAAACCGTTTCTTGTGGGAAAGTAGAGACAAGGTTGGAACAGAGTGGCTTACCGAGTGTGTACGCTATCTTGATATGACACTTCAGCTCGAAGGAGTTGAGAATTTGCCCGACAAGAACGACGGCAAGTTATATACCTTTGTTTCCAACCATCCGTTGGGCGGGCAGGACGGAGTGGCCTTGGGCTCAATCATCGGACGGCATTATGATGGGAAATTCCGTTATCTTGTCAATGACTTGCTGCTCAACCTTCCTGGCTTAAGACCAGTGAGTATCGGCATCAACAAGACTGGCAAGCAGAACCGCGATTTTCCTCGCATGGTTGAGGCTGGATTTTCAAGCGACAACCACATGCTGATGTTCCCAGCTGGGTTGAACAGCCGAAAGATTGACGGTAAAATCCACGATCTTCCTTGGACAAAGACTTTTATCACGAAGAGTGTAGAGTACAAGCGCGATGTCGTTCCGATTTTCTTCAGCGGACAAAATTCAGAACGGTTCTACAGAATAGCTCATTTCAGCGACAAGTACATCAAGAAAGTGAACATCGCAATGCTGTTTCTCGTCGATGAGATGTATAAAAACGTAGGAAAGACATTCAGGATATCGTTCGGAAAACCTATCCCGTGGCAGACTTTCGACAGGAGTAAAACACCGATGGAATGGGCTAAATTCGTCGAGGATAAGGTCTATGAGCTGTAAATGCTGACGAGTCGTGATCAGGAACAAAGTGAGGAAGCATAAAAACCAGATGTTATGGAAGAAGAAATTATCCAGCCTGTTGATAAGGAACTCCTGAAGAGTGAGCTTATCTCTGATAGACTGCTGCGTGTGACCAATAAGAGCCACAACGAGATTTATGTGATTTCGGCAGACGAGGCGCCTCACGTGATGGATGAGATTGGCCGACTGCGCGAGATAGCCTTCCGAAGTGCTGGTGGTGGGACTGGAAAGGCCAAGGACATAGATGAATTCGATTTGATGCCTGGTTGTTGCAAGCAACTCATCGTCTGGAATCCGGAAGCCGAGGAAATCATCGGGGGCTATCGCTACGTGTTCGGAGCTGACTGGCAGCTTGATGGCGACGGACAACCGATGCTGGCTACCAGTCACATGTTCCACTTCTCCGATAAGTTCATGAAGGAGTATGCTCCCTATACCGTTGAGCTGGGGCGTTCCTTCGTGTCGCTCGAATACCAGAATGCCCGTAGGAACAGCAAGAGTATCTTTGCGCTTGACAACCTTTGGGACGGTCTTGGAGCTTTGATAGTGCTCAACCCCAAATGTAAATACTTCTTCGGAAAGATGACCATGTACCCCTCGTACATCCGCAGGGGACGCGACTTGATTCTCTATTTCCTCAAGAAGTATTTTGATGATAAGGACGATTTGATTATCCCGATTAAACCGTTGGAAATCGATACTCCTGAGTCGGAGCTTGAGACATTCTTCACAGGCAAAACCTTCAAGGAGGATTATCGAATCCTGAACCGTGAAATTCGTCAGTCGGGATTCAACATCCCGCCATTGGTGAATGCTTATATGAACCTGTCGCCGACGATGAAACTTTTTGGTACGGCCATCAACTATGGATTTGGCGATGTCGAAGAGACAGGCATTTTGATAGCAGTTGATGAGATTTTTGAAGAAAAACGAATCCGTCACATAGAGAGTTACGTGAAGGATCATCCGGAGGCTCTCAATTTCACAAGTGGTGCAAACAACGTGATTTATCAGGAAAAATAAAAATTTGTAAATTCCTTGCTGGAGAATTGTAGGTTTGCGAGCCTGTTTTTGGGAGAAAATCAATTAAAGTAATATTATTTTACACATTACTTTTGAGGATGCATTTTGTAACAGATTGTGAAAAAGTTTTTTATGTTTCGCTCTTCAAAAGCTACCCCTTTGCTATTTGTTTGTCCAAGGATGGAGAATTGTTTGCATGATATTTTATATTTATAATTGTTTAGTTTTAAACAATATTTCGAAAATCCGTTTTCGTTTTCAGATACCTATATTTGCTTTTCTTAAATTTAAAATGTGTCTTTTCTTTTGCTATCAATATTAATGATGACCTGTTTCATTTTCATAATAAAAGTACGATGAAATTAGTTCATATTATAAGGTTGATGATTATTAAATTAGTCGTATTGTTATAATTATCTATCAAAATGTAATTATACGTTTTTATCAATATTTAGATTGTCTTGCTACCTTTGATAAAATGCCGTTAAAGATAGTTAATGTCATGAAGGATTTTATACTTTCATGAGCGCCCCCCATAAATAAATTACTATTTTTGCAATAATTTATAGAAGTAATCTAATAAAAAAAACAAGTAATATAACTATATACCTAAGCCTTATAGAAACAGGCTTAAACTAACAATCTCATTTAACAAACGTATTTAGAATGGAAAAAGAAACAAAATTCCGCGTAGAGAGTGACCTTTTGGGCGAACTTCAGGTACCTGCCAATGCTTATTATGGTGTTCAGACCCAGCGTGCGGTAAACAACTACCGCATTTCTACCATGAAAATGTGTGACTATCCAGATTATGTAATCGCCGCCGCTTATGTAAAGTTGGCTGCTGTTGAAACAAACCGCCAGTTAGGTGAAATCAACGACGAGATCTGCGATGCTATGGCACAGGCTTGCCGCGAAATTATTGATGGCAAATTCCACGAAGATTTCGTTACCGACATGGTACAAGGCGGTGCTGGAACGTCGGTGAATATGAATGCTAATGAAGTAATCGCTAACCGTGCATGCGAAATTCTTGGTCATAAGAAGGGCGAACACAAATATTGCGCACCTAACGACCATGCAAACTGTGGTCAGTCAACCAACGATGCTTATCCAACAACAATCCGTTTGGCATTGATCCGTATGAATAAGACCCTCGTTGAGTCTTTGACAAAGCTGGTTGCCTCATTCCGCGCTAAGGGAGAGGAGTTCAAGAGCGTAATCAAGATGGGCCGTACACAGTTGCAGGACGCTGTTCCAATGACCGCTGGTCAGGAGTTCAACGCTTTTGCCAACACGTTGGAAGGTGAAATCAAGAACCTGAATGCTGCTGCGGCATTGCTTCACGAAATCAACATGGGTGGCACAGCTATCGGAACAGGTCTGAATGCTGCTCCAGGATTCCCCGAAATCTGTGCGAAGAAGCTCACAGAGTTGACCGGCATGGAGTTCAAAGCTGCTTCTGACCTTGTTGCTGCTACTCCTGACACAGGTGATTATGTAAGCTACAGTCAGGCAATGAAGCACTTGGCTGTTAAGCTCTCAAAGATCTGCAACGACCTCCGCTTGATGGCTTCTGGCCCACGTTGCGGTCTTCACGAAATCAACCTTCCTCCAATGGCCCCTGGTTCAAGTATCATGCCTGGCAAGGTGAACCCTGTTATTCCTGAAGTAACCAATCAGACATGCTTCAAAGTGATGGGTAACGATACAACCATCATGATGGCTGCTGAGGCCGGACAGTTGCAGTTGAACGTCATGGAGCCTATCATCATGCAATGTCTGACTGAAGACATCACATGGATGACAAATGCAATGAACACCTTGCGTGAGAAGTGCGTTGACGGCATCACAGTGAATGCAGAGCACACAAGCAAGATGGTGAAACACTCTATTGGCATTGTAACTGCTCTTAACCCATACATCGGCTACAAGAACAGTACGAAGATTGCCAAGGAAGCACTTGAGACAGGTGGCTCTGTTTATGATCTCGTGCTTGCAAAGGGTGTTCTTGCAAAGGAGCAGCTCGACAAGATTCTTTCTCCGGAGCACATGTTGGGCTCTGAGGAAAGAGTAAAATAATGAAATATACTTCATGAGTGAGTCGTGTGGATGAGGCATGGTCCGATTCCACACGATTTCTTTTCTGTCTGTTGGTGTCGAAACCGACCGTTGGAGTTGTCAAATCACCCGTCGTTTGGTACAAAGGAAAAGTCCCGATATCATGTCATTACTGATGATACCGGGACTTTTTTATCTTTTTAATCTCAACTTTCTTTTCTCTAATCAGGCAGTCAAATTCCGATTGACATTGATGGCCTGTGCTACGGTAGCAGCTACAACTGCTATTACTAATAATACTGTTATCATAATTTTTTTACCTTTCTGGGAACCCTTTGCTCCCGTTTCAATTAATTTTATCCACTGTTTTACGGGTGCAAAGTTAGTACTTACAGCAGAGTTAGGCAAGTGTTGGTCTGTAAATCTGCGGTAAATCTGCGTTTTTTTGCTATAAGTCAAGACAATTGACTTTTGTCAATAGCAGAATTTGGCTGACGCATATTTTTTCCGTACATTTGCTAATCGTTAATGAATAGTAAGTATATGGTGAAGAACGACGAACTGAGAAATGCCTGGGACTTTGTTGAGCATACGGGAATTAGCATATTCCTGACGGGAAAAGCTGGCACTGGAAAGACCACTTTCCTGCGTGCGGTGAAGGAAAACAGCACAAAGCGCATCGTCGTCGTAGCCCCAACAGGTGTGGCTGCTGTCAATGCGGGTGGCGTGACTATTCATTCATTCTTCCAACTGCCACTGTCACCTTTTGTTCCTGAAGTCCAGATACAAAGACGATTTGCCTTTGGCAAGGAAAAGCGGAAGATCATGCGGACGCTCGACTTGCTCATTATCGATGAAATCAGTATGGTGCGCGTTGATGTCCTTGATGCCATCGACTCGGTGCTGCGCCGCTACCGTGAACACGACAAGCCATTCGGTGGCGTTCAGTTGCTGATGATTGGCGATTTGCAGCAGCTGACACCCGTTGTACGTCCCGACGAGGAAGCGTTGTTGCGGAAATATTACGACACACCCTATTTCTTCAGCTCGCATGCCTTGAGAAGTATCGACTACGTGACTATCGAACTTAGCAAGGTTTTCCGACAACAGGACGACACCTTTATCACCATTCTGAATCATATTCGCGACGGACAGGCGACGACAGCCGACCTCCAGTTGCTTAACCAGCGTTTTCTGCCACACTTCCAGCCAACGGTCGAGAGCGATTACATCCGCCTTACCACGCACAATCGGATGGCTGACGACTTCAACCGCCGTCAGATGCTCAGCTTGGATGAACCAGAGTTCACGTTTGTGGCAGAGATTGGCGGACAGTTCCCTGACAACAACTATCCTGCAGACTACAAACTGACGCTCAAGCGCGGAGCGCAAGTGATGTTTATCCACAACGATGCTGGTGGAAAGTTTTACAACGGTCGCATCGGACACGTCATCAGCATTGATCAAAACCACATTCACGTGCTCTGTCCAGGCGACGAAATACCCATAGAAGTGCCGATGAATACGTGGGAAAATGCAAAATATACGCTTAATGAGCAAACCAAGCAAATAGAATCAGAGGTGCAAGGCACCTTCACCCAGTACCCCTTACGGCTCGCATGGGCCATTACTATCCACAAGAGCCAGGGGCTGACCTTCGATCATGCCATCATCGAGGCGCAACAGGCCTTTGCCTCCGGACAGGTATATGTGGCTTTGAGCCGCTGTCGTACGCTTGAGGGACTCGTGCTGGCATCGCCCATTGCCCAGTCGGCCGTTATTAACGACCAGCGAGTGAGCGACTACATCAGCACGCAGACCGAATTGGCTAATAAAAGCATTGCG
The DNA here is from genome assembly GCF_000430525.1 of Prevotella corporis DSM 18810 = JCM 8529. GTDB lineage: Bacteria > Bacteroidota > Bacteroidia > Bacteroidales > Bacteroidaceae > Prevotella > Prevotella corporis. Next base: position 74,980 of record NZ_AUME01000007.1, on the reverse strand, counting down.
AATCTCCCCCAACTGAAAGAGGCCTACTATCGGTTTCTGCTGCTCGAACTTTTTAGTTTTATGGATATAGTCAGCGATGAAACCGTACTTTTTCGCGTCGTCTCGGAGTTCTACTACAAATACCAGAAGGTTCATGCGCTGCATAAGATGACACTTGTCGACTTGGATAAGCGCATTGTAGCCGTGGCTCAGAAATGGCAACTCGTCATCAACGGAATGGGCAACGAAGAGTTGCACAGCGATGCTTTCCAAGAGCGTATCAAAAGAAGTGCACTCTACTTTCACAGCCAACTGACCGAGCTATTGGAGCGTCTCATCGCAACAACAAAGCCGTTAGAGAGCAACAACAAGACGGGTGTGAGTCGATTTCAGAATGCAATAGCCGACCTTGAGCAGAGCTATAGGCTCAAAAAATTGACGCTTGAGGACATCATGCACGATGGATTCTCAACAAATATTTACCTGAAAGCCAAACAAGAGGCAATCTTGTCGGGTATGTCTGATGACGACGAGAAGTCCCGGAGACGAATGAAACGAAAGGCAAAGGAGGCAAAAGCACCGAAGGAGAAGACTGATGTGGTTACCTTCAAACTCTTTAAAATGGGTATGACGATCGATGAAATCGCAAAAAAGCGTGGGCTGACTGCTGCTACCATCTCTGGCCATCTTTCCCGATACGTTGCCACTCGTGAGCTGAAGCTTGATGATGTGCTGGGCAATAAAAAGGCAAACTATCTGCGCAGAATCATCAAAGCAGTCGGTCCCTTGTCGGGATTGACGGCCATCAAAAGCATTTGTAAGGATGATATATCATATAGTGACATTCGTTTAGCACTCGCAGAAAAGAGATGACAAAATGGAATTTCATTCTTCCGAAAAGTATTTAAATGCAGTGTTAAATAATACAAAATATCTAATAAAGAGGATAAAAACACCAAATTATGCACCATTAATGATATTATAACCAGCAATTTGTCATGTTTAAGAAAAAATAATCCATAAAAAGTTTGTTGTTGATAGAAAAATTAATACCTTTGTAATATCAATTCAAATTATTTGATTAACAACAGACGAAATAGTTATTAGTAAGTTAATAGTCAAACAAATGTAGTTGGTAAGTTCTCGTGACGATAATGAGCCAATGAGAATTGAGTCAAGTAATTTTTTGAGTTATTTAGTTAAGTGGCAAAGTCTATATCTGCGTGAGCAGATATAGACTATTTTGTTTTATATACCTTGTCTTCGTCGACGTCTTAAGGTGTAAGTAGGATTGTGTCTGTAAACTGTTGGAAATCAAGCTTGTTGGAATGGAATTTCAAAAGGTGAACTTTCGCAAGATAAAAGGTAAGGTTTCGCCGACCGAAAGGTCACCTTTTAGATTGCCGTTGCTTGGCATTGACTTGTAAGTGTGCGGTCATATTTGGTAAGTGGCAGTCTATCGAGACATAAATCTACGGTTGATTGCGATAAGTTTTTGGGAATTTAATGTCATCTCAATACAATCAAAGGGAGATAAAATGGTTTGATTTAGCTTTATATGGGAATAATTTTCTATCTTTGCAATAACATTTAAAAATTAAAAATCATGATGGAAATAGGAGATAAGGTGCCGGAAATACTTGGCACAGATCAAGATGGAAAGCAAATATCACTCAGCGATTTCAAGGGGAAGAAGTTGGTTCTCTACTTCTATCCAAAGGATTCTACTCCTGGATGTACGTCGCAAGCCTGCAACCTACGCGACAACTACGAGCTGATGATGAAGCGAGGCTATGCCGTGGTAGGCGTGAGTGTTCAGGATGAGAAATCGCACAAGAAGTTTATAGAGAAGTACGATCTGCCCTTTCCTCTGATTGCTGACGTTGACAAAAAGCTAAACGAGGCATTTGGAGTGTACGGCGAAAAGAAAATGTATGGTCGCAGCTACATGGGTACTTTCCGAACAACGTTCATTATCGGAACAGACGGAACGGTAGAGGAGATTTTCACTCCCAAACAAATCAAGGTTAAGGAGCACGCTGAGCAGATTCTGGCTGCTGCCGAGCAGAAATAAGGCATAAGAAGGTTGTCGATTTGAAGCGAGTCACTGCAAAAGTACGACAAGATCTCCAAGCCTATGCCCAGCTATACGAATGCCGTGAATTTATCCATGGCGACCCTTCGTGGTTCATGCATCAGGTGAAGGGTGAACGGAATCAGGAGACGATGGCATTCATCGCCTCCTGTTTGAGTTATGGTTCGCGAACGGTATTCATGCCACGAATCCAGTTTCTGCTCGATAGTGCCCACGGAGAGCCCTATGAATGGATTTCGACGGGTGCTTTTCAACGTGATATTCCCGATGATTCCGCCTGTTTTTATCGATTATATACCAATCGGATGATGCTTGATTTTTTCCAAGCTCTTCGTGAAATGTTATTGGAGTACGGGAGCTTGCGAAACTATATAGAGGCTTTTGTTCATCGAAAGTATGCCGTGGAAAACTGTCTGACGACCGAAAATCGACAACAGATATCTGAAATCCACGCCATTGATGCCATTGAGAGCCTTTGTAGCTATTTTTCCGATAGGCAAATTAAAGGAATTGTGCCACAGAATACACAATCTTGTTGCAAGCGTGTGTGTATGTTTCTTAGGTGGATGGTGCGCAATTCTTCGCCAGTGGATTTGGGAATTTGGGCCGATTTCATCGACAAAAAGTCGTTGATAATACCTCTCGACACCCATGTGCTCAATCAGGGTCTTAGGTTGGGGCTCATCGAAGGTAAGTCGGTGAGCATGGTGGTTGCCCGCCGGCTGACAGACAAGTTGCTGAGGATTTTTCCAGATGACCCTTTGAGAGGCGATTTCGCATTGTTTGGATATGGTATCAATACCAAATAAGCGTTCTTCTTTCATGAGAATAGTTCTAAATTCCTATTAATTATAAGTTCGAAAAGCAGCCTTTCCCTTTGCAGAATAAACAAATAGTCGTATTTTTGCAGCAAATAGCAAGCAATGACACAGCAAACATTGAAGGAAAAAACAGCCAAGGGACTCTTTTGGGGCGCATTGAACAGTGGCGCAATGCAGATTCTCAACGCCGTTATTGGAGTTTGCCTGAGTCGTATTCTTTCCACTTCTGACTACGGACTTGTGGGAATGTTGGCTATTTTCACCGCTGTTGCAGCAGCCTTGCAGGAGAGCGGGTTCACTTCGGCACTGGCCAACCTTGAAAAGGCTACCGACAACGACTATAATGCTGTTTTTTGGTTTAGCACTCTTGTGAGCTGGTGTTCCTATATCGTGCTTTTCCTATGTGCACCACTCATCGCCGATTTTTTCCATCATGCCGAACTGATTGATTTGTCGCGTTTTATCTTTGCCACTCTTTTGTTTTCGGCCATTGGAACTGCACCGACGGCTTACCTTTTCAAAAACCTGATGGTGAAGGAGACGGCCATTTTACGTACCCTTTCGCTGCTCGTGTCAGGTGCAGTGGGCATCATCCTCGCACTGAAGGGCTATGCTTACTGGAGTTTGGCTTGGCAACAGATGCTTTATATTGCGCTGACGAGTCTCGGAAGGTTTCTGCTCGTGCCTTGGAGACCGTCGTTGAGAGTCGATTTTACACCGATTCGCAAGATGTTTTCTTTTAGTTACAAGATTCTTATCACAACAGTTGTCAACACTGTCAGCCAAAACTTCCTCACAGTCATCTTTGGCCGTCTTTATCCGGCCAATGCCGTGGGTAATTTCACACAGGCCTTCAAGTGGGACAACATGGCGAGTACATTGGTTTCGGGAACTACGGCGCAAGTTGCACAGCCTATCCTCGTTGAAGTGAACAACGACCGTGAGCGGCAGGTGGCTGTTTTCCGTAAGATGCTGCGGTTCACGGCATTTCTTGCCTTCCCGGCGATGTTCGGACTGGCGATGGTTGCCCATGAGTTTATTATCGTTCTGGTGTCAGAAAAGTGGATGGACAGTATCCCTCTTTTGCAGATACTTTGTGTCAGTGGTGCTTTCCTGCCTTTCTATACTTTGTATCAGAACCTCATGATCAGCCGTGGAAAGTCTGATATATATATGTGGTGCACGATTGCCCTGATAGTGCTGCAGATTGGTTTGATGGCCGGTTGTTACGCCAAGGGCATTGTTTTCATGGTGAGTGTCTATACGGCAGTCAACATCCTCTGGCTTTTTGTCTGGCAATATTTTGCCAATCGTGAGATAGGGGTGAGGCTTTTTGATGTGATGCTTGATATTTGCCCCTATCTTCTCATCACTCTTGCCGTTATGGTGGCAACCTATTTCTTGACTATGCCAGTCTCAAATCTCGTCGTTCTTCTGTTGATGCGAATCGTTGTTGCAGGCTTACTCTATTTATTGGTGATGAAGCTTACTGGCTCAAGGATGCTCGATGAGTGTATTGGTTATTTCAGACGGAACAAAGGTTAACGGTACATTTGTAATTGCATGACGGGATAGAGCGCAGCCCGCACTATTCTGACAAATCCTTTGCCCTCGGTGTGGAATAGTTTTCGGCTGTTCTTGATACAATGGTACTGCAATCGGACGAAAGCAGATAAGCTGTAGCTTGTTTCCAGCTCCATGATTTTCCTTGCTTCCTTCAAGTCGGCGTTGTCGGTATGGATGTTTTGCAGCAGTTTCAGCTTCGCTTCGAACAGCGGATGTATCCTCTCTCTCGTCTTTCGATAGTTTCTGCATCCCCAAATCAGACTGCCGAGTGCATTTCTCCAAGTGGGAAGATTCCTACTGTAGTTGTTATAGGTTGTGGCTGCTGTGTGTCGGCGGAAATTTACCAGAATCTTATCCACATATATGATTCGTCCGTGCGCGGCAGCGATAATCGACAGGGCTGCGTCGTACATCGAGTATTCGAAAATGGGATGGCTACTGTCGGGCAGTTGCTCCATCAACTCACGTCTGAGGAGCATCGTGTGTCCGGGCAAGCCAAGGAACATCATGCGGATGACATTCACGTTTCTGTGCCGTTCGTCAAAGTATGCAAAGGCATCGTCTGTAGAGAATGGCCTCGAATGTCCGCTGCAGAGGAGATTTTTGCCAATAGCTTTCATTTGGATATCTATCTTGTCGGTCTCCCAAATGTCGTCTTGGTCGGCAATGGCAATGAAATCGCCGCTCGCCCGCTTCATGGCTGAAAGAAAATTGCCGTTGACTCCGTGCTTTTCCTCGTTGGAATAGATGGTTATCTTTGGATTTCGAGCTGCGCATTCCGACAGTATGCTCCACGTTTCGTCATCGGAATTGTCATCCTGTATGATGATTTCGTGCAGAGGATAGGTCTGTTGCAAGATGGACGCTATTTGCTCGCGTATGAATTTTGCACCGTTGTAGGTACACATGACGACGGAAACGCTGGGCTTTTCTTCCATATTTTATAGGTAAAGATAGTCAACGAGCAGGTAAACGTTATAAACCGTGAGATAAGCCGTGAGCGAATACAGCGTGAAACGTAGTCCCTGCCGATACTTTCCATTAACAGCCTTCATTAAAAAGCCCATGCTGATGGGGATGACATAAATCCAATGTGCGGCCATGATGTAGATTTCGGGAATTCCGAACCCAAGTCCCATATGCAGAACCATGTCCATGGTGGCAAAAGAGAATACCATCCACATGAGTTTGCTGTGCCTTCCGCACCACAATCCAACGATGAAAAGGAGGAAAATCAGTCCTTCGACAATATAATTCCATATCCAATCGTAGCCGACTATTACCGGACGGCTGACCAAAACATCCTCCAAGGTGTGTTTCTGGTGAAGTTGGATGGACTCTCCGAACAGATTATCGATTGCCGTTTCCATTCTTGGTGTCGTGATGTCTGTCCAAATCATGAAACTATTCTTGCTGATAGGTTTTCCTGTGTGGCGGTTTGCCGGCTTGTTGGCGCGCTTTCTTAGCACGGCCTGTCGGTGTTCCTTCCATATTTGTTTAAACGAATTGGAAATTTTGGTGCTGTCTTTCAGTGTGGTTGTGTCTTTGAAAGCCGTGAACATCCGTTCTTTTTCTTCCTTGACAGCCTTGGCTTGTTTCTGTTTGCGTTCTTTTACAGAATCGTTAACATAAGTCCTGTACTCCCATTCTCCAAATAACCACATGGCTGAGGCAGGCAACAGTATCGCAAAAATAAGGTTCCATGGATTGAAGAATGATTTTCCGCGTGTGAAAAAATTGGCTATGAAGATCTTGAGCCCATTGTTGAGCGATATTCCGGCAGTGATTACAAATAGGAGAATGGTCTGCCACTTCTTCATTTTTCGCTTTTCCTTCATCTGTTTGCCCGCAATGTAGATGGTAAGCACCAGCACGAAAAGCGAAATAATGAAGTGGTCGGGGCTGATGGCTGCGATCATGATGTGTGAGAATGAGAAAAGAAGAAACGAAAGCACAACAGCATCGTTTCGTTCGAGACCTATCAGCTCACGAAATATTCGCATCAACAGGATGAAAGCGTAGAAACTGCTGGTGATGAGCACAATGGCCACGATGATTTGGGCAAAATTAAGCCCCGTGACGCTTATCAGTGTACTGTTGACAACGTAGGCTGGATAGTAGAAAAAGGCCAGAAGGGGATGGCGGTGCACATCAAAGCTGGTGTACCAGTTAGAAACGACACAATAGGTGAGTGGATCAAAGCCGGAGAGATGAAAACCTTTGATGAACAGCTTGTAATAGTCGCTCGACGGATGTGAGAACGATGGGAAATAACGTACTATCACCAACGCATTGAGGATTATCTGCCAGAGGAGAAAAAGTCCACCCGCCAATCGTTCGTCTTTCTTTATTTTAAACAAGTCTGCTATGCTCATATCAGATAATCAATGATTTGTCCTCCATTATACACCCACAGCCAGGCGGTCAGAGCGAGTAAAAGAAATCTGAAAATACGCCGCGGGGCAAATGCAAGAATCTGCAGCAAGTAGGCGAAAGCTATCGGAACGATGAAGATCCAACCCGTTGTCATGATATAGACTTCATTGATGCCAAATCCGAGGATGAGGTGCAAGGCAATGTCGCATGAGAAACAAAGAAGCAACATTTGGAAAAATCGCTCTCTTCGTCCGATAAAACCGCCCAAAATGAACAAAAGAACGATGATACCTTCAATGATATAGTTGGCTGTCCAATTATATTTTACAAATATGGGCCTATCCCAAGAGACGTCTTTGAGAAGGTGTTGTTGGTGGAGTTGTATGGATTCGCCAAAGAAATTTTCAATAAGTGTTTCCATTCGCGGAGTTGAGATATCCATAAGCTTTCCGATTACTCCCTCGCTCATGTTCTCCCCCGTATGTTGGTTGAGCCATTCTGTTCGTTGCTTGGTGTAAGATTTAACCTTTTCGGGATTCTTTTGCTTGCTTTTTATCTCAATATTGCGAATTACCTCTTTCTGTGGCACTTCAAGCGCATAGTACTGCCACTGTTGGATTCCAATGAGCGTGGCGACGGGCAGCACGATTCCGAGTAAAATAAATTTGGGGTGAAAAGTTCTTTTGCCATTGGTGAAAAGGCTTGCTATCAGTGTTTTGATACCATTCGACGTGGCCATGCCCGCAGTGAAGAATAGGAGGACGGCCGTTTGCCACGGGCGCAGCAACCGACCCTTTCTCATTTTCATTCCGCTGATGTAGAATGTCATTAGCAGGAGCATCATCGAGATGATGAAATGGTCGGGAACCATCGTCGGAACCATGACGTGGGCGAATGAAAACATCAGTAGGGTGAGCAAAGTGGCATCAAATCGGCTCAGCTGAAGCACCTCTCTGAGTATGCGATACATGAAAATGACCGAATAGAAGGCCGATATCACAATGACGAAAGCCATGAAAAAAACAGCGAAGTTCGTACCCACGTTGTAGATGAGCCAATGATTCACCAGGTACATGGGGTAGAGTAAGGTCAGGTAGAGTGGGTGTCGCGATGTCTCGAAGTGGATACGCATTCCTGAAATGGTTATCCACGACCAATTGTCGTAGCCTGACATTCTGAAGTTCTTCGTGAAAATGGTCCAAAAACCATCGTGCGCCCCCATCGTATAGACACCATAATGGCTTCCAATGAGGAGCGCATTGAACGAAATGAACACCAATAGCATTGCCAGTGCTAACCATCGCTCTTCCTTTTTGACTTTAAAGATTCCTAATGCCGACATCTATCAAATCTGTTTGATTCTGCAAATTTACATAAAAATCTGTGATTTATAAGCCTGTGGGATAAAGAAAGTCTGCAGTGTGCTGAATTGTTGTGTGGAGGCGTATGCAAAATAGGACAAATCTCATGATTGGATGCTAATTTTATCTTCACATAACTACATTCTATAACGTTTCGCTTGAGATATCTTACGGCGAATAAAACCTTGAAATCGAACATGTGTGGCCTCGCCATTGCCACGCTTTTATATGACAAAAACAGAGAAGAGAGGGTGCTCTGTAATGTACTGATAGTCAATGTGGTACCAATCGTGATGTAAAAGGTGACCTTTTGCACTGTCATTCATGACCTATCGCATTGCAAAAGGTGAGCTTTCGAAAAGTGAAAGTTGAGCACCTATAGATTAAATAATAAAAATCTTAAGGTCACTATTGCAAGTAGGTATCTTCTATTTTCGAGGAATGAAACAAGAAAGTACCTTCATCTGCAATGAATAGATAAGACATAACTTGCTTTGGCTCAGATTCTGTGGGCGAATTGGAATGGGAAAAGCCCGTTTTACCTATTTCTTCTTGAGAAAAGTCCTGACCAAAAGAAAGTTGATAGGTACGCAAATACCGAAGACAGGTATCATTGCATACTCTTTTTGCAAACCCATCAATAGGAAAAGGGAGAGCGTTCCTGTTTGCAGTAAGTAGTTGACAAGATGTGAAAAGGCAAAGCCGGCTCCCCGACGGGCAGTTGATTTCACCCTGAATGTAAAATAGGTGGACGCAAAATAGTTGAAAACAAAACTGACGGCATAGCCAATAGTATTGGAAATGCGTGGCTCGGCCCATCTTAAGAATAACAGATAAATTCCATACTGTATGGCAGTTGCGAGGATTCCTACCATGCCGAAGCGAACTATCTCGCCCATCTGCACCCGTCTTTTGCTTCTGAATGGTTGGAAATGTGCTTCATCCGCTTCTGAAAGCAGATGCCTGTCGCCACTGCTGTCGCCGAATGCTATTAGTTGATAGGAGTGGCGGTAGGGAAAAACCTGTAGAAGGCGTTTCAATTTCTCTTCCCCATAGCAATTTTTTGTCAGGAAATCGCCTGTTATAGTGTCGTGACGGACTGCTATTTGTGTTCCTTCTGTTTGCACTGAATCGCCAAATTCCTTGAAAAAGGGCCTCACCCAATTTTCAATACTTGCCGTAATGACTACTACATTGTCGCCTTCGGCAATCGCTTTCCTTATAACTTCCAGTCCTCCAGGACGTATAATTTTCTGTCGGTCGCGAGCAAATTTTTGGCAATAATCATCGAATTCATCGATTGGCATGCCTTTGAAAAACCAAGCGAACACCTGTTGCTTTGCCTTCCAGTTGGGGTAAAGTTTCAATTTCATGAGTATGAGGATTGGTGAGAAGAGGAAAAATCCCCAAAAAGTTTTACCATAGCCTTTCACATACTCGATAAATTCAATGAATGTGTCTTTTTTAGTCAGTGTTCCGTCAAAGTCGAATGCGTAAACTCTCATTTTAAAGGAAATAGATGATGATAAGGAAAGTCAGGCCGAAGCCCAAAACAATGAGTTGAATGAAGCGGTCGTTGAGTATAACCTTAGTCGGGTCGCCGCTTTTCTTGTCAACCACTGCGATTTGTATGTATCTCAGCAATCCCAACAGAACGAATACGCTTGTCAGGTAGAGGTTGCTCGTGTGGAAATTGGCTATCACTTCTGGGCTCATGGTGTACATAATGTAGCAAACAAGCGTGACACTGGCGGTGATTGTGATGGCCTGATTGATGAAAGTTAGATTGTAACGGCTCGTGTTTTTTCGTGGTGCATGGCCCGTCTCGTTCATTCTGAGGACATCGTCTCGTCTTTTGGCAAACGAAAGGAATAGCATCAGGAGGAAAGTCATCAGCACTATCCATTTGCTCAATCCGATTCCTGTGGCCAGACCTCCCGAAATGATTCTCAACACAAATCCGAATGCTATCACGCACACATCAATGATGGCATGTTGCTTGAGGAACAGACAGTAGGCGATGTTCAACACCCAATAGAAGAATATGACACCAGCCGTTTTCATTTGATTGTCTGGGAGCAAAAACAACGTAATCATCGACAGAATGACCATCGATGCCATGATGATAAAACCCTGTACGACGCTGATTGCTCCTGATGCAAGTGGGCGTTGACACTTGACGGGATGCCTGCGGTCATCCTTTAAGTCGATAATATCGTTCAGACAATAGATAGAAGACGAGATGAACGAGAATGATAGGGCTGTGATGAAACCGGCGTAGAGGGCCTCTACTCTCAACAATGCCCCTCCAAAAAATATAGGTAGCAGCACTATTGTGTTTTTAATCCACTGTTTTGGGCGGATTAATCGGCATAAATTTATCATTTTATCCTCCTTTCTATGGGGTTGATGGCTATTTCAAGCAATTTGTGAAGTAACCATGAAAGTGGTAATGCCAGGGCAAGAACTGTGAGGAACTTAGCCCAGTAACACCAGCCAAGTTGTTCAATGTAAATCAATATGAAATGATGATGAATGAGATAAATCTCCAAACTGATGGCTCCGATGAACACACAAACCTTGTGAAACCAAGCTGGAGCTTTCGATAGCAGCTCATTCAGTAATATTATGCCAGTGATGGTGAGGGGAATGTAAAGCATACGCTCCAAAAAGAGTGGAAAATGGCCATGCTTGACCTGTTCCAAATAAATACAAGTACTGAGTGTCCCGATGAAAGTGATGATTATTAACCAGATGGATGAACCTTCGATTGTTTTCTTTTCCTTGACTGCAGCCCCCATATTGATACCCAAAAGGAAGATGGGAACTCTGCTCCAGAAAATCTCAATATGACCAACTGCATCATGTATCGGGGATACGTATTGCAATACAATGCACCACGCCATCATCAATGCTGGCAGCCAGCGATAGGTGGGGTGCTTAATGATGAGCTGAATGTAAGCGGGCGTAAACAAATAAAGCATCATGATTGCCGGAATGTACCAAAATGTGAGCTCATCGTTCAACCAAAAGTCCCAATTAATTGTAATATCACCGATTAAATCGATGATATTTGTGCTGTGACCGCCATGTCTTACAAGGTCAGGGCATATCATATCGGGAATGTAGTAAAAGGCAGCGATGATAATCCACGCCGGATAGACACGCAAAAATCTTTTAAATAGGAATGTCAGGGTAGAAGGTGTTTTCGACCATGAATACCATAACCCGATGCCACTGAGGAATAAGAAAATGTCAACACCGATGTTTCCCATTCTGCGAAGTCCGAAAAAGATATCCTCTCTTGGCAAACCGACATGAAAAAGCACAACGAATATGATCGCCAAGCCCATGAGCTCGCCTCGATAGCGACTGATATTGCCGAGTTCTATGTTCTTTTTCATCATGTTAGTTTAGGGGACGGAATGCGTTTCATCAACTCTTTGAAAAGCCAAGCGAGGCAAATGGACGTGACGATATACAATAATAATCCCGTCCAATAATCTCCTGTGCGTGAGATGGGTATGATGATTTTCCGAGTGATAGGGTGTGAAATAAAAAGAGCGGCTGAAATGCTCCCAATCCATGAGAGTTGTTTAATCGCCCATTGGTTGAACAAGCTCAAGAATGCCGTGCGACTGATGAACTTCACACCGCAGAGGGCCGCAGTGCATACGAATACGGGTACTATGAACCAAGTATATTGGTTGAGACTCAACAAATAAATGGCAATCAGAGATATGATTGTCCACAATGGATAAAGACCTGGATGCGTGGTGGGCTTCATGTATTTTGCGTAAAGAAGTCCTAAGCAGAACGGCAGCATTCCACCGACGCAGTTATAGCGCCAGCGGTTGAGCGCCTCGCCGTTGGGCTCGCAAGCCAATTGGATGATGGTACAGACGATAACGAATGCCACAGGCCAACTCCAATGCCGCTTGTAGAGGAAGAGGCGATAGACAATATAAAGTTGCAACATCAATCCAAAGAACCAATAAGGACCAGGCCAGATAATGTCGTCTGGGGCTGAAAGAAGGTTGTTGAACAATCCCAACTGTCCAATAATATCGAGAACGGTGTAACGATGCTGCCCGGGAGTGATGGCATCAATGAGGACAAAGGCTGCGAAACCAACTATCATCATACGGAAAAGCTTTATCCAGTGGTATTTGATAAAGCTGATTGCAGTAGGCTCTGACGTGTTTACCGTTTTGGGCTGCTCATATTTCATAACGAGTCCGTAGGCTGAAAGGAACAGAAAGATGGGCACACCGTAATGTCCGAAGAAGGAAATCACATGGAAAAGAGTAAGGCTCGACCACTCAGCTGACATGACTTGATTGAGCCAATCAACATTGTGTTGGTTATACTGATACTCGTTTTCTTTCACGATGGGGGCAAGCCAGTGGCAATAATTGTGAAGAACGATGCCCAGAATGGCAATGCCTCTCATGGCATTACATTCCATTTTGCTGAGCTGGTGGTCAGCGTTCTTGTTGATGTTGCTATTGCGTTTTATTTCCATTTATTGTAGTTGCGTTGTGTGCAGATGGTTGAAAAAATTACGGTTTCTTCATTGTTTTCTGCCGATGCTCCTTTACCAAATCATCGTAGTTAGTTTTATTCTTTAGAATGCGTGGACGCATCTCGTCGTAATCGGGACTGAGGATGTCGTATTCGGCATGATAATCCTTCACTCCAATACCGGCAAGGTTCAACAAAAGGTGAGGTAGGTCGTCGGTCATGAAGCGTTTGTCTTTGGCTTTCTTTATCTGTTGGAAAGTTTTGGGATGCCTTGCAACGTATTTCGGTGAGCAGTAGATCCAGAACGGCACCTCAAACTCGTAGTGTGCGAGGTCGTAATCAATCTCAGCCGAATGGTTGCGGCAGATAAAACCCCTGTTGCCTTCGTAGCATTCCTCGCCGTGGTCGGGCATGTAGATGACGATCGCATCCTTGTGCTCAAACCGTTTGATAATCTGATCTACGATAGAGTCGTTGTAAAGCACAGCATTATCGTAGTGTGCGAGCATGAACCGCTGTTTCTTGATGAGGTCCGCCCTCTTTTCGCTATAGTCGTTGGCCTTGAAATGATGTCGGTTGCTTGGGTAACGAAGTTTGTATGACACATGTTGCCCTATGAGATGGAAGATGATCAGGTTATGTTCTTTGTTCTCGTGGCTCAGTTTTTTGTCGTAATCATCGAGCAATCCCTCGTCGAATTGGTGCAGTTCGTCGTTGCGTGTGTCGAACATGGACTTCGAAAGCTCAGGGTGGTTGAGGAAAAAACCGCCGCTGAAGTCATAAACAGCTTCCTTGGCCTGTGGCAAGAATTGGTTAGTGATGAACGATACATGATAGCCGGCCTTGCGGAAAAGCTGCGGAAACAGTGGATAGTCGCACCATTCTCCTTCCTGACCTGTGACGTGCAGCGAGAAAATGTTCTTAAACACGAAGCTGGTGAGATTCCATGGCGACACCACATCGCTGAATGGCACGAGCAAACCTGACCGTTCGCGTTTCACCTGTCGTGGTGTTGTTTTCATGAAATAACCATACTGTTGCGAGTGATGGCGTCCCATGCTCTCTCCGATAATCAAAACGATGTTGGGCGATTTGAATGAGCAGCTGTCCACTCGCACTTGATCTCTTGCCTCTATGAGACGGTCGATTTGTTGTGAGGCCAACTTGTTGGCAAAGATGCTGAATGCGAGTCTATATACTGGCAGATAGAATTGTGCAGTGTTGGGTGAGGTCAGCTTATGTTCCACCGAACCTATGGTTTTCTGTGAGAACATGTCTGCCATTTCCTTCTTGTTGTGGGCTGAACTGATTACTGCCCATGTCAATAACACTAAGGTGCAGCAGCCGAATGCGGGCTGGATTTTTTGAAAAACAGTATTAACTTTGTCAAGTTTCGATGTTATCCAGTCTGGGAACTTGCGCCGAAAAACCGACCATATTGAAACGAAGATATGAAAGAGAATGATGAGCAAGATGAGGCCGATGCCCGAATAAATCAAGTCGCCTGTGATGTAACTGTTGAAAAATTCACTTGCCTCTCTCTTGTCGGTCTCCGCTGCCAGCAACAGCATCGATGGATTCAGTGTAGATTGGAACTTGTCCCAGCAAAAAAGGTCGATGATAGTGGTTGTATAGGCTACCACATAAAATACCCCGGCTATCCATCGGCGGATTCTCTTGGGAAAAATCATCAGGAATAAGCATATTACATACAGGTCGAGAAAAAGCTCCAGCCACAGGTTTTGATATACTTCTGCAGATGGGGTGTCCTTTGGGAGTTCCTCGTATGAAACGATAATTCCGATGAGGAACATAAAGAAAAAGAATGAGGCGTTCTGCTTGATAGGGGCAAACACCTTGTTCAGCAAAACTCCAATTGACCTAATGATTTTCATCAACACACATAGTTTGATGCAAAGTTAGTGCAAATTATTTAAATTACATCATTTTGCACTTTGAATTAGTAATTAAGACTGGTGTGAATAAGCATTTGTCACTTCAACTGCAATCTCGGCTGGTACTAAATGGTCGATGGATTTACCATTGGCTATGCGTTCTCTTATCTCCGTACTGCTGATGTTTATGAACTCTGCGTTGAGCAGTGAGACACTGTCGGGTAGCTCATTTTTGCCGATTTCATCGCCCAATCTTGGGTAAATGACAATCTTATAGTTCTGCAAGATGTCCTCATGGTGATACCATCTGTCGAACGCCGTCCAGTTGTCGCTACCAATGAGCAATGTGAACTGGTGTTGCGGGAAGTCGTTTGACAGACGTTGAAGGGTGTCCCATGTGTAAGAAGGTTTCGGCAGATGGAACTCATAGTCGCAGGCAATGAGATTCCGTTTGTGTTTCAACACTTTTTGCACCATCTTAAAGCGGATTTTGTCGTCAAGAAGTCTTGCGTTTGCCTTTAGTGGGTTTTGCGGAGACACCATGAACCATACCTCGTCGAGTTCCGCCTGACGAAGAAACGCCTCGGCAAGTGCGATGTGTCCGTTATGGATGGGGTTGAATGAGCCTCCGTAAATTCCTACTTTCATTTATTCTTCCAAGAACTTCTTTAGAATCTGATAGGTTTCTTCCTCTGCCTTTTCCAAGTTGTCGTTTATGACAATATGGTCGAATTTATCGGCAAAAGTTAGCTCATATTCAGCTTTGGCAAGCCTATTCTCGATGGCTTCAGCCGTGTCGGTCTGCCTACCTTCAAGTCTCTTGCGGAGCTCGGCAATCGATGGAGGCTGGATGAAGATGCTCAATGCGCGGTTGCCATAGTAGTTCTTGATGTTGCAGCCACCTTTCACATCAACGTCGAACACTACATTTTGTCCGGTATTTGACTGTTCTTCCACCTGCGATTTCATTGTGCCGTAGAAGCGGTCGTTATATACCTCCTCGTATTCAAGAAACTCGTCGTTTTCGATTTTCTTCCTAAATTCATCGGGTGAAAGAAAGATGTATTCGATGCCATTCTTTTCCGTTCCGCGTGGAGCGCGTGTGGTACAACTGATTGAAAAAGCCAGATTGAACTCTGGGTGTTCTTTCATCAGCCATTGAACGATTGTGCTTTTACCTGCGCCAGATGGGGCAGAGAAGATGATTAATTTGCCTGACATTTTAAGAATGAAAGCCTCCCCATGTTCCTCCGAAAGGAGATGATGTCCCTAAGGACTGTATGGGGATAAGTTTATATAGTTAATGACGAATGATACCACTTCGTTGATGATACCTTGGCCTGATTATTCTGATTTACCTCCAATTAAACTATTTTACCCTTTTGTGGATGTTTGCGCATCTCTTCGCTTGGGCATTTGTAGGTATTTGTTTGTATGATATATTCTCTTTAAATTCGGATTTGAGTGCGACCAAACTCTGAATACTCTCCGAGTTAACACCTAAAATGAGCTCTCCTCCTTTCGGAGAGTTTGGGGGAGACTACAAGGCATTGAGCACCTGTTCCTTGATTTGTTCCAGCTCGTCTTTCATCATGACGACTATATTTTGCATTTCCGCCTGATTGCTTTTAGACCCTGTGGTGTTGATCTCCCGACCCATTTCCTGAGCGATGAAACCGAGCTTTTTGCCAATTCCGTGTCCATTTTCACGCATTGTCTTGCGGAAGTATTGTAGATGGTTGGTCAGTCGTTGGCGTTCCTCGCTGATATCGAGCTTCTCAATGTAGTAGATAAGCTCCTGCTCAAGTCGGTTCTTATCGTAGTCGATGGCTGGAATCTGCTTCAATCCCTCGATGATTCTGTCCTTTATTTTAGGAACTCGGCTCTCTTCGAAAGGCTCAATGCTCTTGAGTAGCGACTCGATATTGTCTATTTTCTCGTTGAATTTCTTCTCCAATGCGGCCCCTTCCTGTGTACGGAAGGCTATAAGGTGTGCGATGGCCTCGTCGATGGCCGTCTTTGCCGAAGCCCATTCTTCTTCGTCGAGTACTTCCACCTCGGTTTTGGTAGTCACGTCTGGCAGGCGCAACAGTGATGCGAACCAGTCTTGTGGTTCGGGAATGCCAGCCTGCTCCGAAATAGTCTTGAGCTGCCGGTAATAGTTTTCCACCAATTTCGTGTTGATGGGTGTCGCGTCGAGCACGGCGTCTTTCTCAATCCAGAGCGAAAAGTCAACTTTTCCACGTTCAAGTCTCTGTGAAATCATTTGTCTGATTTCCATTTCCTTCTCTCTGTAGAGCGGTGCTATGCGAGTTGACAAGTCAAGTGTCTTGCTGTTCAGCGATTTTATTTCAACGTTGATCTTCTTTTCTTTGTAGGTTACGACAGTTTTCCCGTAGCCTGTCATGGATAGTATCATTGGCTTTTACATTTTTATTTCTGCAAATGTACGAAAAAGGGGTGAAAATACCAAGAGACAGTTTAATAAGGTTATCAAATTCTTATCTAATTTTGTGATACTATTTCTTTTTTGTGAAAAATCTGACAATGGCAATAAGTAGAATGATGGACGTGTGCAGAAGATTCGCTAAAATTTGCCCTACGAATATTAGCAGCGAAGTGCCGTAATGGGCAATTTGGGTGTACATGAGTGTCACCGATGCCATGTTGTAGGCAAGGCAAGTGATTAAATGCTTGCGTTGTTCTGCGCCTTTTCTGTCAATAAAAGGATGGTGATAATGCAGAAAACTATCGATGAAACCGTGAAAAATGAATCGGAAACCTGAAAATACCGCTCGCCGAAGAGCAATAAGGCCACAACGGTCGCAAGAAGGAATAACCATCCTCCAGTCACCATCAGATTACGCTTTGTAGGCTTGCTCATAGATGATTGTTTTTCGGTGGGTTCTGAACGTGGGTGTCATGTCAATGGATAGCCATGCGTCGGGTAGTGTTTTGCTGCCCGAAGATTAACGGCTTGTAGCCGTGCGGCCTGTCGTTCGTCATCGCTTGCTGGCGCTTTGTCGTCCGACTGGGCAGCAACGGCAGGATGGGACTGTCTTTAGCCTCGCCTTTGGCTGATGTGCTCAGCAATGCAAAGTTACCCAATTTTACCGAAAATACCAAATTTTTCCTGTCGGATGTTGAAGGAGCATCATCCATTGTCACATTATCTTCGATGTGTTCAGAAAGCAGCCGTCAATATTTATTTGTCTGATTTTTTTACCATGGTTTTGCCTCCGTTTTCCGAATGCTAATCCAAATCGAAGTAAAAGCTAAGCTTTTGTGTTGCGAAAGGTCATCTTTGATCGTGCGATAGGTCACCTTTTGTTGTGTGAAATTTAATTTACTGATGTTCAACTTGTTACAGATGAGCAATAGACAATGCGTTTTGTCAATAATTTTCGTTTCAGATGCCGTGTTGAGAGTCACTTTCCGTCTCTCGTTATCTATTCTCTTCTCATCGTCTGACAAGAGTTCAGTCAGTTGGAGCGGGTCTTTTACAATCCTTTGAATAGCGAAAATAAACACAATGAGTTTTAATTTGTTATCTATAAGGTGTGGAATATTCAAAATTTAACCGTATCTTTGCACTTTGAAGAGCTGGCTCTCAATCGGTGGAGCCGTTGCTCATAAATAGAGAAACGAATTATGTCTTGTATATTGAACATAGAAACAAGCACCAATGTGTGCTCCGTTGCCTTGAGTGAAAATGGCGCATGCATCTACGAACAGGAAGATCACAGTGGTCCGAATCACGGTGAGCGTCTTGGAACGTTCGTCGATGAGGCCTTGTCGTTTGCCGACAGCCACGCTATTCCAGTCGATGCCGTAGCCGTCAGCAGCGGTCCGGGTTCCTATACGGGCTTGCGCATCGGCACCTCGATGGCCAAAGGCATCTGCTACGGTATCGATGTCAAGTTGATAGCGGTCCCCACGCTCGAACTTCTCTGTGTTCCTGTCTTGCTTCGCCATGAGGAGATGGAGGAAAACGCACTGTTGGTCCCGATGCTCGATGCGCGTCGGATGGAGGTTTATGCTCAGGTTTTCGACCGTGCTTTGAAGGAGGTCCGCCCCATTCAGGCCGATGTCGTCGATGAGAATACCTATCGGGAGTATCTCGACAAAGGACCAGTCTATTTTTTCGGCAATGGTGCTGAGAAATGCATGGACGTTATCAATCACCCCAATGCCCATCTGATAAAGGGAGTTGAGCCGTTGGCCAAGAATATGCTGCCACTGGCAGAGAAACGGTTGGCTTTGGAGCAATTTGAGGATGTGGCCTACTTTGTGCCCATGTACCTGAAGGACTTCGTGGCAAAGCAGGCGAAACCCCTGTTGTAGGATTTGAATTTGCAAATGATGTGCGTCGCAGTGAAATAGAGTCGGTGAAGATTGACTACTTCGTGTCCTTTCATGGCTTTTTAGTACATGCTGCCCAGCGCATTCCATTTAGAAAATAAAAATAGAAATCAATGAATATTGACGGATTGGATTACAATACCCAGCGTGAGAAATTAGTGTTGCCCGAATATGGGCGTGAGATTCAGGATATGGTAGCTTACTGTGTGACCCTCCCTACCAAGGAAGAGCGACAGGATTGCGCCGAGACCATTATCTCGATCATGGACAGAATGAACCAGCAGAACCATGGTAATGCTGACCATATCCAAAAGCTATGGGATCATTTGGCATTGATGGCTGACTTCAAGCTGGATATCGACTATCCCTTTGATGTCTCGCAGGCCATGAAAATAGCCTCGAAGCCTGAACCGATGACTTATCCCATGTCGAAAATCCCTGTTCGACACTATGGTAAAATGATGTTTGAACTGTTCGAAAAGCTGAAGAATATGGAGGAGGGCGATGAGCGCACTGAGCTCATTCGTGTGGTGGCCAATCAAATGAAACGCTGCCTTATACAGTGGGGGCATGGCTCTTCCGACGATGAGAAGGTGGCTTCTGATTTGGCTCGCTTCACCGACGGGAAGGTACAGCTCGACCTCGACACGTTCAAATTTGATAAAATCAACGCACGCGATTTGATACAGCCGCGCAATAACAATAAAAAGAAACGGTAGGTATGGAGGCCTTTATGATAGAAGGCGGACACCGCCTGTCAGGTACGATAATCCCCCAGGGTGCCAAAAATGAGGCACTGCAGGTGATTTGTGCCACTCTGCTGACTTCGGAGGAGGTCGTCATTAGGAATATTCCTAACATCCTCGACGTCAAAAATCTTATAAAGTTGTTGAAAGACATAGGTGTCGAAGTGAGAGAGCTTGCCCCAAGCGAGTATTCGTTCAAGGCTGGCAACGTGAACCTTGATTTCCTGGAGAGCGAAGAGTTTGTTGAGAAATGCGCATCGCTCCGTGGAAGCGTACTGCTTTACGGACCCATGTTGGGGCGTTTCGGCAAAGCCACCATCACAAAGCCAGGTGGTGACAAGATCGGTCGCCGCCGATTGGATACCCATTTCCTTGGATTCAGAAACCTCGGCGCACGGTTCGTTCACGTTGAGGATAGGAACGTCTATGAGTTGAAAGCCGATAAGCTCGTCGGAACCAATATGTTGCTCGATGAGGCTTCCGTTACGGGAACGGCAAATATCATCATGGCATCGGTATTGGCTGAGGGAACAACTACCATCTACAATGCTGCGTGCGAACCGTACATACAGCAACTGTGCCACATGCTCAACGAAATGGGTGCTCGAATCAGTGGCATCGCCAGCAACCTGCTCACCATTGAGGGTGTGAGCAGCCTTCATGGTGCCCAGCATCGCATCCTTCCCGACATGATTGAGGTGGGATCGTTCATCGGTATGGCAGCCATGATAGGCGATGGCATACGAATCAAAGATGTGTCGGTGAAGAATCTTGGAATCATTCCTGACACATTCCGTAGGCTTGGCATACAGATAATTGAGGAAGGCGACGACCTTTTTATTCCCAAACAAGGACACTACTGCATCGATTCGTTCATCGATGGAACGATAATGACCATCAGCGACGCACCGTGGCCTGGTGTCACGCCCGACCTGATATCAGTGTTGCTCGTCGTTGCCACACAGGCGCAGGGCAGTGTGCTCTTCCATCAAAAAATGTTTGAGAGCCGCTTGTTCTTCGTCGATAAGCTTATCGACATGGGTGCTCAGATAATTCTTTGCGATCCGCATCGTGCGGTGGTCGTAGGTCACGACCATCGTCGCACGTTGAGAGGCGGACGCATGTCGAGTCCTGATATACGGGCTGGCATTGCGTTGCTCATAGCTGCCCTTTCGGCAAAGGGAACGAGCCGAATCGACAACATCACGCAGATAGACCGTGGCTATGAGAACATCGAGGAGCGGCTGAACGCACTCGGTGCGCATATCCAACGGGTGGATATATGTTAGGCAACGGAGGTGAAGAGGGTATGAAACTTTCGGTATTTGGACAGATGTCTTGCTGGAATGTGCCAGCTTCTCTGCTCCATAGTCTTCGGTAACGCAAGTCCTTCCTTGACTCGTTCAACTCCAAAATCTACCAAACCCTTCAAGATAGATGATAAAACGAGAAACCGTTTATAAGATAGGTGTCATCGGAAAGCCCCACGGTGTTCGTGGGGAGGTGTGCATTCGTTTCGCCGATGATGTGTTCGACCGTGTTGAGGCTGACTACTTGCTGCTCGATATGGAAGGTATTCTTGTGCCTTTCTTCATGGAGGAGTATCGTTTCCGCACCGACGAGACGGTATTGGTGAAGTTTTGCGACATCGATACTGAGGAAAGAGCGCGCGAACTTACAGGGGCAGAGGTCTATTTTCCACGCTCTCTTGCCGAGGACGAGGACGGACAAGTGTCCTGGGCTCAAATCATCGGATACTGTTTGGTGGATAGCAGGACGGGAAAGGTCATCGGACACATTGAGACAGTCGATGAAACGACGTTGAATACCTTGTTTGAGGTTGCGACAGATGACGGCAAACAACTGTTAATACCTGCCAGAGAGGACCTCATTAGGGAAGTAGATACAGAGAAAAGAATAATCAAAATGGAGATTCCAGATGGACTTCTGGAACTCTGATATTAATGTAACGTTCAATCTCCGTTGTGCTAAATGATGGATTTTGAGCAGTGAATATAGAATGATGAAGCAACAAATATGTATTCTTGGCTCAACGGGAAGTATCGGAACGCAAGCTCTTGATGTGATAGAGCAGCACTCCGACCTATACGAGGTTTATGCACTGACGGCCAACAATCATTGGAGAGAACTTGCCGCACAAGCTCGCAAGTTCCGTCCGGCGGCAGTTGTGATTGCCAATGCCGACCATTATGAAGCCCTTACCAAGGAGTTGGAGGACCAACCCGATATAAAAGTTTATGCCGGAAGTGACGCTCTGAAGCAGATAGTTGAGGCAGAGCCCATCAATATGGTACTTGCGGCAATGGTAGGGTTCTCCGGTTTGGAGCCAACCATCAATGCTATCAAGGCAAGAAAGAAGATTTGCCTGGCAAATAAGGAAACGCTCGTGGTCGCTGGAGAACTTATCTGCAAGTTGGCGCTTGACTATCATGCTCCGATATTACCGGTAGATAGTGAGCATAGTGCCATTTTCCAGAGTCTTGTGGGGGAGGATGAGAACGAGATAGAGAAGATATTGCTCACCTGTTCGGGAGGTCCGTTCCGCCTTTTCTCCAGCGAACAGCTCCAGACAGTGACCGCAGCCGATGCATTGAGGCATCCGACGTGGGACATGGGTGCGAAAATCACCATCGATTCGGCATCATTAATGAACAAAGGCTTTGAGGTGATAGAAGCGAAATGGCTCTTCGGCGTGCCGGCAGAGAAGATTCAGGTGTTGATACATCCACAGTCGATTGTCCACAGTGCGGTACAGTTTGCCGATGGCGGTGTGAAGGCGCAGTTGGGCGTACCCGACATGCGTCTGCCGATACAGTATGCCTTTTCGTTCCCAAAGCGTTTGTCGTTGAATGGTGACCGTCTGGACCTGTTCCGCCAGCCGTTGGAATTCTTTGAGCCTGATACTGAAAAATTCCGCTGTCTGGCCATGGCTTATGAGGCCATCTCTAAGGGCGGAAACATGCCGTGTATATTGAATGCGGCTAACGAAATAGTTAACGAGGGTTTCAGGAACGGGGCGTGCTCATTCCTCGAAATGGGCGAAATCATCGAGAAAACGATGTCAAAAGTGTCCTTCGACAAGAGTCCTGACCTTGACGTTTATCTGCAGACCGATGCCGAATCACGCAAAGTGGCACAGGAATTGATGTCTGGGAGGTAATTGAACAGTGGCAAGGTAATCAATAGAATATAAATAAAACATAAGAATAGACAATAATTAATGGAAACATTTCTGATTAGATTGCTCCAGTTTGTTTTGGCAATCTCTTTGCTTGTCCTCCTTCATGAGGGTGGACATATGTTCTTCTCTAAGCTCTTCGGCGTGAGAGTAGAGAAATTTTTCGTGTTCTTCGATGTAGCTATCGGCAAATGGAACGGCATGCTTTTCAAGTGGAAGCCCAAGAAAGACGACACCACCTATGGCATCGGCTGGCTGCCTTTGGGTGGATATTGCAAGATTGCTGGAATGATCGACGAGAGTTTCGACACCGAACAGATGAAGAAAGCCCCAGAGCCGTGGGAGTTTCGTGTAAAACCGGCATGGCAGCGCTTGCTGATTATGATTGGTGGTGTACTGGTGAATTTCCTGCTGGCGCTCTTCATCTACTCCATGATCATGTTTACGTGGGGCGAAAGCTACTATAAGGTGGCTGATATGTCGATGGGTATGGTGTTCAACGATGAGGCAAAGGCCCTTGGATTCCAAGATAGGGACGTCATGATAGGCACCGACAAGGGAGCGTTCCGCGAGTATGCCAATGTCAATGGCGATTTCTTCCGTCAGATTGCCCAATCAAACTATGTCGATGTGCTTCGTAACGGCAAGAAGAAACGTATCGCCATGCCTGGCGATATGGATATGTTGTCGATGATAAAGAACCGTCCACTTTTCGCCGAACCCTACATTCCGGCTCGCATTGACAGTGTGATGGGTGGCTCACCAGCGCAGAAAGCCGGCCTGAAGGAGGGCGATCTGTTGAAATCTATCAACGGAAAACCAGTTGAGACGTGGGCGGAGATGAATTACCAGATGGGTGTTTTGAGCGATGTGGCTTCGGTAAAGGAGACCCGTAAAGACTCCTTGGCACTGCGCAATGTGGTTCTGACGGTACAACGCGCCGGAACTGACAAGATAGACACGGTGAGAATGATGCTCAATCCTGAAATGAAACTCGGCGTACTGCAAAGCACCCTTGCCAACTATTACAAGCCAACGCAGGAGAATTATTCGTTTTTGGCCAGTTTCCCCGCAGGAGTGAAGTACGGAGTGAATATCTTGCGCGGATATGTGAGCAACTTCCGTTATCTCGCTTCGGCTGATGGGGCGAAGAGTCTCGGAGGTTTCGGTTCCATTGGCAAGATGTTCCCACCTTTTTGGGACTGGTATATGTTTTGGAACATGACGGCTTTCCTGAGCATTATCCTTGCTTTCATGAACATTCTTCCTATTCCAGCACTCGATGGAGGTCACGTGGTATTCCTTCTCTATGAGATGATCACACGTCGTAAGCCGTCCGAAAAGTTCATGATACGTGCTGAATATGCTGGTATCACCATTCTTATTTTACTGATGATTGTCGCCAATCTGAACGATGTGTTGCGATGGATTGGATTGATGTAGGGTGAGATGGTACGGCAATCGACAAGGAAACAGGAATGACAACGACCTTCAATACTGGCGAAACCCAAGAGACCCTACGACGCGACTATAACCCCGACGGCTCGGTGCTTAGGCGTGCGCAACTGCGTATGCTCGATATGCTCGATTATTTGGCTGAGGCTGCTGGCAAGGCCAATGTGAGTTGGCGATTGGATGGTGGGAATGTGTTGGGCGCTTTGCGTCATGGGGGCTTCATTCCTTGGGACGACGATGTCGATATCGTGGTCAGTCAGAAAGACTACAAGCGATTCTGCGACTATCTGAAGCAACATCCTCATCCTCAATACCTGCTTCAGGACAACACCACCGATGAGGGTTATCTGAAGTTTTGGGCAAGTTTTCGTGATCTGAAGAGCGAGCATGTCAGTACCGAGGATGAGCAATCGCGCGACAGAAGGGCATTGGAGAACATGAGATACAGAGGACTCCACATTGATATCTTTCCCTATGAGGACCGCATTCTGTCAGGTTTGCAGCGCATAGCCGGCAAATTGGCGGTGAAAGTCAATCTCGACATAGCCCCGCACCACCCGTTGCTGGCCAGATGGAGTTACAAAATTCTCGAAAAATGCGTATTTCCCGTATTCCGTTTCATCGGCCATCTGTTTGGCAAGCGTGGAAAATTCATGCACACCTATGGCACATGGTTCTATGAGCGCTTTCCCGTCGAAGTTGTAAGGCCCTACAAGCCCATCTCGTTCGAGGGAAAGGAATACAACGGGCCGGCCCAACCAGCAGACTTCTGCAAGATAATTTATGGCGATTACATGGCATTGCCACCCAGAGACAAGCGAAACCGCCATCAAGTTACAATAAAGTTCCTATAGCAATAGGGACTTTTTTTGTTTGCTTTCCATTCCCTTGTCGAAAGAATCGGTCAGCCCTGTGTCTGCCGCACACTATTTTTGTATCATCGCCACGCAACGAACCACACTGATTCGTTGAGCCGACGAACACCGTGGCTGGGTGAAAAATCTTTACAAATAAGTCTTTTATCCAATGCTTTGTAAGTGGTTTGTAATTAGTGCGTTGTGCTTTCTTTGGCGAAGGGTGAGCTATTGGTATGCGAATGATGATCTATTGGCATACGAAAGGTGACCTATTGCAATGCGAAAGATGAACTATTGGCATGCGATGGCAAAGTCATTACCATGCGATTCTGAAAAATATTTACAAAAACAGAAGAACAACGATCCCGACTTCATCGCCCCGCCAACTGACCAACCATTGTGCGGGGCAAGCCGACGATGACGCAAAATCACGCAAAGGGCTAAAGGCCGTTGTGCTTCTGCTCCTCTATGGTGAACCGCAGCTTGTCTTTTATGCTCCCCTCTATGGTCCAGCCCAATGCCTGAAGCCGTGAGGTGTCGAACGTTGCCTTCTTGATGATTGAGAAGCCCGACTTCTCCCGCTTGTCAGGAATGTCGAAAACCACTTTCTTTCCATTAATTGACGCAATGGTTTCAGCCAACTCTCGTATGGTGATGTTTGAGTGCGGGTCGGCTATATTGTAGGGAGTCATGTTCTCGCCCTTCAACAGCAGATAGAGGAGGGCTGAAGCACAATCGACCACATAGCACCATGAGCGGAACTGTTCACCCTTGCTCTTCATCACAATGTCGTCGCCTGCCAATACGTTGCGGATGAACTGGGCATAGACACGGTTGTCGTTTTCGGTGAAATAAGGGCCATAGACGTGCGACGGACGGGCTATGCTCACATCCAAACCGTACTGATGGGCATAGCAGACGCAGAGCGTCTCGGCTGCACGCTTCGACGACGGGTAGCAGGCGCGCAGTGTTGCCGTGTTTACATAGCCGCTATAGTCTTCGGTGAATGGGCTGCCGTCGCCCTCGCCATAGATTTCGCCCGATGAGACGAACACAAACTTGCGCAGTCCGTGACTGCTGCCGTAGCAAAGCAGATTGTTGACTCCGTAAAAGTTGGCTTTCATTACGCCTACAGGGTCGGAGGCATAGGCGCTTGGCGAGGCACCGCTTGCCGCGTCGATGATGAAATGAAAATCGATGTCGGTATCCAGTTCCTTGGTGACGTCGAAGGCGAGGAAGTGGAATCGGGGAGAGTGCCAGTAGTTGGCAAATCTTTTTTGCGCCCTTGCCTCATTTCTGCCAGCCGCATAAACGTGGAAGTCACCAGTGGTACGGCACATGAGCACATCGACAATACATCCTCCGATGAGCCCGGTTGCCCCTGTGACGAGGATGTTTGCTCCGTCGAGCAACTGCCAAGGCAAATCAGTCTTGGCCACATGCTCCAATTGATGTCGGTAGTCGCTTGTCATTTCAACCAATATTCCTTATCCGTATTTTTCAATGCCTTAAACAACTCAACGTCTTCCGTCTGCGTCAGTTTCAGTCCGTTGCGCTCAGAACCGGCGACAAGGTGCTGGTCGTCGATGCCCAATGCACCCAACAAGGTGCAGGATGCCACCGTGTTCTCTATGCCTTGTGCCTTGGCTTCGGCGTGTGCATCGAGTAAAGTCTTCAGTCGGTAGGTGTGTGGCGTCTGCGTTCGGATGAGTCGCTCGCGCGGTATGGAAATGTTCGACAGGCAATCGCCCTTCACTTCCATGATGGCTTCCTTGCACACGAGTCCCGTCACGGCATAGCCGAACTCCCGGCATTTGGCGATGTTCTCGGAAATGATGCGCTCCGACACTAATGGACGCACGCCGTCGTGTACCAAGACAATATCATCGTCTTTGCAACCTTTTGCTTTCAAGCCTTCCAAACCGTTGAGAATGGACTGCTGGTTGCTGTTGCCGCCTTTGAAAATCCATTTCAGTTTCGTTATGTTGAATTGGTTGGCATAGGCTTGCAGCACCACTTCCCAGCCCTGAAGGCAAACCACGGCCATGGCATCTATCTCCGGATGCTCCTGAAAAGCTTTCATCGTGTAGATGATGACGGGGATGTTGTCTATTGTCATGAACTGTTTGGGAATGTCCTGTCCCATTCTGTTGCCCGTGCCGCCTGCGGTTAATAATGCGATGTTCATATTGTTCGTTTTGTTGGTTGTCGATGATTTCTGTTTCACAAGTCGTACTGCACGTTGTGATAGGTGAAGATGAGCGGATAGAAGAATCCGCGAATCCAGCCCATGAGTCCTTTTGCGTTCCCGTTGTAATAGATGCTGTCGCGGTGCCGTGCGCAGATGAGGCACAGTTGCACGAGTGCCCACAAGTCTTTTCTTAGCATCAGTCCCGCCATGCGGTGAGCCAACGGCTGTGTTGTTGTGCTTCTTTCGCAGATGTATTGATAGAGCTTTTGCCAGTTGCGTTTTCCTTGCAGTTGCCGATAGTTGGCATAGCCCTTTGTGTAAGGTTCCGTTTTCGACATCCGGCTGTTGTCTATTCCGTGCGATTTGTTCTCCTGTGCTATGGCGGATTCCGAGTGGGAGCGGTGCCAGTTCAGTGGTTCGTCGATGCGCACGATGCCTCTTTGCAGCTGAGCATTGATGGCCAGCGACCAGTCGTAGTGGATGTAGCTTATCCAGTTGGCATGATTGTGGGCAAACTCGCGGCGCAGGAGCATCGTGTGTCCGGCAAATCCCGTGAAGAGGAGTGCCTCAAGGCTGTATTGTGGGGTAACATAGACCGACTTTTCGGGTGATTTGCCTCTGTGATGGCAGCAGAAGCAGATGTCCTTGTCGCCAATGGCAGCCACCTGTTTCTCTATTTTCGTCGGATACCAGATGTCGTCTTGGTCGGCAATGGCAATGAAGTCGGACGTGGCTCGTCGGGCGGCTGTCTCGAAATTGGCATTGAAGCCCATGTTCTTTGTGTTGCTGAACACCTGAACATTTGGGTACTCTGCCTTGTAAGCCTGTGCCATTGCCACGGTTTCATCGGTCGAGCCATCGTCTTGTATGATGATTTCCCGAATGGGGTAGGTCTGCCCGATGATGGAATCTACCTGTTCTTTCAGGTATTTGGCACCGTTATATGTGCAGACGATTACCGATACGGTCTTGAAATTGTTGTTTGCCATAGGTGATAATGTACTGCAAATGTATGAAAAATAATCCAAAGTCAGCGTAATATTGCGTAATAAGTAGATGCTCAAAATTAATTGCCACAATCTTTTCGCTTGTTTTTCATTCTGAAAGCTTACCTTTCACTTTTTAAAAGCTTACCTTCTGCGTCGTAAATGCTTACCTTTTGGAGTGCAAAAGCTAACCTTTTAAATCACAATTTGTATCACCCTGATTATCAATAGGTTGCAAAGAGTGTTTTGGTCCCTTTTTTGTCATGTTATTTCATGGTGATGACGAGGCGGTTTTCGGTATCTAATGCCCGATGGTTCGGAATCAGAAATCCTCCGGCAAACGATTCTTTTTTCTGTGGGTGCAGGGCACTCGCTGTTTCAAAAATGAAAAGGCAGCGACCTTTGTCAATGGGTCGCTGCCTTTTCTATTTCGGTTACACACTGCGC
The DNA here is from genome assembly GCF_000430525.1 of Prevotella corporis DSM 18810 = JCM 8529. Taxonomy (GTDB): domain Bacteria; phylum Bacteroidota; class Bacteroidia; order Bacteroidales; family Bacteroidaceae; genus Prevotella; species Prevotella corporis. Next base: position 46,120 of record NZ_AUME01000007.1, on the reverse strand, counting down.
AACCGGTTCTCATGGATTGTGAAACCGATTGGCGGGTGTGAGATTATTCATTATTTGAAAACAACTTTCTTGCCGTTTACAATGTAGATGCCATGCTGTGGATTCTTCACACGACGGCCCTGCAGGTCGTAGATTACCTTCTCTTTCGTTTCGTTTTCAGTTTCAATTTCGTTAACACCGAGTGCTTCATTGGTCATAAACTCTATGGTAACCACCTTTTCAATGATCTTGCCATTGCTGTTAATCTTGATTGTAACTGTCTGCTCGCCTTCAGGTTCAACCAAAGGATTGATAGACAAATAACCATTAACAATCTTGGCATCAAAGAGATCGGCATCGCTAATTTCTTTCACTGTCATGATGATAGAAGCTGGCAAGTTGTCTTTGTCTTCAACAAAATCATCCAACTTGATGTTTGTTCTCTTTGTATTGCTAACAGGAATGACACCAAGGTCTTTTGCAGTAGGAGCAAAGTTGTCGGGGAATACGGGCAATGACGGGAACCAGTAGTTGGCAATCATTGGGTATTCTTTGATGATGGTACCGGTTGTGTCATATTTTCTCAACGTATAGCTTTGGTTACCGAAGTCTTGATACAGGCTGACGTACAATTCGTCTGTAACGGGGTGTACACGCATGGAGCAGCCGTAGAGTTTCCATGGGTCATCGATTGCGATAAATTTAGTACATTCCTTCTTGTCGATGTCGTACTTGAAGATGGTCTTGTTGCTGAACCAGCTGCTTTCGCCACCATTCCAATAAAGAACGTTCTGCTGTGTGCTTGCGCAGAAGCCGTCAGGAGTCCACGCATACCAAGAGTTGGCAGGGCCGAACGTACCTTTCGGAAGGGTGATAACTTCTTTCTTGTGTGATTTCGGATCCAGCTTAACAATGCGTGTGTCGGCCTTACCGCTTCCATTTTTATCTGCAAGACTGAGCCACAAGTTTCCGTCTTTGGAAAGAACCACAGAGCCGAAGCCCCAGCCTTCCTCTGCCGGAATCACCTTCCTTACCTTGTCTGTAATTGCATCGATGACAATCAAGCCTTTGGTTTGATGTACGGCATATACTTTGTTGTCAACGCGAACCATGTTGCCAATCTGCCCGGAATAAAGGTCGGTGGCACTGCCTTCGGCACCGCTGATTTGTCCTTTGATTTCATTGGTGGTTAAATCCAAGATATAAATACCGTTGGTTGTACCAATGTATGCCTTGGTTTCATCAACGCCAAGGAACGAACGACCGTCGGCAATGCTCTTGCCTTCGCTGTTGGTTGCAAACGTGGTCAGTTGCTTCTCCATCTTCAGGGTCTTGGCATCGGCAATAGTCAAACGACCACCCACAATTGATGCACCTGGATCTTTCTCCTGCTTCGAGATGATGTAGAATTTATCTCCGTAGATGGTACCATACTGCGCTGTTGCTCCCAACTCCTTGCCTGGATTTTCTTTCTGAATGACACGGTAAGTCCATTCTCCATCGTTGCTAATGAAGTTAAGCGTTGAATTCTGATGACCGAACCAGTCCTCGTTTACGATGAAAACACCATTGGTGTAATCCACCGGAGCTTTATTTGTCTGCACACAAGGCGTTTTTTGTTCTCTGAAACTTTGTGCTTGCATTACCGTTATCGACAGCAACGCAACCAAGAAAATGTAAAATCTTTTAATCATAACTATAAGTTTTAAAATTATTGGTTGATATATCTATTCCTATTTGATAACTATCTTTTTGCCATTTTGTATGTAAATGCCTCTCTTCGGGTGTTCTACCTTGCGTCCTGTCAAATCGTAGAAAGCACCATCGTATTTCCTTTCAGCCTGTGGCGCAGTGATGCTTGTCGGAATGATGATAGGGTTGTCATCGTAGCCCGGTATCAAGTGCAGGTCTTCAAAACCGGCAACCTCTGTCGAGGTCTCGCCCAACCAGCCACAGTATTGGAAAATGCCTGTGTAAACCTTTATGAAGTTAACTTCCGTCAGGTCCACATGCTTTCCGTTCTTATCTACTGCCCAGTCGAGATCGAATGTGGCAGCGTCTTCTTCGTTGGTGGAGCCATCCACGTAGCCGTAGCTGTCTTTTGAGTAACGATACAGCACCCAATATCTGCCAACGTGCGATTGGTCGATGGCATTGTTGGGCAACTTGCTGCCGGAGAAGGTCATTGTCTCTCCCTTTTCCCAATAAGGCCAATAGGTCTGGGCATGGAAAGAGTTCTTCATGTGATAGCCCGTAGAATCTTTCTTTACACCGTTTTCCGTCCATGTGGCTTCCCACTTGATGTAGTTGTCGTATGTGGACCATTCTTGATTGTGCTCCCCTGACTCTGCCGTCGGCTTGTGATAGGTGATGGTGAAGTCGAAAATCTGCCGTCCTCTGTAGTATTCCGATCCTGCCAATTCATACCATTGTGCTGTTTCCACATTGTCGCCCACGCCTACATAGACGATTCCCGGCTCAATGCTTCCGCCTATTGTCTCCTTTCCATAGACCGGATCGGCATTGGCATAGAAGCCGTTGCCCAAGATGCGGAGGTCGGAACCTTTCTTGTTTTGTACGGGATGGTCGAACTTTACGGTTACATACCCTCCGTAAGTGCCAAGATGAACCATTTCCTTGTTGTTGAGGTTTTTAGTTGCCCTTTGACAAATCTCTTCGTGTGTGGTTGTCTCATCGGCATTTGGAAGCGTGTTGACAAACTGTCCCGGTGCGGGATGATACTCCAACACTTCTATCTCCTGTGTTTGAGCTGTTGCCGTTAATGTTGCCAAGCTGAATAAAATGCTTGTGTAAACCTTTCTTTTCATTATCTTGCTTTTATTGGTTATATAAATTAGGTAGTTATACTTTTCTTTCCATATCATCTATCAGGCCTTTACAGGATTCATCATCTTTGTGGTAACTTTACAAGATTCATCATCGGAGAGCCTTTTATCTCCGATGACAAACCCTCAAGTTATTTCACAAATACTTTCTTCACTGTACCATCGCTCATGCGAATAATCTGAATCCTTCCATTTCTTTTGTTTGTTTCTTGACCGGATAAATTATAGCGTTTAATTTCCTTGACATCATTGTTCTGAACATTCTCAATGCCATTGGTAGTACAGTTGAGCTTGATGGTTGCGTAAGCTATCTTTCCGTTGCTGTTGATTTTTATCTTCACAAATTCTTCAGATGTAAACTTTGTCTTTGGAGTTACGATGAGTTCCCCATTCTTTATCTCAGCGTTGAATTTGCTATTGTCGCTCACTTTCTCAACAGTCTTTACCATTGCTGCATCCATATTGTCAGCATCATGTGCCAGTGTTGAAAGGGAAATCTTTATGGAAGCCTCATCGGTATCTATATTCTTTATGCCCAAGTCATTGGGGATTGGTGCCTCTAGATCGGGGAATACCGGAAGAGATGGGAACCAGTAGTTCTTTATCATGGGATACTCCTTAAGCATCTTGCCGTCTTTGTCGGTTCTCACAGTCTTGTAGGTGTTGTCGGCAAAGTCTCCTTTGAATAGCGACATGTACAAATCTCCGGTTATGGGGTGTGGACGCATGGAGCAACCGTAAAGCTTCCACTTCTCAGGTTGCTTGTCAAGGTCGATAATATTGGTTACCGTGCGAGTATCAACATCAAACTTGAAAATCTTACTATTACTGAACCATGAGTTCTCACCCCCATTCCAATAGAGTGCATTCTCTACATTGGAGGCACAGAAACCGTCAGGTGTCCATGCGTACCATGATGATGCAGGGGGATAGTTTCCGGTGTCGGGACTAATGTAAACGACTTCCGTCCCAAAGCTAATGGGATCGATTCGCACAATAAATGGCAACATATTGCCATAGCCGTCTTTGTTCAAAGTAACAGAAACCCATAAGCTGCCATCTTTTGCCATTACCAAAGAACTGCCAACACAAGGTTCGGCGTCATCTTTCAGCTTGGCTTTCTCTGCGAGATATTCGTTGAATGTGTCTATTAGCGACTTCATGTCAATTACCTTAATCACCTTATCCGTAGAGGGGTCTATCACAAGAACGCCGTATTCCTGATGAACAGAGAATACATAGTCGTTAATCCGAACCATGCAACCTGACTGTCCCCAGTAGAGTGCCTTGTTGCCAGGATTGGCATTGCCACCTGTTCCTGAAGCTGCGAATGGATTTTCAGTGCCCTTTATTTGACCTGTTACTTCCAAAGTATTGCTGTTGAATATCCAGATGCCATTGCTCGTGCTGATATAGACTTTGTTCTCATCAACTCCTAAACATCCACGTCCATCGCAAGTGTTCCCCGAAGGATCAATCTTGTCCAGTTGCTTTATAACTTTCATGGTTTTGGCATCAGTAACCGTAATGCGTCCACCTTTAATTTTGGATCCCGGGTCTCGTTCCTGCTTGGCAATGAGATAGAACCGGTCGCCATAGATGATGCCGTGCTGATTGGTACAGCCTAACTCCATGCCCGGATTTTCTTTTTGGATAACACGGTAAACCCATTCTCCTTTTTCCGTGAGGTAGTTGACCGTGGAATTTTGATGACCGTACCAGTCTTCATTGACAAAGAAGACTCCGGTGGTGTAGTCTATATCATCTGTCTGTGCCAATGCTCCTATTGTAAATGCCGGGAACATCGTCAGTAGCAGAAATAACCTGATGAGTAGCTTCTTTTTCATAAGTTTAATTTTTTATGATGGAATTGTTTCGCTAAATATTAATTTCCGGGGATTGGGTCGTCAGGTACTCCATTGGGCTCCTTGATGTGAAGATCCTCTCCTCGGCAAATCTCTGTGCTTGTTTCACCAATCCAACCGCAATACTGATTTACTGCCGTATAGACCTTTACGAAGTCAATACCAGGCAGGTGGACAGGCTTCCCATTCTTATCCACAGCCCATGAGATGTCAAAGCTGCTTAAATCCTTTAATTCAGCCGGGTGATTATCCACGTATCCCCATTCGTAGGAATAGAGTACGTAGTATCTGCCTTGCCCACTCTTGTCCACTGCATTGTTTGGCAGTCGCGTGCCGGTAAATGTCAGTTGATCGTTGGCAACCCACTGTGGGAAATATGGTTGGGTATGGAAGCTGTTTTTGGCAATATAGCCACTCTTCCCCTCTGAATCCGTCCACGGCACGTATGTCAAATCGGTCAGGAAGCCAGAGTCGTCTTTCACCGGTTTCTTGTTTGGATCCGGTCGTGTGTAAGTGATGGAATAATTATGAATGGTTGTGGGTTTATAATACTCGCTACCCGCCAGCTCGTACCATTCATCGTCGGGTTTCCCATTCATGTTGGTGTCGTAGGAGACCATTACAATGCCGGGCTCGCATGACCCACCCTTCTTTTCCGGTTCAATAAGCTCGTAAAAGGCATTGCCTTGGATATAAAAGTCTAACGCATCAGGAACATTCACTACAGTATGGTCAAACCCAAATATGATGTATCCTCCAAAGCCTCCTAAGGATACCAATACATCGTTCTTTCCTGTAATGCTTTCTTCCGCTCTGATGCGCATAGCCTCTGCATTGTCCCCATTTAAATATTCGGGAATATAATTTACAAATTGTCCCGGGGCCGGCATATACTCATAAACATGGCTAATATAGCGGCTGTATTCTACTTCCTCATGCATCACGTTTACTTCAAAATCGTGGTGGTAGGGGGTGTTTGGATCAATGACTTCAAAAGTTATCTTGTATTTTCCCTCGTCTTTTGCAAGGAAAATATAGTCACGTTGAGTACTTAAGAGCGAGTCTCTGCCATCGGGCAGGTGTAACGTCCACTTGTATTCTTCGCCGGTAAACTCCGAATGGAGTCCCAATTTCTGCATTCTATAGATGTAATACGTGTCATCTATTCCGAGATTCACCATAGCAGGGTCTTCCGTACAGCCTGTCATGAAGAACGAAAAGGTTGCGCAGAGAATAGTTATGAGGTATAGTTTTACTTTATTCATTTTCGAGTCTTTAAAAAACAAATGTGTGCAGGTATATCCCCGGTGCGGACACTCCATTTTCGTTTGCCATTCCGGTCGAAACAGTAGAGCGTTCCGGACGACACGTAATTCTTAGCATCGGTGACGAAAATATCGCCTGTCTCCGGGTGAATGGCTATGCCATAGGGGATTGTGATGTCTTTTTCGCTTCCATCGGTGATGAAGTTCTTGCTCACCACTTTCTTGGTCTTTATGTTGATGATTCCATAATTTATTGTGTTCTTCTGGGTGTAGTTGTTCCATTCAGTTGCATAATAATAAAGGGAATCTCCATAGAAAGCCATGTTTGAGCATGCTACCGGTATGGTATCGGTAACAATCATCTGATTGTAGCCCGGTCTCTTGCTCAGGACAAAGAGACGTGAAGGCACATTCTCGTAGTTACCACGAGAGGTTACCCACAGTTTCTTGTACTTGTCTTTCTTCAGTCGGTGGAGGTTGATGCCCACAGGTATCTGTTGAACTTGTTTGAAGTCCTCCATTTGTATGACCGACACAGTATTGTCGTAAACAGGTGGGCGGTATCCTCCGGAGTTGGCAACATACATATAGTCATCGATTATTTCCATTTCTTCAGGTTGATATCCCACAGTCACTTTTGCTTTCACTGCCAAAGAAGTCGTATCAACCTTATATACTGCGCCTTTGGGTGCTGTAGGGTCGATGAGTACCGGTCCGACGTATGCGCTGACATACGCCGCACCCTTGTAAAACCTGATATAGCGGCAGTTGGGGATGTTTACTTGCCCTATCCTGACACCTGTACGAGCGTCCAATACCTCAACCTTGTGTGAGCAATTGACCACAACATAGAGCTTTGAGCCGTATATTTGTATATCGTTTCCCACATCTCCTAATTCCTTGATGACATTAGGATTTCGTTCCGCGTAGAAATTACGTGCGTAGAGTCCTGTCTGATAATCGAAGTAATCCAAGGTGCATTTGTTGCTTCCCATGTTTCCTTCGTTCACAAGGTAGAAACCGCGCACTTTGCTGTTCGGAAGAGGTGGATCATTGATGATGTCGTATTCGGTGGGCACTACCAATTCGTCCTCTCTGCAAGAGTAGAATACGAATATCGCTAATATCATGATAAACCAAAATTTCTTCATAGTCTTTTATGTTAGATTTCCACCATTACAGTGAACCGATAGTTGCGCTTGGGCATTGGATAGTTGATAATGACATCATAATCTTGCGAGAATAGATTATTGACTTCCAACAATCCCCGCATGTTCACGTTCCTTATTCTGAAAGTCTTTGAAAGAGATACATCGCTTGTGTACCATGGTTGTGTGTAATTGTAGCGAATGTTTTCTTGCTGGTTGTAGCGTTCACCCACATAAATGAAACTATAGTTCAAGTTCCAGCCTTTGTACTCTGCATTGAAGATGGCACTACCCGAATGGTGCGGAATATAAGGAATCTGGTCCCGATAATAGTTGTCAGCGGGATTGGTGACATCGATTGCATGTTGGTAGGTGTATTGGGTGCGCAGCGTGAGATAAAGGTCTTTGATGGGATTGATAGTTGCTTGGGCAGAAGCGTCAATACCTTTGATTTCCACCTCGCCAAGGTTCAGCATTGTCCAACGGAACTGTTGCCCTTTGGGATAAGCCACGATTTTGTCTTTCACCTTATTATAATACGTATCAACGCTGAAACGAAGATTGGTGAAGAATCGTTCCGGCGACTGGTGCTCGTAGAGCATTCCTACATTGTATTGGGTTACGTGTTCGGGGTTCAGTTTAGAGTTTCCCATGTCAGCATAATAAAGGTCGTTGAATGTGGGCATACGGAAACTTTTCTTGTAGAACAGACGGAAAGAGAAATCCTTCGACTTGAATGGGTGGATGGCCATAATCACGGCAGGTGTGAACACAAATTTATCGCTTGGAGCTTCCTGACCGTCGAGTGCATCGTGGATATAAGTCGCCAAACCGCTTGCCTGTAATTTTATCCAATCTAAATGATAGGCTGCTGCCAATGACAGCATGTGGGTTTGTCTGGTAGGCTTCGCAAAACCATAAACGTTCGCATCGAGCGAGTTCCATTGGAAGTCATAGCTGGCAGAGGCTTTCAGCTCCGGAAGGAAAGAATACATGTTGGCTGACGAAAAGTAAACTTCCCGCTGTTTGTAGAGGTTGTCTATCTTTATCTGTTTGTCATCGTTGTTTACGTAGTGGGTACGATAGAATGAGTATTTCCCTTGGTTCAGTGTTGTAAATTTATTGATGGTATGGTTGAAGCTGAATTGTGCGAATGAGTTGGTGTCCCAAATGCGCTCGCCTCTGCGCCAAACATTGTTTACAATTGCACCGGGAACTCCACGTTCGGAGTTGTAGTTATATAGTTTCGCATGCCAGTCGCCATGGTTGGTACGTCCGTTCAGGTTGAGTTCCAGACGAGTAGCGTTGATGTCTCCGTTTTGTCGTATTGCGGTGGTGTCGTAGGCCAATTCGCCGGCAGGATTTACGCGGCGATAGCGAAACTTGTATTTGCCGCTTGCGTTTATCCACTCCGTACTGAGCTGAGCGTTCAGCCTCTCGCTGAGCTTAAGCTCTACGAGTGCCGAAGGATTGATGAGGTCAGATGAACCTATGCGTATGGTTCCCCGTGCATGATAGCTCTCTTTGTGGGCAAACACCGGAACTCTTGTTCGTATATACACAGAACCAGCCGAACCGAAATCTTTAGCTGCTTGTAGTATGTCGCTTTTCTGACCGTTATAGAGCGAGATGGACTCTATATTGTCGAGTGAGAATTGCCCCAAGTCTATCTGTCCGTTCTGCGCATTTCCCAGTTGAATGCCGTCGTAGGATATTCCCATGTGGTTGGTGCCCATGCTTCGGATGTTGATGGTTTTGATACCACCGACACCGCCATAGTCTTTCAACTGTACACCAGAGAAATAGCGTAAGGCGTCAGCAACATTTAGAGAGTTCATGTTGCGCAACTCCTTTCCGTTAAGTTGCTGCGATGGAACGACTGTTTTTTGCACATAATTGGCGACAATGGTAACCTCCTCCAAGTGATGAAGGCTGTCCAGTTTGCTCTTTGTTTTGTTCTCGTTTTGAGCAAATCCCCCTAATGCGATACTAAAAAAAATAATCAGTAAAAGATTCTTTCTATACATATATGTTTTTATTGATTGCGATTAAAAATATAATTCCGAAAATTATGAGCTCGGCTTTTAGTTGTGGCAGCATCAAAGCGTACTACAAGCATTCAAATAAAGAAACAGAAATTGTTGGTGAAAATACTATTTACTGTTGCTCTAACCGAAACCCGCGGTAGCTTTCTTGATTGGTGAACAGGTATTCTGACTTATCCCTATCTCTCTGCTCCTTCTCAGTTGTTGGTGCAACCAATGGTTTTGTGCAGCGATAATAATTAGGACTTACAGCAGCAGGTACTGTTCCGGATTCACACCGGATTCCCTTTAACCGCATAGTTCGTGACATCTTTTATTATTTCATAATGCTTTATGCGGTTCATTCACAGATGCAAAGGTAATAAATATCAAGTGAATGGGGAAAAATAACGAGGACATTTTGAAATCTGAGTTCATTTTCCTATTTCTTGTAAAACCATGAGGGAGGTAGTGGATGCTTGTTTCAGGTGGGTGGATTGTAGTTCCGCTCCGAGCTGCTGTTGGGGATAAAGCGAATAGAAAAACAAGATTTTGGAATGCGATTTCTAATTGGTTGTAAATCAGTATGTTGGAAATTGCTTTTCAAAAGCTTAGCTTTTGGTCACCATTTGGTCATCAAACGAGTGTCAAAAGGTAAGCTTTCGCACGGTCATTGCTGACCTATCGCACATCAGTTGGTGCCCTTCCGATTCATGGTTGGCAAAATCGTGACGCTGGGTGTCGGTAAGATGCGTTCTGAATGGCTACACATATAATAATGTTATGTCAGCGATTGGTTGTTAATAAATGTGATTCGTGTTAAATAATAATAAATGAACGGAATTAATCCCTGACGATAGTGATTCTGGTATATAAAATGAGTAATTTTGCAGACCGATTATTTTCGAGGGTGTACTTAGAGCCCTCTGCACGATGTGTGTTAATAGTAGTGGCTTTTGGCCGAGCCGCACGGTTAGAGAATCACACGGGCAAAATTAGAAAACGTTTTTTAGTAGTAAAATTATTAATTTTTTAGAATGGACACTTTAAGTTACAAGACTATTTCCGTGAACAAGGAAACAGCCAAGAAAGAGTGGGTTGTAGTCGATGCTACAGACCAGATTGTTGGTCGTCTCTGCTCTAAAGTTGCTAAGTTGCTTCGCGGAAAGTACAAGCCAACTTTCACTCCGCACGTTGATTGTGGAGACAATGTAATTATTATCAATGCCGAAAAAGTAGTTTTCACAGGTAAGAAGGAAACTGACAAGCTTTACACACGATATACTGGCTATCCAGGCGGTCAACGCTTCAACACACCTGCCCAGCTCCGCGCACGCAAGGGTGGTATCGACAAGATGGTTCGCCACGCTGTTAAGGGTATGTTGCCAAAAGGCCCTCTCGGTCGTCATTTGTTGGACAACCTCTACGTTATTGAGGGTACAGAACTCAACGGACTTGAGGCACAGAAGCCAAAGTCAATTGATATTAACCAGTATAAATAATAGGTAAAGATGGAAGTAATTAATACAATTGGACGCCGCAAGAGCTCTGTAGCTCGTATTTACCTCTCAGAAGGTACAGGCAAGATTACAATCAACAAGAAAGATATAACTGAGTTCTTCCCATCAGCTATCCTGCAATATGTGGTTAAACAACCATTGCAGTTGCTCGGTGTAGAAGGCCAGTACGACATCAAGGTTAACCTCTATGGTGGCGGCTTTACAGGACAGAGCCAAGCTCTCCGCCTCGCTATCGCACGCGCACTCGTTGAAATCAACCCTGAAGACAAGAAAAACTTGAAGGATCACGGATTCCTGACACGCGACAGCCGTGCTGTGGAGCGTAAGAAGCCAGGTCAGCCAAAAGCACGTGCTCACTTCCAGTTCAGCAAGCGTTAATATTTTCTGTGGACTTTGCCCACTGGTCGTTGTGCGTGATATCCAACTGCTGGCCTCAGTGTAGGCCACAAGCCGATTCAGAGGCAGGGCTTAAATGGCAAAGTCTGGGGAGAATGGTTTAGTATCTAAACTGGTGAGATTCCAAATCGGGGACTACCCACCGGTTGATTCTAACAAAGCCTGGCGAAGCTTATTCGCCAAGAAAGAATTAAAAAGAAAGTAAACAAACAAAAAAGAAAAAACATGTCAAGAACGAATTTTGACCAATTGTTGCAGGCAGGTTGCCACTTCGGCCACCTCCATCGTAAGTGGAACCCAGCCATGAAGCCATATATCTATATGGAACGCAATGGCATCCATATCATTGACCTTCACAAGACAGTAGCTAAGGTTGACGAAGCTGCAGAGGCTCTCAAGGGTATCGCCAAGAGCGGTAAGAAAATCTTGTTCGTCGCTACTAAAAAACAATCTAAGGACGTTGTTGCAGAGAAGGCAGCATCGGTTAACATGCCATACGTGAACGAGCGTTGGGCTGGTGGTATGCTCACCAACTTCCCTACCATTCGCAAGGCTGTTAAGAAAATGACGAACATCGATAAGTTAATGAACGATGGAACATTCTCTAATCTCTCAAAGCGTGAGCTCTTGCAGATTTCACGTCAGCGTGCCAAGCTTGAGAAGAACTTAGGTTCTATCTCCGACCTTACACGTCTGCCGTCTGCACTTTTCGTTATCGACGTAATGAAGGAACACATCGCTGTCAAAGAGGCCAACCGCCTGGGTATCCCTGTTTTTGGTATTGTTGATACCAACTCAGACCCACGCAACATCGACTACGTGATTCCAGCAAACGACGATGCCAAGGATTCTGTTGAGGCAATCCTCAACGCATGCTGCGGTGCCATTGCCGAAGGTCTTGAGGAGCGTAAGGCAGAAAAGGCCGATGAGAAGGCCGCTGCAGAACAGGCAGAGGAAGCCGCTGAGGCTAAACCAAAGCGTGGCGCACGCAAGGCTGCTGCTGAGGAGGCTCCCGTGGCAGAGACTCCGGCTAAAGAAGTAGCTGCTGAAGAGAAAGCTCCAGCTGCTGAATAATCAATAACTATATCTGGGCATTGGTGAACGCTTGTGAGCAACATGCTCGCTGATGGTCGCCAACGCCCACATTTTTAAACATAAATCTAAAGAGAAAAAAGAATATGGCTGTATCTATTGATGATATTAAGAAGCTCCGCGCCATGACCGGTGCCGGTCTTGCAGATGTAAAGAAGGCTCTTACCGAGGCAGAGGGCGATTTCGACAAGGCAAAAGATTTGCTCCGCGAACGTGGTTTGGCAATCGCCGCAAAACGTTCCGACCGCGAGACTTCCAATGGTTGCGTTCTCGTGAAAGCTGTTGATGGCTTTGCTGCTATGGTGGCTGTTAAGTGTGAGACCGATTTCGTTGCCAATGGTAAGGATTTTGTCGATATGGTTCGTGAAATTCTCGACGCTGCTGTTGCAGCTAAGGCTAAGTCTCTCGATGAGGTGAAGGCGTTGAAATTGGCGAACGGCGAGGATGCCGCAAGCACCGTTCAGCAGCGTTCCGGAATCACGGGTGAGAAGATGGAACTGGATGGTTATAACTTCATTGAGGGCGATAACCTTTCTGTTTATGACCACATGGGCAAACACACGCTTGCCACCATCGTTCAGCTAAGTGGTAATAATGAGGATGCGGCTCACAAGATTGCCATGCAGGTGGCTGCCATGAAACCGGTGGCTCTCGATGAAGCTTCCGTTCCACAATCGGTAAAAGAAGAGGAATACAAGGTGGCTGTTGAAAAAACAAAGGAAGAACAGGTGGAGAAGGCTGTTAACTCGGCTATCAAAAAAGCCGGCATCAATGCCAACCTCGTTGATAGCGAAGAGCACATTGAGTCGAACATCAATAAAGGTTGGCTGACTCGTGAGGATGCCGACAAAGCACTCGAAATCAAGAAGACTGTGGGTGCGGAGAAGGCTGCCAACCTGAACGAGAACATGATTCAGAATATCGCTAAGGGTCGTTTGAACAAGTTCTTCAAGGACAATTGCCTTGTTGATCAGGAGTTCCAGTTTGGCGATGGCGATAAGATTAACGTGGCAGACTGGTTGAAGAGTCAGGATAAGGACCTTAAAGTGGTTGCTTACAAACGCTTCACTCTCGCTGCGGAATAAGCTTTTCCTTTACTGAGGATATAAAAAAAGGAGTTGTAAAAGTGCGAATCTCGACTTTTACAACTCCTTTTATTTAAAGCGGTGGTCAGTCGTTTCTCTTCGTTTGCTTTTAACCCAAATCTGTCATTATATCTTTTCTCATGCTAAAAGAAAGCAAAGGATAGCTTATAGTCATCATAATGGTATCTGAATGCCAACACAACACGTGGCTTTCGTTCTGTCTAAAAACATAAAGAAAGCGAATTTTTCAAATGAGCGATTTCTTTTAAACTTTTTTCTTTTTAAGCGTCTTATAGGATAAGTATTCTACAAGTTAGACTTGGTGTTTCAATGGAGAAATTTTAGGATTGTTTTATGTTGGAAATGGTTGGCGATAGATAATTTTAGGACGTCAGCTTCCTTATTTTCTGACAAATTGCATATCTTTGCAGGGAAAAGAATCGCTTCTCGGTTCTCACCCGATGACTAATCCATTGTATTCAATCTTCAAAATAATTTAAGATGAAAATATTTGCGATAGGAATGAATTATTCCGAACACAATAAATCGTTGCACGGCACGTTATCAAAAACAAATGAGCCGGTGATATTCCTAAAAGCGGATTCCGCACTTTTAAAAGACGGTAAACCGTTTTTCATCCCTGACGACATGGGGCGGATAGAATACGAAACGGAAGTCGTGGTGCGCATTTGTAGGTTGGGAAAGACCATCCCGGAACGTTTCGCACATCGGTATTACGATGCCGTTACGGTGGGGATTGACTTCACGGCACGCGAATTGCAGAAGAAATTGAAGGAGCAGGGACACCCGTGGGAATTGTCTAAGAGTTTCGATGGGGCTGCCGTCTTAGGCAGTTGGGTGGATAAAGAGAGGCTTCTTGACATACAAAGACTTCGCTTTCATCTTGATATCAACGGAAAGACCGTGCAGCAAGGCTGTACTTGCGATATGCTCTGCAAAATAGATGAAGTGATTAGCTACATCAGCCGTTACTTTACGCTCAAGACAGGTGACTTGTTATATACGGGATGCCCGACAGGCTGTGGTCCGGTTCAGATTAACGACCACCTTGAAGGATATATAGAGGATCGAAAAGTACTTGACTTTCGCTGTAAGTAATTACTATTCGGCCGTTATCCCTCAACTATTAATAGCAACATAAATGAAACGATCGATATTAGGCTTATTTCTGTTCATGCTTTGTTTTTCTGCTTACGCTCAAAAACAACGCTTCTTCAACTTGACGGTTGAGGATGTAACCATTGACTCCGTTCTGCCACGCTTCACTTATTCCATTCCCATAGGTGAAAATTATGCTGACTCCACCTATCAATTGGAAATCAGGTATCCGGAGTTCATTGATATGAACAAGCGCGATGTGGCTCTTTATCATGCCCTGACAGCTGAAGTGCCGCCGGCATTGCCTGAAATTTACCAGCAGATTGTGGTGGAGCGGAAGAGAGGAGTATTGGAGTTCTCGCTTGTTCCGATTGTTGAACGGGGAGGGAAAAAGCAGTTTTTGGTTAGTTTCATGATAGCACTGACGTCAAAGCCAGTCAGCTATAATAAGAAAACTCATGGCTTGAGGGCTGCCAAAGTCCCTGCTGGCATGCCAAAATATGCTGAACATTCGGTGCTGGCTTCTGGCAAGTGGGCGAAAATACGTGTGCCGGCAAATGGCATCTATAACCTAACGGCAGCTGTCACCAAACAGGCCGGCTTCTCCGACTTGAGCAAAGTGAAGATTTATGGCTATGGTGGCAATATGCAGAATGAGCGACTGACAGCTGCTCATATACAAGCTACTGACGATTTAAGAGAGATTCCGACTTGTCTTGTCGGTGGGAAAAGGCTCTTTTATGGTCGTGGCCCAGTCAGTTGGGACAGTAACACCGCCACGAAGCGAACCCGAAACCCCTATTCCGATTACGGATATTACTTTCTTACTGAAAATGAGAGTGCACCATTGACCGTTGATTCTGCCGAATTTCTGGCCAGTGTCTATCCTATGGCTGATGATTATCACACCCTTCATGAGGTAGATAACTTCAGTTGGTATCATGGTGGACGGAATCTCTTTGAGAATACGCCGATAGCCGTGGGTAAATCACACATCTATACTTTGACAAACGCAGCCAAGGCCAGCAACGGAAAACTGGCGATAGGTGTGACGACGGGTAAGAATACAACGGTAGTGGATGTGGAAGTGAATGGTATTTCGCTCGGGAAAATTCAGATAAAGCCGAGCGACTCCTACGATTTTGGCTATGAGACCGAGCGTGTTTTCGATGTGCGAGGCCTTCAGAATGTCGATTCTGTAAGGATTTCAACTGTCTCTGGTGGTCCTGCACGTCTCGATTATCTGTCAATGACGTACGACACTCCAAGACCTGCGCCTCGTTTGGGTAGTGGTTCGTTTGCCGTTCCTGAGTATGTGCACAACATTACGAACCAAGACCTCCATGCACATGACAATGTTGATATGGTGATTATCATCCCAACGAGTCAGAAATGGTTGCAGGAGGCCCGACGACTGGCGGCATTCCACGAACAGCACGATTCGATATCTGTCCGCATTGTGCCTGCTGACGAACTTTACAATGAGTTCTCAAGCGGTACGCCAGATGCAATGGCATATCGCCGTTACATGAAGATGATGTACGACAGAGCATCTACAGAGAAGGAATTGCCGAAGTCGCTCCTCTTGTTCGGCGATTGTGTGTGGGACAACCGTATGCTGACCCCCGACTGTCGCCAGCTCAATCCAAATGATTATCTACTGGCTTACGAGAGTGAAAACTCATTCAGCGCAACCGACTGCTATGTCAACGATGGGTGGTTCACACTGATGGACGACGGCGAAGGTGCCGACTTGCTTAGCCGCGACAAAGAAGACATTGGGGTAGGGCGATTCCCTGTTTCGAATGCTGCTGATGCTCGAACAATGGTGGATAAGACTATCAACTACGCAACCAACAAGAACGCTGGTGCGTGGCAGAATGTCATAATGTTCATGGGGGACGATGGTAACGACAATCTGCACATGCATGACGTGAATCAGACAGCCGAAGCCATCATGAGTTCTTATCCAGGATATTTGGTGAAGAAAGTGATGTGGGATGCCTACAAGCGTGTTACGTCATCGACAGGTAACACATACCCTGATGTTTCGGCACTCATCAAGCAGCAACAGGCACAGGGTGCGCTTATCATGGATTATGCCGGGCATGGATCAGAGATACAAATTTCGCATGAGGCGGTATTGAGAATCACCGATTTCACCAATTTCACCAATGAGAATCTCCCATTATGGATTACAGCAAGTTGCGATATCATGCCGTTTGATGGTACTACTGCCACGTTGGGAGAGGAGGCCATGTTGAATAAAAAGGGTGGTTCAGTGGCTTTTTGGGGCACGACACGCACAGTATTTGCCAACTATAATAAATCCATTAATACGGCTTTCTTGAAGCATGTGCTGAGTTTCACTGACGGAAAACCTACCACTTTGGGAGAGGCGCAGCGGTTGGCGAAGATGGAAATGATAAACACTGGACAGGACAAGACACGCAATAAGTTGCAATATTCTTTGTTGGGCGACCCCGCACTCTCGCTGAATCTTCCGGCTCTAATTACTGTTATCGATTCCATTAACGGAATTCCTGTGGGTGGAGGCAGTCAAATAGTTCTTAAAGGTGGGGCGATAGTAAAGGTGAAAGGTCATGTAGCACGCGGAAATGATAAGGTCAGTGATTTCAATGGCTTGATGACGGCAACAGTACGGGATACAAGAGAGCTGATTACCTGTAAGAAGCAAGAGGAAACATCCAACTCTGCCTTTGTCTATTATGATCGTCAGAAGATTCTTTACAATGGTTCAGACAGTGTGAAAAATGGCGATTTCAGCTTTACCTTTGCTGTTCCGCGTGACCTTAACTACGCCGATGGCGCAGGATTGATCAATATCTATGCGGTTAACAATGACCACACGCTCATGGCCAATGGATCAGAGGAGAGGTTCAACGTCAACGGTTCTGAACAAGTAAGCAATGATTCTATAGGACCGTCTATCTATTGTTACCTTAACAAGCCTTCGTTTGTCAATGGTGGCAATGTGAACAGCACACCATACTTTGTTGCGGAAGTGACAGACAGAAATGGTATCAATGCTACAGGCAACGGTGTGGGACATGATATCCAGCTTGTTATCGACGGTGAGATGGCCCGCACTTATAATCTGAATGACAATTTCACATTTGATTTCGGTAGTTATACGAAGGGAAAGACCTACTTCAGTATTCCAGAGCTGCCAGAAGGCCGGCATCAGCTGAGGTTCCGTGTGTGGGACATCCTGAACAACTCGTCAACGGCTGTCCTCGACTTTAACGTTGTTAAGGGTCTGGCCCCCGATATTGAGGAAATCAGCTGCACCAACAATCCCGCTACGACGCATACCACATTTATTGTCACCCACAATTATACCGGTTCGGATGTGGGTGTTGAGATAGATGTATTTGATACTACAGGTCGTCTCCTTTGGAGCCATTCTGCCAGTGGAACTTCTACAGGGAATGCCATCACGGTAGATTGGGACTTGGTTGTGAAAGGCGGCGCACGCTTGCAAACAGGTGTTTATCTTTATCGTGTCCGCCTAAGTAATGGCGGGGCGGTGAAGGAGTCGAAGGCAAAGAAACTGATTGTCATAAACAATAAATAGTCCTACTTGTGCGTTTTCACATCGGTGTTCCGCCTAAACCGGCGCACTGGGAGTTGATAAAGAATCAGAAAAATTGAACAATAGAATGAATAAGTCTTTTAGAATAGTGAGCATGTTCTTGCTTACCCTTTTTGCCATTACCGCTTCGGCACAGGACAAGAAGGATATTTTTAATCCAGTCAATCATGCTGTAACATCGCAGATGATAGCTCCTGATGCCCGTGCTGCTGGTATGGGAGATGTGGGCGTTGCGACAGATCCTGATGTTTATTCACAATACTGGAATCCGGCTAAATATCCCTTTACGATTTCTCGTGCCGGCGTATCGCTCAACTATACTCCATGGCTTCGTCAGCTGGTGAGCGATATGGACTTAGCCTATATGGCGGGATATTATCGAATAGGCGATTACAGTGCTGTGTCAGGCTCTCTCCGTTACTTCTCGCTGGGAGAGGTGCAGACGAGCAGCAGTCAGGACGGTTCTGCCGATATGACTATCAAGCCCTATGAGATGTCGGTGGATGTGGCCTACTCCTTGATGTTGAGCGAAAGGTTCTCTCTGGGTGCCGCCGTACGTTGGATTTATTCGGATCTTACCTACGATTTCACAGAAGAGACGACTCCTGGATCTGCCTTTGCAGCGGATATTTCGGCTTATTACCAGAATTACATCAACTTGGGCAGCCGTGAGTGTCAGTTAGGTTTGGGATTGAATATCTCAAATATTGGTTCGAAGATTACTTTTGGCGGTGACAGTCGTTCAGAGTTCATTCCTACCAACTTGCGTCTGGGTGCTGCCTTGATGATACCTATTGATGAGTTCAATCGTTTCACAATCTCTGCTGATGCTAATAAACTTTTGGTTCCCACTTATCCCAAGCGCGATATTGAGAACAATGAGTCAGAGACTGATTATCAGGACCGTTTGCAAAGAGATTATTACGATATTTCATCCATTTCTGGTATATTCAAGAGCTTCAGCGATGCCCCCAATGGTGTGTCGGAAGAGCTTCAGGAAATCCAATGGAGCGTTGGTGCAGAGTATGTGTATAACGACAAATTCTCGCTTCGTGCCGGTTATCACAATGAAAGTCAGAACAAGGGTAACCGCAAGTATTTCACCGTTGGTGCTGGCTTCCGCATGAGTGTGTTCTCTCTTGATGCTGGCTACGTTATTGCAACAGCAAAGAGCAATCCACTCGACCAGACCTTGCGTTTCTCGCTGGCATTTGATATGGACGGAATTAAGGACTTGTTCAACAGAAGATAAACTTTAAGTAACGGTAGGTTATGTCAAATTCTTTTCTCCGCATTCGTGTGGGCATGGGATATGATGTCCATAAATTGGTAGAAGGCCGTGATCTTTATCTGGGCGGAGTCAAAATCGATCATTCCCTGGGTCTTTTGGGCCATAGCGATGCAGATGTCTTGATTCATGCAATCTGTGATGCTCTGCTGGGAGCGGCCAACTTGCGTGATATTGGTTATCACTTTCCCGATACTGCAGGGGAGACTCTCGGCATGGATTCTAAAGTGATTCTGCGAAAGACGGTTGAATTATTGGAAACCAACGGTTATAAGGTGGGCAACATAGATGCGACCGTGTGTGCCGAAAAACCGAAAATCAATCCTCATATTCCCGCTATGAAAGTCTGCATGGCTGAAATTATCGGCTGTGATGAGGATGATATCTCCATTAAGGCAACAACTTCAGAGCGCATGGGATTTGTGGGGCGCGAAGAAGGTATGGCTGCTTATGCCGTTTGTTTGATAAGCAAGTATTGAATACAAACCGTGAAATAAAGCAAACGCTGAAACTCTCTGCGAGCTTCAGCGTTTTTTTTATGTTTAACGAAAATGTTTCTAATTAGAAGGGAACCTCACGGTTTCCTTTGTCATCCTTTAAACAATCTGTTAAACTTCACCTTTAATAAATAACTAAAAACCTAAATCTATTACTACTAACCTAAACAATCTATTAACCTTTTGACGTTGCAAAGTTACTGTGGTTTTGAAGTAAAACCAAATATTTGTTTGACAACTGTCGGAATATTAGCATTTTCTTGATGTATGTCAAATTCACAATCAACCTCGATTCTTATTCCAAAGGAAGGGTGATTTCTTACAACTATCATTTTTTTCTCTATCTTTCTACTATTTATTTTTTTTACATTACCTTTGTAACACAATGCGAGTACTGATTGTTAATACAAGCGAAAAGACTGGTGGGGCAGCTGTTGCAGCCAGCCGTTTGAAGGACGCACTCAACCATAATGGGATAAAGGCAAAGATGCTGGTCCGCGACAAACTTACCGATGACATTACAGTCGTCAGTTTGCGAAAAGGCTTGGGTACCAAGTGGCATTTCCTGTGGGAGCGCTTCTGCGTTTTTTTCAAGTTGCGTTTCTCTCGAAAGCACCTTTTCGCCTTAGACATCGCCAATTCTGGAACAGATATTACGTCGCTTAGGGAGTTCAAGGAAGCCGATGTCATCCACCTCTCATGGATAAACCAAGGCATGCTCTCCCTTTCAAACATCAGGAAGATATTAAGAACTGGCAAGCCAGTAGTGTGGACCATGCACGACTTATGGCCTGCGTCAGCCATCTGTCATTTGTCGCTGGGGTGCAACAACTTCAAGACTCACTGTGGTCATTGCAAGTATCTGCCCAATGGTGGCTCGTCGCACGATCTTTCCTATCAGGTATGGAAGAAGAAAGAAAAACTCTACAACGCTTCCAATATCTCATTCGTCGCTTGCAGCCGATGGCTTGCCAATGAGGCAAAGGCGAGCGGTCTGCTGAAGAATCAGGTTGTCACAGCAATCCCCAATCCCATCAACACACAAATGTTCAACCCCAATGATAAAAGACTGGCACGGCAACTGTGTGGCTTTCCAGAAGGGAAGCGGTTGATACTCTTTGTTGCTCAACGAGCTACGAATGTCAACAAGGGTATGAGCTATCTGATAGAGGCGTGCAACCAACTGACAGATACCTATCCAGAGATGTGCGACAATACCGCACTTGTCATTCTCGGCGGACAATCCGATGATTTTGATGGGCAATTCCGCATGCAGATGTTTCCTTTGGGCTATGTCAGTGACGAGGCGCAGATAGTCAATATCTACAATGCTGTGGATACATTCGTTCTACCGTCACTCTCGGAGAATCTCCCAAACACCATCATGGAGGCAATGGCATGCGGTGTGCCATGTGTTGGCTTCCGTGTGGGTGGCATCCCTGAGATGATAGACCACCATACCAATGGCTATGTGGCTTCGGCTCGAAGTTCTGACGACCTTGCCCGTGGAATCCGCTGGGTGCTCGACGAAGCAGACTATGAGGCAATCTCTGTCGCAGCTGTGCGAAAGGTGCAGCGCTCTTATTCCCGGCACAATGTGGCCATGCGGTATATAGAGATTTACAACCAGGCTTTGGCTATGAATAACTACCAGATATGATTACAATTTCAGTCGTAACGATTACCTATAATGCTGCCGAAGTATTGCAATCCACTTTGGACAGTGTCATGATGCAGGATTTTCCTCATGTGGAGCACCTGATTGTTGATGGGGCTTCGAAGGACAGCACCGTGAAAATTGCCCAGACTTACAAGATTGCGTCCGATGAGGCCGAGAATGGGCACAAGATAAGGATTTCCAGTGAGCCCGATGATGGGTTGTATGATGCCATGAACAAGGGCCTTCAGCGTGCTACGGGCGATTACATCGTATTCCTGAATGCCGGTGACTGTTTCCCCGCTGCCGATACGTTGGAGTTGGTGGCGTTGGCTGCTGAGGCTGGCGACGGCGAGGAACGCCCAGCGGTGCTCTATGGCGACACTGATATCGTCGATGAGAATGGTAATTTCCTCTTTCATCGCCATCTTCAGCCTCCAGAGGACCTCACATGGGAATCGTTCAAGGACGGTATGCTTGTGTGCCATCAAGCTTTTTATGCACGTTTAGACATTGCCCGTGGCATTCCTTACGATACACATTTCCGGTATTCCGCTGACGTGGACTGGTGTATTCGGGTCATGAAAGCTGGACAAGAACAAGGACTCCTGCTGCGAAATATTCATGCCGTGGTAGCCTATTACATGCAGGAGGGACAGACAACTATCCACCACCGTGCATCGCTCATTGAGCGCTTTCGCGTCATGTGCCGTCATTACGGTATTTTCACAACCATACTGAAACACTTGTGGTTTATTGTCAGGAAATAAAAGTTGTTAGATTTTCTTAAAACCAACATTTCCATATATCAGTTTTACTGCTTATAGCGTTTAGGAGAAATCTATATGGCGTTAAAACAGAATTGATTATGAAGCAAATTATGACAGTGGCAGCCCTATTGTTCGCTGCTTTGAGTTGTACAAATCCTATCGCTGCGCAGTCAAATGTGGTGTGTGACTCCTCCCAACAGGTAAAGACAGTTGAGGCGCAAAAGCCCATACATTGTCATTCTTGTTGCTCTGATACTGCTGCGTGCGCAAAAAAACAGTGCCAGTGTCCCGACAACCGGCAAACTTGCAAGCGTGATTCGTCAGAGCAGCAGATAAAGAACGGGCTTGACAAGGTTGGCGAGGGTTTGAATAACTTCATGAAGCGTGAGGCTAAGGCTATCAGCAAGATAGCCAAAAAGGCTGGCGACAGTGGGAAAAAGGTTCTCAAGAAGGTCGGCAAGGGAGTAAGCAACACTTTGAACAAAGCAAGCGATGCAGTCTCCAACCATCAGATAAATCATTAGTTCATTTGAATTCTAATAGGTTGAAGCAGTCATTAAAATGTTTTCTTTGTAAAGGTGTTGATATTCAATGTGATAGATGGCCTCTTCTAAAAGGTCATCTATCGTGATATGATAGCTCACCTTTCGCAAGGCGAAAGATGAGCTTTTACCATACAAGAGATCAGCTGAGCGAAATAATTCACCGATCAGCAATAAATTGGGATGAAGTGATTTGCTATTATAGCAATGGTGCATGGACGGTTATCCATGCACCATTGCTTTTCAGAAACGATAGTTTTTCAAATGCTTTAGGTGTGTCCTTTTTAACTGTATCTAAGTATCTGCCCTTTCACCACGCGTGTGTATTTGCCAAGGTGGTTGAGTTTGCAGAGCTTCTCCACGCTGATTCCGTGCTGTTCGGCAATCGATTCCAATGTGTCTCCGTCAGAAACCTTATGGTATAGAATCTGACCGCCGTTAGATGTCGTTACAACGTGTGAGTTCCTTGTGGAATAGTCGGTCGTCTGCCGATTGTAGTAGCTGCCGCCTCTGCCATTTCCCTGTATATTCTTGCGTGAGTAACCAAGGCTCGATGATTTGCCACGTAGAGCTGTTGCGCGCGCTGACTCGCTGTTGACAGTGCTTTTACGATAAGTGTAGAAGTCGCCTGTGACGTCCTGATTGGCAAAATCGAACATCAATGCTGGGTTGATGGCTACGCCACACAAACGTGTTTCGAAGTGGAGGTGTGAACCCGTTGACCGGCCTGTGTTGCCACCCAAGCCAATCGGGTCGCCAGCTCTTACCAATTGGTTCTTATGAATGATTTGCTTTGATAGGTGTCCATAGTAGGTCTCCAGTCCATTATTGTGACGAATCACGATGTACTTTCCGTATCCTCGGCCGTCATATCCTACGATTCTCACCTTGCCAGAGAAAGCTGCGCGAATAGTGTCGCCGATATAGACCTTGATATCGAGGCCTTTATGGGCGCGTCCCCAACGCCGACCGTAATTGCTCGTGATGACACGGCTTGGCGTAGGCATGTGGAAACCTCTCAAGTCTATTCTGAAAACATCTGGAAGTGTTCCTGAACTATGTGTTCTCGTTGTGTTCCAGTCATTGTATAACATGGCCGAGGGGCTCTCTGCTTCCTCAGCTTCTTGCAAGCGATTGATAACGATGGTATCGATGCTTGTTGCTCTACGGTCAACTGGAGCTTGTCTGGCTATCAAGTCTTGTGCGTTTGCAGATGTTCCTGCAAAAGCTAATACTGCTGATAATGCGAATGTTTTAACTATCTTCTCGAAAGTCATTTTTCAGTTACTTTGTTTTCGGTTATAAAAATAAATGGGAACATACATCTGTTCCTTTCCTTTAAATCCCAAAGTTGAACAATACAAAAGGCCAACTAAATGTATTAAAGCGTTGCAAAGTTAACAAAAAAATCAAGGAAACATTTTCTGATTAACAGTTTTTAGGTGGTTTTTAACATAAAAACGAAAATAATTTGCTTCAAGAAAATAAACTTGTAATTCCTATACGACCGACGGTTACCGAACGTTTTTGTAATCTTTTCTTATGATATTGCTGCCCAGTCTATATTTGCTTTTCTTAACTCTTTTAGTCTATTCCAGAGCAGATTATATTCAATTTTCGTGCAAGTGGGGTCGTCATCGATGATTTTTTGTGCCTCATTGCGTGCCATTTGTACGATTTGACCGTCGCGCGCTATGTCGGCAATTTTTAAATCGAACGCAATCCCACTCTGTTGTGTGCCTTCAAGATCGCCTGGTCCACGCAGTTTCAGATCAGCCTCGGCAATCTCGAAACCATCGTTGGTCTCGCACATGATATCGATGCGCCGTCGTGTCTCGTTCGTGAGTTTGTGACTGGTGACCAGTATGCAGTAGCTTTGCTCCGCTCCACGACCCACTCTTCCGCGCAACTGGTGTAGTTGTGAGAGGCCGAACCGCTGGGCATCGAGGATAACCATCACACTGGCGTTGGGGACGTTGACACCTACTTCTATCACCGTGGTGGCAACGAGAATCTGTGTCTGGCCCTCAACAAACTGTCTCATCTCTGCCTCCTTCTCCTTGTCTTTCATTTTCCCATGGATTTTGCTCATGTGGAATTCGGGAAAGACTTCTTTCAGCCCTTCGTAGCCTGCCTCAAGGTTCTTCAGGTCCATCTTCTCGCTTTCCTTGATGAGTGGAAAGACGATGTAAACCTGTCTGCCCATGTTGATTTGCTGTCGAATGCCGTTGTAGAGGCTCGTTGTCTGGTTGTCGTATTTGTGGATTGTCTGGATGGCCTTGCGCCCTGGAGGTAGCTCGTCGATGACACTGACGTCGAGATCGCCATAGATGGTCATTGCCAAAGTCCGGGGAATGGGTGTCGCTGTCATGACAAGCACATGTGGTGGGTTGGCGCTCTTGCTCCACAGCTTGGCACGCTGCGCCACTCCGAAGCGGTGTTGCTCGTCGATGACGGCAAGTCCAAGATTGTTGAACTGTACTTTGTCCTCAATAATCGCATGCGTGCCCACAACGATATTGGTCGAGCCGTCGATAAGTCCGTCGAGAACCTCCTTGCGCTTCTTGCCCTTCACGATGCCCGTCAGCAACTCAATGTTGATGTTCATGCCTTTCAGGAAGTCCTTGAGGGTCTGTAAATGCTGCTCGGCAAGTATTTCCGTCGGCGCCATGAGACAGGCTTGGTAGCCGTTGTCTATGGCAATGAGCATCGACATTAAGGCAACGAGTGTCTTTCCTGACCCAACGTCGCCTTGTAGCAGACGGTTCATCTGTCGCCCGCTACCCATATCGGCCCGAATTTCCTTCATCACACGTTTCTGTGCACCTGTCAACTCGAAGGGTAGGTTGTGCGAGTAGAACCAATTAAACTGTGCTCCTACCGATTTGAAGTCGTATCCTCGAAATTTGCGTCTATGGTCGCTCGCATACCTTAATATATTGAGCTGCACATAGAAGAGTTCTTCGAACTTCAGGCGTACTTTCGCTCTCTGGGTGTCCTCGATTGATTTCGGATAGTGGATCTTTCTCATGGCTTCATCGCGCGAAATGAGATGCAGACGCTGTATGATGAAGTCGGGAAGGGTTTCCTTCAGGGGTGTCGTTATTTTGCCAATGAGGGTTTTCGTCAGCTTTTCGATGGTGCGCGAGGTCAACCCCGATTTCTTCATCTTCTCCGTAGTGGAGTAGAAAGGTTGCATCCCCATGTCGTTGAGTTGCAGTTCCGAGGCATCATCAATGTCGGGGTGGGTGAACTGAAAGCGTCCGCCGAAGACGCCCGGTTTGCCGAAAACTACGTATTCTTTGCCGATGATGTAATTTTTATAGACATATTGCGTTCCGTTGAACCATACGAGGTCGCAGATTCCATGCCCGTCGGTGAAATGGGCCACTACCCGTTTCTTGCGTCTGCCCATCTCGAACTCCTCGAAGCTGAGGATGTGTCCCTTGATCTGCACGAACGGCATGTCGGGCACCAGCTCTGGTATGAGGTAGATTTTGGTTCGGTCAACGTATTTGTAAGGATAATACTCAAGAAGGTCACGGTAGGTGCTGACTCCAAGCTCTTTGCTCAGAATCTCCTTGCGCTTCGGGCCAACACCCGTCAGGTACATGATGTCTTGTGAGAGTATATCCATTATTGATAGACTGCTGTTTGTTGTGGCGACTATCCTTCGCTGCGTGGGAAATCCATCCTTTGCGTCATGCTCCCTCTGTCATTCATTCAGCAAAGTTGCTGCAAACTTCAAATCGGTTGGTGTCGTTATCTTGATGTTCTCGCAGTTGCCTTCCACCATCGACACCTTGCAGCCAAATTGTTCCATCACGCTTGCATCGTCGGTAAACGAATCTTGGAACTCCTGTGCATAGGCCATCTTCAGCATCATGATGTTGAACACCTGTGGCGTCTGTACGCTGCGATAGTCGCTACGAAGCACGTTTTTGGAGTTTCCGTTCTTCTCGATCATGCGCAGTGTCTCGGTTATTGGCATCACTGGAATGGCCGCACATGTTTTGAGAGCCTCGTCGTAGCAGCGTGCGATGGTTTGTAGTGATACGAAAGGTCTGACTCCATCGTGTATTCCCACCAGCCCATCCTCGCTTTCGGGAATCATCGCCAGTCCGTTCCTTGACGATTCGAAGCGTGTGTTGCCACCGTTGGCAATCTGATGTTCAATGTTGAAGTCGTATTCTCCGCATAGTTCCTTCCAATAGGACTGTTGGCTTTCGGGCAGAACAACGATTACTTTCATCTCCTTGTCGTATGCCTTGAAACGCTCTATGGTACGCATCAGTATGGGCTTGCCACCGATGGGCAGAAATTGTTTAGGAGTCTCGCTGCCCATGCGCAGTCCTTTTCCGCCTGCGACAATAATAATATAGTTCATAGTTAGGGCGAAGTCTTAACGTAATGCAATCAATTCATTAATGAGCATGCCCGCTTTCACGTCCTCGGCTACTGCTTTCGAGGTCAGTTGCTCAAGAATGCAAAAGCCATACATGAATGACGCAGCCGGACCTTTGCCCGTTGTGATGTTGTCGTCCACCGTAACCAGCTCGGCTGTGTAGCTTGCGCCGTCTAAAAACTTTTCGAATCCTGGATAGCAGGTTGCCTTACGGCCCTTGACGATGCCCAGCGAACCCAGCACCATTGGGGCTGCGCAGATCGCTCCGATAAGTTTGTGCTGCTCGTTGTGTGTCAAAAACAGGTTGCGAAGCCCCTCATGGGCGTTTAGGTTCGCCGCTCCAGGCATGCCACCAGGAATCATCAGCATATCGGCATCGCCGAAACCAGTGGTGTTCTCGAAGATGAGGTCAGCCTTGACGGTGACACCATGTGCCGATTCGACAAATTCGCTGCCTGTAATACTCACGGTTTTAACATCAACACCTCCTCTGCGGAGGATGTCCAGTGGCGCCAGAGCCTCTATTTCCTCGAAGCCGTTGGCAAGGAATTCATATACTTTAGCCATAATATTTTGGTTTTATCTTCATGTTGTCAACAAAAATCTTTATTTTTGCATAGCAATATGTTGTCAAAAGCAGTTGGGATGTTTTGCCGATGTTGAAAACTCCATCTTCTCCAGCTCTTTTTTAACACATGCAAATATACAAAATATTCACGTGATAATGTGGATAGGAGCGATAAAAGATTTTAAAAAACATAATATTCTATGGCTGACAAGAAACTGAGTTTTGCTATCTTTGGAAATGATCGGAAGGCTTTGGAGTTGATGCAGGTGTGGGAGATGCTTGACTATTTGTCCAAGCGCAATGCCGATGTGTTCATAGAGGAAACCTTCTATCGGAACCTTTGTCGTGATTTGAACGGGGATTTACCAGTGGCGGGGGTGTTTGAGGGCAACAGTTTCGAAACCGACTATGCCATTTCCCTTGGTGGCGACGGCACGTTTCTCCGTGCTGCCAGCAAGGTAGGTGCGAAAAATATCCCTATTATCGGTGTCAATATGGGGCGGCTTGGCTTCCTTGCGAACGTATTGCCTGGCGAAGTTCTGGAGATGCTCGACGAGATCTATGTGGGAAACTTCGATATAGAAGAGCGGTCAGTCATCAAATTGTCAACCGACAGTGAGAAATTCCGTGACTATCCCTTTGCCCTGAACGACATTGCCATACTGAAGCGCGACACAGCTTCAATGATTTCCATCCGTGTGAGCGTGGGAGGCGAATATGTCGTGACCTATCTTGCCGACGGACTGATCATCAGCACTCCCACTGGCTCAACGGCCTATTCGCTTTCCAACGGCGGACCCATCATGGTTCCACGCAGTGGTATCCTCAGTCTGACACCTGTTGCGCCACACAGTCTGAATATTCGCCCCATCGTGATAGGCGATGACATGGAAATCAAGCTTGAGGTGGAGAGTCGCAGTCACAGCTTCCTCGCTGCCATAGATGGGCGTTCGGAGCGTGTTGATGAGGGGACGACGGTGACCATTGCCAAAGCACCTTTCCGAATACGGATTGTCAAGCGGCACAACCACCGTTATTTCTCGACGCTGCGTTCCAAACTGATGTGGGGAGCTGACAGTAGGGAATAATAATTCCATTCTTTCGACTATGCATTTCAATTCAAAGATAAGAGCACTTTTGAGAATTCCCGACACGAAATACAAGACGGGAGAAATCTACCGCTGGCTGTGGACTGCCTGGCGGGGCAACCGTTTGCAGGCGGTGCTCAATGCCTCCATCGGTCTTTTGAGTGTGGTGGTGTCGCTTGCGTCAGTGTGGGCGGTGCAGCATGCCATCGATGTGGCATCACACGAGGTGGAAGGCGATATCATCAGTGCGGTTTTGCTGATGGGGATGCTCATCCTTTGTAGTTTTGGGCTTAACATCGCATCGGTGTGGGTTTCCAATATCTTGGGCATCAAGGCTCAGAACCGAATGCAACAGCGACTCCTCGACCGCATTTTACGCTCCGAATGGCATGGAAAGGAAACCCACCATTCGGGCGACGTGCTCAACCGATTGGAGTTCGATGTCACGAACGTGGTGAACTTTCTCACCGAAATCATTCCCAGCTCCCTGTCAACGTTGGCCATGTTCCTCGGAGCATTCTGCTACTTATTGCTCATGGACTGGCGATTGGCGGTGCTCATCGTCATCATGATTCCCTTTTTCGTGCTCCTCAGCAAGATTTATATCAGACAGATGCGTAGTCTGACGAGTCAGGTGAGAAATTCCGACTCGAAGGTGCAGAGCGTTTTGCAGGAGACCATACAGAACCGAATGCTCATCAAGACACTGGAGGGCGACGGTGCGGCCGTAGATAGGCTCGAAGACACGCAGAGTGAGCTTCGCAACAAGGTGGTGAAGCGCACTAAATTCTCGGTCTTTTCCAATCTCGTGCTCAACCTTGGATTCTCTTTCGGCTATTTGGTAGCTTTCGCTTGGGCAGCTTTTCGCCTTTCTGCCGCTACGCTTACTTTTGGTGGAATGACGGCTTTCCTGCAATTGGTCAACCGCATTCAGAGTCCTGCACGGCAACTGACCCGCCTCGTGCCGTCATTCGTGTCAGTGTTTACAGCCGTCGAGCGATTGATGGAACTTGAGGAAAACCCCTTGGAAGAGCAGGGCGACTCCATCACGATGGAAGGAACGTGCGGCATCAGGTTCAGCAACGTCAGCTTCTGTTACGACAAGGCCGATGGAAACGTCATCAACAACTTCTCATTCGACTTCCATCCAGGATCCTGCACTGCAATCTTAGGCGAGACAGGCTCTGGGAAAACAACGCTGATTAGGATGATTCTGGCACTGCTCCGTCCACAGACGGGTAAGGTTGAAATCTACAACGATAAGGAAAGCCGCAACCTCAGTCCGCTCCTCCGGGCCAATTTCGTCTATGTGCCACAGGGAAACACCCTCATGAGTGGTACGATACGTGAGAATCTTTTGTTGGGAAAGATGAATGCAACGACAGCGGAGATGAAAGAGGTGCTGCGGAAAAGTTGTGCCGACTTCGTGTTCGACCTTCCCGAAGGGCTCGAAACACAATGCTCCGAACAGGGAGGAGGCCTGAGCGAGGGACAAGCGCAGCGCATATCAATAGCCCGCTCGTTGCTTAGGAACCGCTCCATCATGCTTTTCGATGAGGCTACATCGGCACTCGACCCCGAAACAGAACGCCAGTTGCTCAAGAACATTCTCGCCAACCATGGCAAGACGGTCATATTCGTCACCCATCGTCCGGCCCTTGTAGATTACTGCGACCAGACGCTTACGATTGAGAAGGTGACCCACAATTCCGAACCGACACTATAGCCACTGGCTGAATAAGTAATAACCAAATAAACAAGATATGAAACGAATACTTTTATCAGCACTTTTTATCTTCGCAGCCATCGCAATCATGAGGGCGCAAGATGCCGATGCACAGTATGCAAAGGAACTTCTGAAACCAGGCACAATGGCCCCCGACTTCACATTGCTCACTGCCGATGGCAAGGAAATCAAGTTGAACACCTACCGTGGCAATTACGTGGTTCTCCACTTTTGGGCTTCGTGGTGTCCTGATTGTAGAAAGGAAATCCCCGACGTCAAGAAATTGTGGAATGATTTTCGCGATTATAATGTCCGGTTTATCGGCATTTCATTCGACATCAACAAGGAATCGTGGGTTAAAACCTACTGGGATAAGTATCAGATGAATTGGACGCAGGTGAGCGAACTCAAGAAATGGAAGAAGGAGACCAACATCGACCGTCTCTACAAAGTTGACTGGATTCCGACCCTGTATCTCATCGACCCCAATGGGCGAGTGATGCTGGGCACAGTGCAGATAGAAAAGCTGCATGCGGTCTTAGAAGGATTGAAAAATAAGCTAAATACCTCAAACCCAGACGTGGCTCCGCAATACGTTGGTGGTGATTCCGCCATGCAAGCCTATTTTATGGAGAACGAGCTTTATACGATGAAGACGCGCAAGTGGCGAGTGGAAGCCAATGTGTTGGTATCGCTGAACATAGAGATTGATGGCAGTACTTCCGGCGCAAGAGCTTTGGAGGTGAACGGACTGAAAGCCAACAACCCGAAATTCGAGAAACTCACACCCGAAGAACAACAGGCAATCTTAATCGATGCGGAAACATTCTTCAAATCCGAAGCCGTGCGTTTGGTGCAGCGAATGCCCAATTGGAAACCGGCGGAGAAGAACGGGCGCCTCGTAATGGGGAAAATCACTCTTACCGTTCCTTTCGATCCTTATCAGAAAGCTGGTAAAAAGAAAGACTGATAGCTTTCTCCTCCCTATACTCATAGGGAGGTCCTCTTTACCGTCTGTTCAATTTTTTTGATAGGTTATGTTTGTTCCAATCCCGACATTTTCACAATGCGTCGCCACATGATATACAAGGACATAACATTCAATGCCTTTTATCCCGAAAGGAAAACTTCGCAGGGTAGATTTCTTTCCTTCAGTTATTGCTTTTGAGACATCAACACATTGAAACGGTCGGCAGTTTTTTTCATGTGAAAACTATCAGTTTGCGAAAGCTGAGCTTTTCCTCTTCAAACGCTCAGCTTTTACGCTGCAATACCTTAGCTTTTGCGGGATGGTTTGTAAACAGCTGATTTACGATAGATTACCTTATTGTAATTTTCCTCTCATCATTGCTGTGTTTTTTACCCCATTAGCCTGCCGGCGGAACGGACAAGTTGGCTTCCGAGTACTGCAACGGTAATAACCAACAAATGATTCTTGGCAGCCTCCCGGTTTTTAGTTTTCGTGATAATAATATTCATATAATTTAACAGAAGATTTCTGTTAGTAAGATTTTTTTTTTTACATTTGCAGCATATTACTATTAAATTCATTTTGAACCATTAAAGTATGACGAAGTTAAAAACAGATTTCTTATTTTTACTTTGTGTGCTTATGTTCTATTTATGCCGGGATACTGATATTAAACTAAAAAAATAACATAAAAGCAATTGATATGAAACTACGAAAAAGACTTTTGGCGATATTCTTGCTCTTCGGTTGTGTGTCAGCCATACAAGGGCAGAGTAAATTTCATTTTGATTTAGATTACCACTATTATTTGGGCTTATCTGAAAAATTTATGAATCGAACGTTCCATCGCGACACTTACAAAATGGGCGGAAACTCTTTGCGTTTCACTGCTCGTTACGACCTTTCTCCTCTTTGGTCTGCAGGAGTGGGCTTGGGCTTGGATTGTTATACGAATCCTTCGCACAATTCCATGCCGATTTTTGCCACAGTGAGATGTAAAGCCATAAAGACTGTTCCGGAGCTTTACGCTTTCTCAGATTTGGGCTATGCCGTAAAGGTGGGGGATTATAATAAAGGCTTCACCGGTAGTCTGGGTATTGGTTATACTTATAACTTCGCAAAGCATTTAGGAGTGAACTTTCAAATTGCATACAACTTGAAATGCTTTGACGACGTATCTACCTACAGGATTGAAACATTTTCGAGAACAGCGACTTTTAGCGAGGAAGCTGCCACGCGTCACTCGCTGTCGTTTGGTGTTGGTTTAACGTTCTGATTGTCGCTCATCTGTCGTCTTTGGCGGAGGTGATGAGCATTGGACGAAGAAAAAAGGTCATCTTTCGTATTGTGGAAGATGACCTTTTAGACTTTTAGTGCTTACCTTTCGCAAGTATTTTTCGCAAAAAAAATCTTTTGAGTGTTCAGCTTTCTGTTTTGAAGAGTTGCATTCCTTTTTTTAGTAATCTCTGTTTCGATTCGGAATGTGCCGTTATTTTATTATTATTTTTTTGCCTTTATGGATGTAAATTCCCGGTTGTACCGGCTTCTTGAGTCGTTGCCCGGATAAAGTGTAATAATAGGAACTTTCGTTTTTGTTTCCAGTTTTCTCGCACTTGATGCCCCGGATGGCTGTCGTGGTGTTTACCTTGTATTTCCAATCGTCTTTCTGCGATGAAATGTCGATGAAGGTGTCTTGTCGGATGTTCATCACATCCACTGTCTGCGATTTGTTCATCCCCATGTTGAACACGAAGTTGATGGCATCTGACGAAGAGTTGATGCGGAATTGCTTTACGAAATATCTTTTTCCACCTATCTCCGTGGTAGTTGTTACCGCGTTGCCGGGCCACGGACTGCTTGTCGCACTTCCCCAGTAATAATAGTTGATGGAAGGAGTCGGGCTTGAGGTCTTAGCTTCAGCCCATGTGTCGTCCGCATTATCTGCGTTTACATATACACTGATGTCGTAAGGTTGGAAATCAACGATGTCGTAGTGGCGAGTGCTAATGCCGGTAACAGTCCCATTGATGAGCAAACCGACTTTCAGCGTGGTGGCTTTTCCTTCCGGAATGGTTATCTTCGATTCGTTTTCAGCCATGGAGCTGCTTGCTTTGGGGTCGCTTCCGTCTATAGTATAAACAATCTTCGCATTCGGATTTCCCGTAACAGCTGTCAGCGTGACGCTTTGTACGCCATCGTAACTTCCACTTGGCAGATCCGCCCAAGCGAAACTCGACGTGTTCTTGTCGGCATAATATGCCCAATTCTCTCCACCGGTGATTTTTATCCATTTCGATTGTGTGGCGAAAGTAGCCGCCGGCCCCACGACAGTCAACAGGTTGCCCATGTCGCCCTTTGTTACCATGGCATAGAAATCGTTGCCACTGACGAGTTTGGTTGACGTACTTCGGTTGCTGATGCCTAATAGTTTGCGCACGGTTATCATGTTCTTGATGTCCTTCTTGCAGCTTTGCCAATGCTTCAGGAAAACGCAAGGTGTTCCCGGCATGGCCATGATGTAAGCGTTGGCTGCCGAAATGTTGTTTCTTATCGGGTCTTGCGTGTTGCCGCCTCCTCGATCCTCCGTGTCGTGGTTCTCTACGAAGGTTACCGCATAGCGAGCATAATCGGGGAGTTTTGCCAATCCTTGTCCGTCCAATGCAGCCCAATTGCCGTTGTTCACCGCATCGCGGATGGCATATCGCAGTGGGAAATCGAAAGCGGCACTGGTGATGACGCCCCCTGTCCGGGTGCTTTCTATCCAGTTTTTCACTTTCGCAAGGTTACTGTCGAAATATTCACCTACTGAAAATTGTGGTTGTGTGGCAGTGTTATAAAGCCCGGTGAAACTACCGGCGTAGCCTTTTACCATGTCGTAGCGAAAACCTGAGTAACCAAATTTATTGATCAGCATATTGAGGTATGCCTTTACCGTCTTTTGTACGTTAGGGCTGTGATGGTCGAGGTCGCGCATGCCATCCCATCCCTCTCCGGTATCGTTGTTTTGGCTGAGCGAGACGCCCTGCTTCGTGGCTTCGGCTTGAGTTTTTCCTTTGTCATCGTCTTTCACGATGTCGGTTGCTCGCATGGTATAGGTTGCTCCTTCGTAGGTCTCCGTAGGGAAATCGAACCAGTTGCTCACGTTCCCACGATGATTGATGACGATGTCGGCAATCGTACCTATCCCATTTTTCTTCCATGTGTCGATGAGGCTAAGCAGTTCCTTTTCCGTTCCGAACGAACTGGTGTAGTCGCTGAACCAATAGAGAGGGTCGTAGCCCATTGAAGGATTATGGCTTGGTTTGGCACTTTGAGGAATCCATACAAGGTCGAAGAAGTCCACGATATCATTTGTCTGTGCTTCCAAGTTGGTCCATTTTGTATCGTCGAAGGAATCCCAATAAAATCCTTGCAGCATTACACCTTTATAGTTGTCTTGCCACCCTTGCGCGAGTGAGGAAAGAGCAATGCAGCATAATGTAAGCAGCGTAAATATTTTTTTCATGATGTTTCTATTCTATGTTTGTCTGATGTTTGGTATTTATTTGTCTGGCATATTGCGAAAAAAAGGAGAGGATGCACTGAGCATTCTCTCCTCATTGTGGTTATGAAAGCAATGTCAGTCTGTTAGTTCTTCTTGAAGACTACTTTATGGTTGCCTTCGTAAGAAATATAGAGTTTGACAGTATAGTTGCCCGCCTCTTCGATCTTGAGGTTCTTTCCATTGAATTCCGTCAGGTTGTTGAAGTTGAAAGCGTCGTCGTTGGCACCACCCCAAGAGATAGCCCAGTCGTCGTTGGCGCGGAATTTCAATTCGCCTGCAACCAGATTGCCCGTCCATGTCCAAGCCTTCTCTGCTTTGTCGTAAGTCATGTTCACGTCAGAGTCCCAACCATTGGGTGTTGCACTTCCGATGATGCCGATCATGATAGGGCTGTAGCTGTAGGTACCGTCGGCGAGACTTGCCTCGACACGATAGAATCCAGCTGCTACGGCAGGGATGTTCTTCTCACCCTCCTCAACCAGTGAGCCTTCTGTGCTTCCCATTCCCCAGTCAGGAGCGTCCCATGTAGTCTCATGGCTGCGGAACTTGAACTCACCGTCGAGGTAGCAGTAACCCAAGTACTTGCCATCCATTTCTGGGCTGCGCATCTTGTTAACACCTGCGTCGCCCCAGCCGTTGTTGTTGCCTACCTGATAAATGAATTCAGGGAACTTGGGTGCTATGAGCTGGGCCTTGATGGTGACGTCAACCGTGTTGGTGAACGCTTCTCCCCTTGTGAGAACAGTGGTGTTCTTGATAGTTGCTGGTATGTTGCGGAGGTCGCCCCCCTTGCCATAAAGTTTCTCAACGGCTTTCTGCAACTCACTTGTGCTGACATATCCGTTTGCGTTGGGATAGAGCACGTAGCTTGCTGTCTTGTCCGCATTATAGAGAGTGATGGTCATGGTCTGGGAAGCAATGGCATCCTCAGAGTTGACCGTGGGTGTGAACAACTTCACAGAGTCTGTAGTGACATTTGCAAAGTTGATGGTCGAAGTTTCGGCTGTTGCGGTGAAGCTCACAGTCTTGCCAGCCTCTTGTTCGTGAGAGATAGGGTTGGCCCAATCGGTGTAATCCTCACTGCCTCCACAACTTGCGAGAAGGACGAGACCTAATAAATATACTAACTTTTTCATGTTGAATCTTATTAAGTGTGCGGAGCCGAAGCTCCGCATAAAACTTTATTTATTACTGTTCAATGAAGAAGAACTGTTTGGTGTAATCGTTGAAGAACACTTTGAAAGTTCCCTTCTTGTAAGGAATGTTAGCTGATCCAGATGCGATTCCGAATGGGAATTCCGCGATACCCCAGCTTTCGTCCCAGCTACCCTTGGCAAACTTGGTACCGCCGTCGGCAGGTGCGTTGGCATCGAAGGTAATTGTGGTGAACCAGTCGTGGTTTTCGGGTGATGCCGATACTGGTGTCATTGGGTTTCCATTAGCTGCATCCCAACCGTTCGGTGTGCCAGGCATCGTAATCATTGCATAGGTTGCCGACGGTGTAGAGGCAGTGGGCTTGATGACGCATTTCAGAGCCTTCGTGTCGAGCGTGATGGTGTAATAGCCTGCTGCAGGAACAGTGATGTTGCCTGGGTCAGAGCCACCGTTGCGGAGAGATGTTCCAAGAGGTGTTCCGTCGGTACACCATACGTAGTGATCCCAGTCGCCTGGAGTCTTGACAATCTTGAAGTTGGCATCAGCAGGGAAATAGCCTGTGTATTCGAACTTGCCGTCTCCGGTTGCCTTGTCGTAGGTTTCGCCAGCCTTTGTGTAAAGTGGCATCATCGAAACGCCAATAGCTGCCTCGGCATTGGTCCATTTGCCGTCCCCAATGCAACTGCCGATGAGGTACCATGTGGCAGGAACAGCATCCTTGAGCTCAACATAGTAAGGCACTACGCTGAGCTTGACAGCGTTGGAATAAACCTTCTCCGCTCCCTTGGTGCTAGCAACGCAACGTACCCACACATCGTCTGTGGCAGGAACTTTGCCTTCCTCGTAGGCGTTTAGTTGCTGAAGAGCCTTGGCCATGTCCTTGGTGAACAACGGACCGTCGCAAGTTTTGTATGATTCGAGCAGCGTCACGTGGTCGGCTACACCGAGCTGTGTTGCTGGGTCAGCGTTGACATCAAGCTCCTTGGTGAACTTTCCATTGTTGGAAACCTGTAGCTGGTACTCTGTTCCTGCTGGGAACCCGTAGGCAGGTTGCGACCATGTGAAAGCGATTGATTTGGCATTCTGGAGATCTACGCCTGCAGAATAAGCCGGTTGGTTGAGTGTGAATGTCTCTGGCTGCTGAAGAACAGGATTGTCGTCTCTGTCATCGGAGCAGGCTGTGAACATGCCTACACAGCAAACCAACATGATTAGACTAAATATCTTTTTCATTTCTATTCAGTATTTTGTTTTTATTGCAAGGAACTGTCGGGATTCAACCGACTATCCCTTGTTTGTTTACTCTTAGTAACCAGGGTTCTGCTTGAGGTTAGTGTTGGCACTCAAGTCCTTGTCTGGTATGGCGTAGATGTTACGTGTTGCTGCGAAGTTGCGGCCGCTCTTTGCACCGCCTTTCCAAGTCCAGTTGTAATTGTTGTTTCCACCAAACTTGTTAAAGCGGATAAGGGTGTTGCGGCGCATTCCCTCAAAGTAGAACTCGCGGCTCCACTCGTCGCAGATCTCATCTAGCGTGTAAGCTGTCTTGAGGTTAGGGTTGTTGGCGCGCTCACGAAGAGCATTGATGGCTTTGGCAGCGTTACCCGTTGCTGTTCCACCGTTGAGGTGTGCCTGTGCTTCAGCATACATGAGGTAAGCCTCGGCAGCACGCATCAAAGGATAGTCCATGTCAGGGAACTGCGCATCGTGAGTCCTTGTGCCGTCAGAATGGAAGTTCAGGAACTTCGCAACACCATAACCATCAGTGAAGGTTGACTGTGTGGCATTGTCAAGCGAACGGTCAGCACCCCAGAAGATGGCGCGGTCGTCAGATGCCTTGGCAGTCATTTCGTAAGATGGAACCTGTGGCGCATTGCCCGCTGGGAAGAACTTGGCAATGAGGTCAGGACGGGCGCGGTTTCCTGCCCAGTTTCCTGTCGTGCCGTTTGTTGCATCTGGGTTCTCCTTGTCAGCATGCATCTTGCCGTCGAAGGTAGATGCAATGACATAGAGCGAGCCACCATAGCTCGTCGTGGTCAAACCGTCGGCCTTGATTGGGAAAATGATTTCCTTCGCTGCGCTTGACTCGCCATTGTCGCCCATGAAGAGTTTCTGGTAAGCACTCCATCTTCCAGTGGGAGTGGTGTTGAGCTGGAAGTCAGAGTCCATGACTTTCTTGGCATAGTCTGCCGCTTTCTGCCATTGCGCAGTACCTGTATAAACCTCGGCATTGAGATAAAGCCGTGCTAACAGCATCCAGTCGGCAGCCTTATTGGCACGACCATAACCAGGTTGATCTGAGGTGAGAGCTTTTGCTTCCAATAAGTCTGGCTCTATCTCCAAAAGTTCTTTCTCCAAGAAGTCATAAACTTCCTTTCGTGTAGCCTGTCTGGGTTTTTCCACTGTTGTCAGACTGAAAGGAATGTTTCCGAAGGCATCCATCAGATAGAAATAATGGAGAGCGCGGATAAAGCGAATCTCTGCCGTCATAGTCTTGTCGTAATCGCTGGCTTTCTGGAGATAATCGTTGCAATAAGTGATACCCGTTGTCAGGCGATAATAGTACATTGCAGTCATCGGATGAGAAGCTCCGAATGTATTATAGACGAACTCTGCGATGCCAGCGTCTCCCCAACTACAAATGGCCTCATCAGTGGAAAGCTCGTTGGCGTTCCACATTTGGCGGATAAATCCCGCTGTTCCACCATCGTAACCATCGAGGTCGGAGTCTCCGTTGGCACCGCCATTGCCTGGAAGAGCCAAGTTTGCGTAACACTTGTTATACTCGCCTACGGCTTTGTACTCCGTACTGATGTTGGGATCCTTAGGATTCTCAGCATTGTCGAGGTCACCGACACATGACGAGAGGCTCATCGCTAATGCGAGTGTTGCCATTGGAATCATATTTTTTATAAATATTTTCATTGTTACTTCAATTAAAATGTGTTAGAAATTGAGGTTCAAACCTAAGATAACTGAGAATGGACGTGGGTAAAGGTTGTTGTCGATGCCATTTTTTGTCTCAGGGTCGATTCCATTGTATTTGGTGAATGTAAATACGTTAGCTGCTGTAGCGTAGATACGTCCGCCAATTCCCTTCCATGAATCAGACTTGAAAAGGTCGGTAAAGCTGTAACCCAATGTGATGTTGTCAACCTTCAAGAAGCTGGCATTGTGGACATAGAGGTCTGATTGCTGTGCAGTATTCTCGTTTGTCTGCCAGTTCTTTTCTAATGACATGATTGGGCGGTTGGCGAGATAAGCATTCTGAGCATAGATAGAGCCTGGGCTCATGTTGGCAGATGTCGATTCAATGTTGTTGAATACGTAGTTGCCTATGCTTGCTCTGAGTGTGAAACCGAAGTCGAAGTTCTTGTAATCCATGCGAGAAGTCAAGCCCATTGTAACAGGAGGAGCTGCTGTCTTGTAGATATAGCGGTCGGCAGAGTTGATCTGGCCATCGCCATTGCGGTCAACCACCTGATTTTCGATTGGCTTTCCATTCTTGTCGTAAACTTGTTGGTAAACGTAGAAAGAGTTGGCTGCGTATCCAACTTGGTGCGCCAAGACTTTGTTGAAAATTCCTCCAGCATCGTCGCCTGTCTGAACGGGCATTCCACCAGTTGTAACACCGCTCAAATCGGT
The DNA here is from genome assembly GCF_000430525.1 of Prevotella corporis DSM 18810 = JCM 8529. Lineage (GTDB taxonomy): Bacteria > Bacteroidota > Bacteroidia > Bacteroidales > Bacteroidaceae > Prevotella > Prevotella corporis. The sequence goes on along the minus strand of NZ_AUME01000007.1, from coordinate 6,313 downwards.
AATCTTGTTGTAGTTGTAAGTGAAGTTATAGCCGATAGTCCAGTAGAAGTCCTTTGCCTGAACAGCTTTCCAGTCGAGCTGAACTTCAACACCGGTGTTGTTCATCGAGCCGATGTTCTGCCATGCTTGGTTCTTGAACAAGCCCATAGCTGCGTATGGTGCGTAATTCAATAAGTCAGTAGTCTTGCGGAAGTACCAATCCACTGTTCCTGAGAGGCGCTGATTCCACAATCCGAAGTCGAGACCTACGTTGTAAGTCGTGGTTGTTTCCCACTTCAAGTCTGGAGTGCGGTTAGCCGGACGATAGAGAATACCGTCTTCAGCTGTAATCTTACCGTCGCCGTTCATATCGATGAGTGGATAGTAGCCGTTGGTACCAGTGCTCTTTTCGTAGGTAGCAACCCATCCATAGTCTGCAACGTCTCCTTCCTGCTGACCAGTCATACCCCAGCCAAGACGGAGCTTCAAGTCAGAAAGCCACTTGATATCTCTGAACTTGTTTTCATCCTTGATTTTCCATGCGAAGGCGAATGAAGGGAAGATTGCCCAGTGATTCTTGAAGCGTGAAGAACCGTCGTCACGTACAGTAGCTGTTATCATGTAGCGATCCATCAGCGTGTAGTTTGCACGGCCGAAGAAAGACACCAGATAGTGGTCGGTTGCAAAGTAATAAGGAGTGTGTGGACAAGCTGTTCCAGCCAATGACGCATCATTGTTGGTTGAAGCATAATAGCCTACGTAGTCGTTGTTCTTGTTCTGATAGAAACTTTGGTATTCATAGCCGGCCATGATATCAAAGTGGTGCTTTTCGTTGAAGTCTTTGAAATACTGAGCGTAAGCACTCAATGACAGGTTGCGCTTGAAAATCTCTTCAGAACCGTATGATCCGTAGTAGATAGAGCCTGGATAAGCTGGAAGTTTGTTAGTCGTTTGCTTACCCTTTGCTATGTCGGCACCCAATGTGAGGTGGAGGCGTAGGTCCTCGAAACCATGAACTTTGTAGTCGAAGTCAGCACTTCCGATGAACTGGCGGCTGTTCGCATGGTCGTCCATGAGATTCAATAGTGAGAGAGGATTGGCTGTGGCTTCATTGAATTTGGTGTATTTCCACGTCTTGTCGTTCAGTGCAGAACCGTCGGTTGGCCACTGGAAGTAACCACCGAAGTTGCTCAGAGTCTGATCGATTCCTGGCATAGCCGTGTGGAAAGGCGATGTGAATGCGTTGATTGCCTGTGTCGGATCCATCCAAACAGCAGCGCCAATCGCACCACCATCAGCGAATTGAGATTTGGCATACATGCCCTTTGCGTTCAAGTTCATGTTCAGATGATCGTTGAAGAACGAAGGACTCAAGTTCACAGCAGCTGTGTAGCGTTTGAAATCAGATGTCTTTAAGATACCCTGCTGGTCTGTGTAGCCAACTGAAACTCGGTAAGGCAGGCTGTTGGCCTCGCCCAGTTGTGTTGAGCCAGAGACAGTAACGTTATGGTCGTGGCTCCATGCCGTGCGATAAATCTCATCTTGCCAGTTGGTATTGGCTGTACCCAACATTCTGTATTGGTCGCTGTTTTCGCCGAAGATGTTTTTGATAAAGTCACGATACTGATTGCCATCCATCACGTCGATTGTCTTTTTCTTCATGCTCATGGTAACACTTCCTGCATAAGAAATGTTGAGACCACGGCGACCTTTCTTTGTCGTAATGATGATGACACCATTCGAACCGCGTGAACCATAGATGGCTGTTGCCGATGCGTCCTTCAAGACGTTGAAGCTTTCAATGTCCTGAGGGTTGATTGTTGAGAGGATGTTGGAAACGCCCTTTACACCATTGTTGTCAATGGCCAGACCATCGATCACGATAAGAGGGTCGTTTGATGCGTTCAGAGATGCGCCGCCGCGAATGCGGATTTGTGCACCACCACCTGGAGTACCGTCATTTGAAATGACGCTCACACCTGCTGCCTTTCCGGCCAGCATGTCCTGTGGGTTCACAATCACACCCTTGTTCTTTCCGTCTGGTTTCATAGCGAGTACGGAACCAGTGAGATCGCTCTTCTTGACGGCTCCATAACCGATTACTACCACTTCGTTCAGCTGCTGTGCAGCGTCTTCCTGAAGGGTTACTACCATACCGTCAACGGCCGTTACCTGCTGCTTCTGATATCCGATGTAGGAAATAGTCAGTGTGGCACCTGGCTGTACGTTGAGAACGAAATTACCGTCAAGGTCGGTCACTGTGCCATCAGTGGTTCCATTGATTAGAATGGAGGCACCGATCACAGGTTCGCCGGTAGCATCTTTAACATGGCCATTGACAGTTGACTGTGCAAAGGCGCTGATTGACAGAATGAGCCCAAGTAGAAGGGTCAGCATTCTGACGGGAATTTTGCTTTTTACCTGCTTCATCATTTTGTTAGTAAAGTTATAAATTGATTAAATTAATACTTTTGTCTATACGTTAGGTTAATTGCCTGTTTAGGGCTTACTGTTGGCAAAGTTAGCCTTCTTCTACATGTTTTGCACTTTTTTTTCTTTAAAAATGCTATTTAACTTGTGCAATCGTTTGCATTGACAAATGTATAATAAATAATTGATATAGGTCAACATTATTGTAAAAATGTGTATTTTTGCCCTATCACAATGAAAGTTCTGACTAAAACAGACCGAATCTATGAAAGAAGGTGGAAATTTGACAATGAAAGATATTGCACAGGCACTGGGTGTTTCTGTTGCAACAGTCTCTCGTGCATTGAAAGACAGTCCCCGTATCTCCGCCGAAAAGCGAGAGAAGATTAAAACTTATGCCCGTGAGCACAATTTCTATCCAAACGTTCTTGCGGAGACTTTGCGCAAAAGCAAGGTGCAACCGCTGAAAATTATAGGGGTTATCGTGCCTCAATTTGCTCATTTTTATTTCTCGTCAGTGCTTGCAGGCATAGAGGAGGAGGCATCAGCACGCGGCTATCGCATCATGGTGGCGCAGAGCAATGAGAAATACGAGCGCGAGGTGAAGATATGCAAATCGTTCTATGAGAACAAAGTGTGTGGTGTAATCGTATCACAGGCAAAAGACACGATGAAATACGACCACTTCAAATACTTAATGAGTCAGGGTGTTCCCTTGGTTTTCTACGACCGTATCAGTACGGGGGTGAATGCCAGCCGTGTGGTGGTGGACGACTATATGGGGGCTTATTCGGCGGTGACACACTTGATTGACACAGGTTGCAAACGTATTGCTTATTACGGAGTGTCGCTCAATCTTGAAATTGGAAAGAACCGTTACAATGGTTACAAGGATGCTTTGTTGCGACACGGCTTGCAACCAGATGAACAGTTGATGAGAATTTGCGACAACCGTACCGATGCAGAGGTCGTCACCCCCGACATGCTTAATATGCCGAATCCGCCCGATGCCTTTTTTGCCGTGAACGACGACACGGCAATCGGTATTCTTTACTCATGCAAGCGGCATGGCTTGCGTGTGCCCGACGACGTCTCTATCTGTGGATTCACCAACGGCGAGCGTGCTATCGCTTGCGACCCCATGTTGACTACTGTCGAACAGCGTGGCATACGGGTAGGGGAGGAAGCTGTGACCATTCTCATTGATAAGGTGGAAGGCGTGTTGCCTATGGAGTCTGTGGAGAAGAGGGTGGTTCGCACAAGATTGATTGTGAGAGGTACGACAAAGTAATTTTTAATTCATGAATGTCGAACAATGACAAAGTGAATATCCTCTGATTTGGAAACGTGGAAAGAAAATTTACTTACATTGTGCACAATGACTTAAAATATAGTATGGATGCACTACTGATGATAAATTATGCATCATGAATTATAAGGGTTAAGGTAAAGGTAAAATTTGATAAAAATCAGTATATAACAGCCCACACACTCACTTTTAAAGCAGATTGTGATGAGCGACTATGAATTGTGAACTATGAATAATGAATTAAAATTGCGCTCGGACAAAACATTCTGGCAGCTTTGGAATCTCAGTTTCGGATTCTTTGGTGTGCAAATCGCCTACGCTTTGCAAAGTGCCAACATTTCTCGAATCTTCGCTACTTTGGGAGCTGATCCGCACAATCTGAACTACTTTTGGATTTTGCCTCCTTTAATGGGTATCGTTGTTCAACCCATCGTGGGAACTCTTTCTGATAAGACATGGACACGCTTCGGCCGTCGCATTCCCTACCTGTTCGTAGGAGCAGCGGTTGCGGTTCTGGTCATGTGCCTCTTGCCTAATGCCGGTTCGTTGGGCATGACGGTTTCGACGGCGATGGTTTTTGGGCTGATTGCATTGATGTTCCTCGACACGAGTATCAACATGGCCATGCAGCCGTTCAAGATGCTTGTAGGCGACGAAGTGAACGAGAATCAGAAAGCCCTTGCTTACTCTATCCAGAGTTTCCTTTGCAATGCCGGTTCGCTGGTGGGTTATGTTTTCCCGTTCTTTTTCACGGCCATCGGCATTGCCAACACAGCTCCGTCGGGTGTTATTCCCGATTCGGTGATATATTCATTCTATATCGGTGCTGCCATCCTCATTCTTTGTGTGATCTATACCACTGCCAAGGTGAAGGAGATGCCTCCCAAGGAATATGCTGAGTATCACAATTTGAAAGAAGCCGACAACGAGTCGAAGGCGAATTGGATTGACTTGCTGAAGAATGCTCCGTCAACTTTTTGGAAGGTTGGCCTCGTTCAGTTCTTCTCGTGGTTTGCCTTCATGTATATGTGGACTTACACCAACGGAACTGTTGCAGCCAACTGCTGGAATACTACCGAAGTGGCCAGCGAGGGTTATCAGGCTGCCGGCAACTGGGTGGGAGTGTTGTTCGCTGTTCAGGCTGTCGGATCGGTGCTTTGGGCGATGGTGTTGCCGCAGTTCAAAAATCGCAAGTTGGCCTACAGTTTTTCGCTTGCCATCGGTGGTGTCGGCTTTGTCATGACGGCTTTCGTCCACGACCAGTATGTCATGTTCGTGCCGTTTATCCTCATTGGTTGCGCTTGGGCGGCTATATTGGCCATGCCTTTCACTTTCGTCACCAACGCGCTGGAGGGCTACGGACACATGGGAGCTTACCTTGGATTGTTCAATGGTACGATTTGCATACCCCAAATTATTGCAGCCTCCATCGGTGGAGTCATCTTCAGCATGGTGGGAGCTGTTCAGAGTAACATGATGATAGTTGCCGGTGTGGCCCTCGGCTTAGGAGCGCTCTCCGTCTCCATCATCAAAGATACCAGTAGTGAGTAAGTTTGACAACCTTTATTTTCAATTATCAGCAGCGAGTTCCCATTTATTTTTATAGGTGGGGCTCGTTCTTTCTGCGGTTTTTCGCACCGTGAAGTGGCTATGTTTGTCAAATAATTTCACAGCCGTTTCTTAAAAGCTGGTCTCTCGCATGGCAAGATAATTCTTAAAATACAACTCATTGAAAATAAAGAAGTTACCATGTTGGCGAAACTAAATAGGTAACGATTTGGAAACGAGCGAGCTACTTGGCTTCGCTGTTTTTTGCCTAACAAAGAACGCTTGTTATTCTGTTTGCAAAGATAATACTTTGTTACCGAATAACAAGCATTTTTAATGAGATATTCTTCTTTCTGCATTTTGTTCAGGCGTGAGTTATAATCCCCTTCCACGTTTCTTCTTTCTGTTAGCTTGGTATCTGAGTTTGCGCTGCCATGCAGCTTCGGCATAGTCATTGCCTTGCGTAGTAGGTGTAATCAAATCGCCCAACCCTTCCACCACATTATCGACTGCACTAACGATGGTGTCTGCCACTGCACCAATGGGATTCTGCACTTGTGAGGTGTCATTGTCTCGTGAGATAGAGGAACGGCTTGGAGGTAAGAGCTGATAGCCTGCATCAGGTTGTTCTTTCCTTTCTGTCGGCTCTTGTACTGTTAGATGTGGTTTCCTTGATTCTTCCTTGTTGGTTGCTTCAAAGTTCTTCTGCAAGGAATGGTAGCCGAACTCCCTGCCGATTTCGGAAGCCTTGAAGGATTGCCCTGCGTATGAGAACTTCAAGCCATATACCTTGCCCTGCTTGTTCTTCATACGCTCTATGGTAATGCCGTTTTTGTTCAATTCATAAAGGAACATGGAATGCCCCGTGACGCCTGTTCCTTTGTACTTGTCAAGCAGGGCATAACAGATTTGCTGCACCTCTTTCTTGGTTTGCTCTCTCGTTGGACTTGCTTTTGTCTTTTGATATTTCTTTTCTGCCTTGACCTCCTTTGCAATGGTCAAGCCTTTCTCTCTGCTTATTTCTTCCGCCACTTTTGCTGCCCTATT
>NZ_KE387157.1:30184-126537 GCF_000430525.1 Prevotella corporis DSM 18810 = JCM 8529 | reverse complement strand
CCCGGGAGAAATCTTTGGAAAAAGAGATAAATGCTTGCAAAAAAGAAAAATATAACGTATCTTTGGAACGCCGAAAATATGGCGAACGACGGTCTTATGCCATCTTCACCAAAGGTCCCAGGGGGCATCGAGCCCCCTAAGACCTTGCCGAAAATATGACGGAACTTAGGTGTTGTCCATCTTCTTTTATACAAGTGCACTGACTTCAAATTTAACCTATATAATGTTAATGTCAAGTCATTCAGTAAACAGGAAAATATTTGACAAGTAAAACAGAAATAAATCGTCAGATCTGACAAGTGAATTCAGGAAAAGACACTGTTTTATGAATTGGTTTGCGAAAGCTCACCTTTCACTCTCCAAAAGCTTACCTATTGCGGTGCGAAACATGACCTTTCGCAATGCCAAAGCTCACGAATGAGTTTGTGATTGGAAAAATTAGATACAATCATCCCCAACCTTTCAATCGGAAATCCATAATAGCAAATGTGCTTTATCTCCGACGATTGGTTGGGGATGATTCGTTGTAGGCGAAGGGAGGGCTATCCCTCGGACGTTCCGTAAATCAATATTCAAACACCTCGCGCTGGCCACTCAAGGCAGCAATGGCGTTCTCCGTGAGGGCGAGCATTTCGTCCTGACCAGGATAAACCACTACTGGGGCGAGGAATTCGATGCGTTTCTTGAGCAAGTTGACGATGTAGTCGCTGTAGCATAGGCCACCCGTGAGCAACACAGCGTCAATTTTTCCGCAGAGAACGGCCCCCTCTGCTGCGATGGCCTTGGCCACATTCCATATCATTGCTGAAACAATCAGCTCCGCATGCTTGTCACCTTCTTCTATTTGTTTAACTATCATGCGCATATCGTTGGTGCCCAGATGAGCCAGCAGTCCGCCGCGAGCGCTGACCAGTCGGAGTAGCTCTTCCTCTTTCATGCCACTGCTGAAACAAAGGTGTATGATGTCCGACATGGGCAGTGTGCCAGTGCGTTCTGGTGAGAAAGGTCCGTCACCGTCGAGTGCGTTGTTGGCATCTATCGCCTTTCCCTGTTCGTGAGCCGCAATGGAGATTCCGCCACCAAGATGGCAGATAATGAGGTTCAGTTTGTCGTAAGTGGTGCCTATTTCGCTTGCGTAGCGTCGTGCGATGGCTTTCTGGTTGAGCGCGTGCCATATACAGATGCGCGGAATCTCTGGCAGACCGGTGATGTGAGCCTCTGGTGCCATCTCGTCAACCACGCCCGGATCGGCCACGAAACTGGGGCAGCCAGGAATGAGCTCTGCAATCTCGTAAGCCAGCATGCAGCCAAGGTCGCAAGCGTGCTGATGAACGGCTTTCTTCTGGTCCTCAATCATCTGCAGGTTGACACGGAACACACCGCTTGGAACGGCCTTCGACAGTCCACCGCGGCCTACTGTGGCGTCGAAATCCAATGGAATGCCACGCTTCTCAAGCTCACTGAGAATGTGTTGCTTGCGAAATTCATACTGGTCTGATATTTTCTCGAACTGGCTCAGCTCGTCTCTTGAGTGCTTGATGTCCTCAACGAAAAGCAGTTTGTCATTGTGTGCAACGGAAATCTTTGTTGATGTAGAGCCTGGGTTAATAGCTAATACCTTGTACATCGTATATGTCATTTTTCGGTTGATATCATTGTGGCGAGTGCCAGACTATAGAACTTCGACTTGACGGTGTCGCCTCGACTCGGCAATACTACGGGAGCGAGGGTTCCTTGTAGAACGGCTGCCGTCTCTGTCTGAGCAAAGAGCGTAATAGCCTTGTAGAATACGTTGCCAGCCTCGATGTCTGGGAATATGAGTGCATCGGCCTCGCCTCCTATTGGCGATTCCAGTTTCTTGGCGTTGAGGGCCTCCGCCGAGCAGGAAGTCTTGAGATCAAGCGGCCCATCTACGATACAGTTGCCGAATTTGCCGTCTTTGGCCATCTGTTTGAGTTCCATGTAGCCCTCGGTGAACGGGAAATGGCGCTCGTCAACCTTCTCTGTGCAGTGGATAAGCGAAATTTTGGGTTGTGGAATGTGGAATTTGTGGCACATGTCGGCGATGTATTCAATCTGCGCCATGCGCTGTTCTTGTGTAGGATATGGGATGACTGCTGGGTCGGTGAAGAAGAGCAGTTTGTGGTAGGTTGATATTTTGGCTGCCGTTACGTGGGTGAGAATCCGGCCTTTTGGCAGGATACCCGTCTCCTTGTTGAGCACGGCACGCAGGAGTACGTCGGTGTTGACAAAACCCTTCATAAGCACTTGTGTGCGTCCGTTGCGCACCAACTCCACGGCTTTTGCCGAAGCGTCGGCTGGGTCGTCGGCTAAGATGGTCTCGAACTGGCCTTCGTATTTTTCTTGTGTCTGTTTTGAACCTACGAGAATAGGTTTCAGGAAACCAGTTTTGCCCGCCATTTCAACGGCTTCGCGTGTGTGTTCGTCTTCGGGCCATGCCACAGCAACATTCTTTTGAATCTTTTTCTCATTCAGATATTCCACCAACTGGTTGAAATCTTCAATGGGTTTGGTTGGTCTTGTCATTGATGCTTATGTTAGATTTATAATGGAATACAGATTTTTTAAGTAAACGCAAAGTTACAAAAAGGTATTTATTTCACAAAGATTTTTTTGATTTTCTGATTGATTTTTCATCATTTCTTGCCCGTCCAGCTACTGGTTGGCGATGAAAGTACGGTTGTGCTGACAGCATTGCAGTCTGTTTCCGCCCACATGGATGAGATAACGAATAACGGTGAATCACCCTGAAAATGCTGAAAATCGTATCATGGCACTTCGTCGATCCATCATTGACGGGAACAGACGGGTTGTCTGTCGCAGGGAAAGTTGGGCGGTTGAGGATGCCTATGCGAGCTCTTTCGGGCACGTTCTTCTGTAGTCGTCACAAATAGTCATGGTTGCGCTCCTCGGAGGTCGGCCGTTTGAACGATAACACTTGGCAGCCCTGTGGATTGATGCCCCGATATGACGTGCTCGATGGTGCCGTCCTTGCTGGCGGCGGCCAGCAATTTTCTCAACAGGTCTTTCTTCATAATGTCCTATTTTTATGGTTCCACTTTTACAAAACACGCTTTTTCTTGTTTCGTAGCGAATAGATTACTGCAAATATAGATAAAAAGATAATGAGTAATGCATTCTGTCAAGTTTATTTAACACAAGAAAACAGATTGATAGACTAAGGTTTGAATGGCTTACAAATGGTAAGACGGAGTGGCTTTGGGCAGCTAGGGTGTCGGAATGAGTGTTCGTTGAGTTGATATTCATCGGACAATCGTGGTTGAATGACGCTCAACGACGATGAAATGACTAATAAATAAGGCGATCGCTCCTCCTTCTCGGACTGTGAAGGGGGAGCGGTCGCCTCATGATTTCAAATCTGAAACTTTGTTGTTTACACCTTATTATAATATGGGAACTGGAATATTCGATGAAAAATCATCACTTGACTTTTCCCGATAAGTCCTGAATCACCGCATCATTCCTACAATGTCAGCAGTCGGTTTGTCAGCTGACGGCATCGTTTTTGCCACCTTATATATATGGTTACTTCAGCTCACAGGAGTGAATGCTCGGTTATCGGACTCGGAAAGCGCAGTTATTTTTGGCTCACATGCACGATTTTAGTCGGAGCTTTCTCCTTATTGCGGCGGTTTACGACAGTCACCACAGCCTGTGCCAGACTGATGAAGGCCTGTCCGGTCGCCGTTTCGATGTGGGTGGCTGACGGTTCCCCATTATCTCCGTTCTCACAAATGCTCTGAACAATGGGAATCTGTGCCAAAAGCGGACAATCCATCTCCTCGGCGAGTTTCTTTGCCCCATCCTTTCCGAAGATATAGTACTTGTTCTCTGGCAACTCGGCTGGCGTAAACCAAGCCATGTTCTCCACAAGGCCGAGTATAGGCACGTTGACTTTCTCGTTTCGGTACATGTCTATGCCCTTTCTTGCATCGGCAAGGGCCACCTTCTGCGGTGTGGAGACAATTACTGCGCCGGTGATGGCAAGGGTCTGAAGGAGCGTGAGGTGAATGTCGCTCGTTCCTGGCGGAGTGTCGAGGATGAAATAGTCGAGCTCTCCCCAGTTGGCATCTGCTATCAGCTGTTTCAAAGCATTAGAAGCCATTCCCCCTCGCCACAGTGTCGCCGTATCGGGGTTGACGAAGAAGCCTACGGAAAGCAACTTCACACCATACTTCTCGATGGGTTCGATCAGCTGTCGCCCATCTTTTTCGACGCCATACGGACGTTCGCCCTCCACACCGAACATCTTCGGCATGCTCGGACCGAAGATATCGGTGTCGAGAAGTCCGACTTTGTAGCCCAGACGTGCCAGAGCGATGGCCAGATTGGCCGAAACGGTGCTCTTTCCCACACCGCCCTTGCCTGAACTCACAGCGATGACGTTCTTCACCTGTGGCAACAACTTGCCGACCTCTGGCCTTGGTGCCGACTTGAACTCGGTTTGAATCGTTACTTCCACATCTTTGCTTATAGAATAATGTATCTGTGCCTCGGCGGCCTTGAGCGTTGACTTCATGAATGGGTCGGTCTCGCGTGGGAAAATCAGCGTGAAGCTAACCTTCATCCCGTCAATACGGATGTCATCACCCACCATTTCGCTATCAACGAGGTTCTTCTTTGTTCCTGGATAGACCACCTTCGCCAGTGCGTCGGTAATCAGTTTTGGATATAATGTCATCATTTCAATATTGCTTTGTTTGTACAGAACTGTTGCAAAGTTACGCAAAAACTATGAGATTTCTATGTTTAAACCGTATATTATATGATGCAATCTTGCAAGAAGAGGCATCTATGGTACATAAAATCAGGCTGATGAGATATGTTTCAACCTCAAAGGACGTGCATAAGGAATAGGGAACGGCTTCGTTAAAATACGTTATTAGCGTAAAAAATACTCAAAATATAGGGTAAGTCATGAATAAAAACTCTAAATTTGTGCAATTAAGTAATCTATTAAGGTGAAAAACCTCAGCCTGAAGACCTATTTCTGAACATGACAGACATGACACAAGTTAAACTTTAATATAAACCAAGCAATGAAAAGAACATTAAATCTATTACTGTTGTTCTTGATACTGGCCGTACCTTCATTTGCCGGCAAGGTGTCAAAGACAGAGGCACAGCAAATAGCGCAGAAGTTCATGACAAGACAGATGCACCGAAGTGCGAAAGCACGCTTTGCCGCCATTCCAGCAAAACTCAGACTTAGTAAGAGCACCGATAAGGAATTTGCTCCTTTCTATGTTTATAATGCTGACAACAGCCAAGGCTTTGTCATCGTATCTGGTGACGATGCAATCGGACAGATCATCGGTTACAGCGACACTGGCTCATTTGAAATGGAGAATGCGCCCAGCAACATCGTGACAATGCTTCAGATGTTTGCCCGCCTTGTTGAGAATGCACCAGCCAACGCTGCGCGCCGTGCTCCCCACATCCCAGATGCCAACCCGACAAAGGGAAATGTCGTTGTTTCTCCGCTCCTCGACGAGGAAGGAATACAATGGGGACAGGATGCGCCCTTCAACGGCATGATGCCCACCTACACCGCCGAAGCGAAGACAAAGCATTATTTCGTGGGTTGCGTGGCAACGGCAATGGCACAAATTATGCGCTACCATCGTTGGCCCGCACAAGGCATTGGCGAACTAACTTATACGAGTAATATCGGACAAGACCTCACCGCTAACTTTGGCACAACCACCTATGATTGGAACAATATGCCAGGATGGCTCGAAAAAGACAATGCCAATGCCGAACAGAACAAACAGGTGGCAACGCTCAGTTATCAGGCTGCCGTATCGGTTCACATGTCGTTCGCACCTGCAGGCAGTGGCGCTTTCTCGCAAGCTGTTACAGGTGCGCTCGTCAATTACTTCGGCTACGACAAAGCCATTGCCTACAAGAAACGCGAATATTTCAGCACCAAAGAGTGGATGGACATGATTAAGGCAGAACTCAACGCAAAACGCCCCGTGTTCTACAGTGCCTCAAATGAGGACGGACAGGGCGGACACGCCTACGTTTGCGATGGTTACGACGACCAAGACTACGTGCACATCAACTGGGGATGGTATGGCAAGAGCAACGGCTACTTCCTCGTGAACGCGCTGAACCCCTACGACCTCGGCATCGGTGCCAACGGCGGAGGTTACAATCTGCAACAGGAAATCATCACGGGCATACAGAAACCCGTGGAAGGCAGCAAACGCTCATGGGACATCTATTGCGATACGCGCTTCACAGCAACACTCCTTTCCACCGGCATACAGTGCATGTCCATCATCAGCAACCACGATTGCGACGACTTCGACGGTGTCATCGCCGCAGTGCTCATTAACAAAGATGGAAAGATTGTTGCCAATCTTAAGGAGCAACCCCTGAACGTAAAGGGCGTGAACCTCGACAAGAAGCCGCTGACCAATGGCGATTGGGCTAAGATGCAGGATTGCTCGGTCAATGTACCCGGTGTGGCTGACGGCAATGACTATAAGATTATCTATGCGGTGAAAGCCAAAGGAACGGAGGATTGGAACATTGTCCTCGCACCGAACAGCCTCCCCAACTATGCCATCGCAACGGTGAAGGACGGCAAAATCATCGCCGTTGACCAGCATAAGCCGATACCTGACGTGACATTGCTTGATAAGATAACACCCGATGGAACGCTTTATGCCGGAGGAAGTGGCTGTTTCAAAGTGCACATCCGCAACAATTCAACCGATTATTACGTTACACGCGTATGGCTGAAGTTCACTTCCATCGACGACCCCTCGAAGGTTTACTATCTGCACGAGGCTGATGAGAAACTCAATAACGTCTATGACAGTAGCGAAAAAGAACTCAGCCTGCTCATCAATCTTCCGGCAGACATGCCCGAAGGCAAGTATAAAGTAATCGCTTTCGATAAAGCAAAGCCAAAAGCTCCGGCAGGTGCCGACTTCGAACAATATCCATTCAAGGAAGACCTCGTGGGCGAAACTATCCTTGAAGTCAAGAAAGCGGCCCAAATACCGGTTATCCGCCAATTGGGGAACTTTGCATGGCTCAGCAGCGGTGCAAACGAGAACGAAATTGTGCAGGGCGACAAAGTGCTCTTCACACACCCTGTTCGCAACTATGGATTGGAAGGAACGGTGAACCTCTTGCTCAAGGTGCAGAATGTAGAGAACGAGGAGGAAACTCGCGACTTCATCCGTCTCGATGCACAAACATTCAAACAACAGGAACGTAAAGATCCAATGTATTATGTCCGTACGGATTTGAATCCGGGCAAATACAAGTTGTTGCCCTATTTCGTATATAAGGACACGGAATACCCGATGGAAGGCACTTTTGAGGATTGCATCATTGAAGTGAAAGCGAACAATGCCCTTCCACTCACCGCAACCGCATTCGAAGTTCCGAGTATAGAGTGGAAACAAGGAACAAGCGTGAAGAACATCAAGTTTACGCTGAAAGCAAGCGAAGCCACTAAGGGAATGTTCTACATCCGTTTCCGTCCGGCTTCCTACCGAGCAGGTACACTTGCCTACATGAAGGCTGTCAGCTTGGCAGCAGGAGAGTCAAAGGACTTTGTCTTCAATTATAAGCCTTCCACTACACTCGCTAACGGAGCTTACCTCCTCTATATGGAATATCGTCCGCAAGGCAAGAAGAGTGGCGAAGAAATCACCGTGAGTGGCGAAAACACGAAGGTTATTTACTTGGGCATTACGGCAGGCATCGACGATGTAAATACCACCGGAGCATCAGCAGCCGATTTCACTTTCGACGGCCGTAACATCTACTTCGGCGACATTAAGAACATCCGTAACATCGCCGTTTACAGCATTTCAGGTGCTAAGGTGTTCTCAACGTCAGCCGTAAGTTCAACCGTCAGCTTGCCATTGGCAAACGGAATCTACGTATTGCGTGTGGCAACGGTTGATGGAACAGTGACAAAGAAGATTGTATTGAAATAAAATTGCTCGTATTAATTTTGTGTTAGGCTGAACTCCCACCGGGGTTCAGCCTTTTTGTTTTGAGCAATCAGACTGGCAAGTCAAAGTAAGATGAGCCACAGTGTTGCTAGATTAATTGATAATCGCACAGAGATTTCTAAAGAATGCAAATGAAATCAGGCGGGACGCCATATTGTCATCATCTGATAGTGAACGTTTGGTCGAATGACCGATTTGAGATCATCGCTTTGCACGTTCTTATGGACTTTCAATCATTTGGTCAATTCCGAATACGACAGTCAGGATAATTGTAAAATTATTTCAAAATTATCCGAACGAAAAATGAGCTTTCACAGTGCAAAAGGTCAGCTAACGCAGTGCGAGAGGTCAGCTTTTGCCCAGTAAAAGGTGAGCTTTTACAGCGTCATTGTTATTCGGCTGAAACACAGATGGTTAGGCGAATTGCGAAAAAGACTTAGGTGTAAAGTTTTTTTACTCGTTCCATGAAATCGCCCTCGCTCATCGAACGGTCGCCGAAGATGGATTCCCACATGGCTTCCGCATCAGCAACGAGGCACGACCGCCGCACCGTGGCATCGGCATGGACCATCTGACCGACTTCGGTGGACTGCTTTCGGCCGTGCGCTGGTTTACGGCCAGTTTGGTATTGATTGCCAACCGATTTCCGTCAGTGGTACAATTTAGTTGGCGTCAGTAGAAAAAAGAAGGCACGAGGATTGTTTTTCCAACAGAATTGATTATCTTTGCAAAGTTATTTTATTTGGTAACAGATAATGAGCAGTCATGACATATAAGCGAAGAAAGGAGTCGCCAGCCGTGGTAGCTGGAGTTCGATGCCCGCAGGAGGTGTCAGATGCCTGATAGTGACGCTGAGAGCGATGGCCTGTGGCGCGTGTACATATGCTCTTCCATTGCTTTTCAGACTATGGAAAATTGAGAAATCATAAATAAAAACAACAATATAAACAACAGAAACTCCCCCTCTCGCAGCCCGAAAAATCAACGCATTAAGGCCGAGACCGGAAATTTTATTGATTAAAGATTAATGGAAGAATTTGAACTCATTGCCAAGACTTTTATGGGACTTGAACAAGTCTTGGCGCAGGAGCTCACCCAACTGGGTGCCAACAACGTACAGATAGGACGCAGAATGGTATCGTTCACTGGCGATAAGGAATTAATGTATCGCGCTAACTTCCAGTTACACACCGCCATCCGTGTGCTGAAGCCCATTGCCCACTTCAAGGCGAAGAGTGCAGAGGACATGTACGACGAGGTGAAGAAGATTGATTGGAGCAAATATATCCTCAAAGGAAAGACATTCTCTGTTGACTCGGTGGTCTATTCCGAAGAGTTCAAAAACTCGCGCTTCGTCACCTACAAGGTGAAGGACGCCATCGTCGATCAGTTCCGTGAATTGACAGGCGAGCGACCTAATATATCGGTCAGCAATCCTGACATACGACTCAACATACACATAGCCGAAGACAAGGCGACGCTGTCGCTCGACTCCAGCGGAGAGTCGCTTCACCGCCGTGGTTACCGTCAGGAGAGCGTCGAAGCGCCCCTCAACGAGGTACTCGCAGCTGGCATGATACTCATGACGGGTTGGAAGGGAGAGACCGATTTCATCGACCCGATGTGCGGTTCGGGAACACTTCCTATCGAGGCAGCTCTCATCGCACGCAACATCTCACCCGGTGTGTTCCGCAAGGAATATGCCTTCGAGAAGTGGCCCGACTTCGATCAGGAGCTTTTCGACACCATCTACAACGACGATTCGGCCGAGCGTGAGTTCACTCACCACATCTATGGCTACGACGTCGATATGAAAGCGGTCAACACAGCAAGGCACAACGTGGCGGCAAGCGGCTTCTCACGCATCATCACCATTGAGAACAAGGACTTCAAGGACTTCACCCAACCGTCAGAGAAGAGTGTGATTGTGATGAATCCGCCCTATGGCGAGCGCATCTCCACTCCCAATCTGCTCGGCACTTACAAAATGATTGGCGAACGACTCAAGCACGAATTCAAGGGCAACGAGGCGTGGATACTCTCCTATCGTGAGGAATGCTTCCGCGAAATCGCACTCAAGCCAAGCATCAAGATACCTGTCTATAACGGATCGCTCGAATGTGAGTTCCGAAGATATCAGCTGTTCGACGGCAGACTCGACGAATTCCGAGCCGGAGGTGGCATTGTGAAGACCGAAGAGGAGAAAGCTGAAATGGCACAAAAGCACCGTTTCAAGAAAAACCGTGAGTTCAAGAAGCGCCTCGACGCCACCGAAGAGAACGAGGAAGGTGACATCAGGTCGTTCACTTTCCACAGCTTCGAGCACGACACGTTCGGCAACGGCAGGTTCAACAACGACCGTCGCCGTCGTGACAAGAACGACAACCGTGGCGGAGGACGCAGAAAATCGTTCGACTTCGACGATGATGACTTCAACGACAGAAGAGGCTTCAAGTCAGGAAAGAGATATGGAGGCGACCGCAAACCAGGCGGACGCAAGTTCGATAAAGGAGGAAAAGGCGGAGGATTCCGCAAGAAAGGAAATTATACAGATGAAGACTAAAACATTATTATGCCTCGTGGGACTGGCTGGTCTCATGGGCATTACCACTCCGACAACCATCATGGCACAGAAGACATTTACACTGGAAGACTTGAATTTCGGAGGTAAAAACTATCACAACATGCGTCCCGAAAGCCGATACACAGCTTGGTGGGGCGACCAACTCATACGCACGGAATCGGAATACTGTGCGAAAGTTGACCCGAAAAACGGCAAGGAGGAACAGCTTTTCACCCTCGCCGACATCAATTCGTGGGCTGGTCTCAAAGAGTCGGCTGAGAAAGTACGCCACCTTTACTCAGCATCCTTCCCCTTTGCAGACAGGCCTTGCGTGCTGGTGATGAACGGACGTGAGAATATGCTCGTCAATTTCAAGACCAAGCAACTCGAAAAGCGCTGGAATCGCATACAGAATACACAGGCAAGGGATTGGAACAAAGTGTCGGGAGCTACGGCCTACGTGCTCGACAATCAGCTATATGTAGCTGACAGCAAAGGAAATACAAAGCAACTGACCACCGACGGATCGCGAAACATCGTCTATGGACAGGCAGTTCATCGCGATGAGTTCGGCATCAGTGGCGGATTGTACTGGAGTCCTTCAGGTGAGCGGCTCGCTTTCTACAGAATGGATCAAAGTATGGTGACCGACTTCCCCCTGATCAATATTCAAGAGGTTGACTGGACGCCCAAAAAGGGCGAATCGCGCATCGCCACACCAGAACCGACGAAGTATCCCATGGCGGGCGAGACATCGCACAAGGTGACGGTAGGCGTCTATGATCTCAAGTCGGGGCAGACCGTTTATCTCGACGCAGGCGACCCGACCGACCGCTATTTCACTAACATCGCCTGGAGTCCCGACAGCAAAACCATCTACATGTTTGAGCTCAACCGCGACCAAAACGACTGTAAGCTCGTGTCATACGAAGCTGCCACAGGACGGAAGATAGCCGAACTTTATCACGAAACTGACGAAAAATACGTCGAACCCACCCATCCTATCCTGTTTTTGCCATGGGATGGCAACCGGTTCATCATGCAATCGCAGAAAGATGGCTACAACCACATCTACCTTTGCACCAAGGACGGAAAGAAAATCAAGCAGCTCACGAGTGGCAAATGGGTAGTGATGGAAGTGCTGGGCTTCAACTCCAAGCAGAAGACCATTATCTATGCGTCGAACGAGTGCTCACCCATCCAACGCAATTTGTGGAGCGTCAGCGTCTCCAACGGTAAGCGCACACTGCTCGACAATGGCAAAGGATACCACTATGGCAACCTGAGTGCGAGCGGTAGCTACCTTGTTGATACCTATTCCGAACCCGATGTGCCACGGAAGATCGACCTTACAGCTACGACGGGCAAGCCATCACGCTACAATTGGCTCACGGCAGCCGACCCATGGAAAGGTTACAACGTGCCAGAATACACCAGCGGAACGGTGAAGGCTGCCGACGGAACCACCGATCTCTATTGGAGAATGGTCAAACCGATAGGCTTCGACCCAACCAAGAAATACCCAACAGTAGTCTATGTCTATGGAGGGCCACACGCTCACAACGTTGACGCAAGCTGGCACTACGGCTCTCGCTCGTGGGAAACATACATGGCGCAGAAAGGTTACTTACTGTTTATCATCGATAACCGCGGCAGTGAGAACCGCGGAAAGGAGTTTGAACAGGCTACTTTCAGATATTTGGGCCAGGTGGAGATGAAGGATCAGATGGAAGGAGTTAAGTATCTGAAGTCGCTCCCCTATGTCGATGCAAACCGAATCGGCGTCCACGGCTGGTCGTTTGGTGGCTTTATGACCATCTCTTTGATAACCAACTACCCCGAAACGTTCAAGGTCGGAGTGGCCGGAGGTCCCGTAATCGACTGGAAATGGTATGAAGCTATGTACGGCGAACGATATATGGACACGCCACAGACCAACCCTGAGGGCTATCGGCAGACCTCTCTTCTCGCCAAAGCCAAGGACCTGAAAGGCAAACTTCAGATCATTCAGGGCCTTAACGACCCTGTCGTGCTGCCTCAGCACTGTTTCACTTTCCTGAAGGCCTGCATCGGTGCCGGAACACAGCCCGATTTCTTCGTCTATCCTGGCGAACCGCACAATATGCGCGGACATCAGAGTGTCCATTTGCATGAAAGAATTACGCAATATTTCGAGGATTACCTGAAGCCCATTCAGTAATCGTTGTGCGATAGATGACCAACGGGATGGTGAAAGCTTACCTTTTACTTCATAATAGGTGACCTATGGGATGGTAAAAGCTGACCTTTTACTTCATGATAGGTGAACAACGGGATGGCGAGAGCTGACCGCTTGGTTCATGATATAGGAGCGGAGGACAGTTGGAGGCTGCAAAATAATTGCCTCACCCGTCATCACTTGTGCGCAGAATCATCATATAATAACAACCAATAAACCACCAACCATCAGCCAGCCATTGAACAACGGTCAGCTGAACAGTGGTCAACGACTTATGAAAATACTACTTCTTGGAAGCGGCGGCAGAGAACACGCCCTCGCATGGAAGATTGCTCAAAGCAAGAAATGTGAGAAACTGTACATCGCACCAGGCAATGCAGGCACAGAAAACTGTGGCGAGAACGTTGCTATCGGCGTCAACGAATTCGACAAACTGAAAGACTTTGCCATTGAAAGGCAAATTGACATGGTGGTAGTAGGCCCTGAAGACCCACTGGTGAATGGCATTTACGACACGTTCAAGGACGATTCGCGCACCGAGAGGATTGCCATCATCGGGCCATCGAAAGCCGGTGCCGTACTGGAGGGCAGCAAAGATTTCGCCAAGGCTTTCATGCAGCGACACCATATCCCCACAGCCGCCTACAAAACCTTTGATAGCAAGAGTCTTGCCGAAGGTCTGGCATTCTTAGAGACCCTCAAAGCGCCCTATGTGCTGAAGGCCGACGGACTCGCAGCTGGCAAAGGGGTGCTTATTCTGCCAACTCTCGAAGAGGCGAAGAAGGAGTTGCGCGAAATGTTGGGTGGCCTGTTCGGTAACGCTTCCGCAAGAGTGGTGGTCGAAGAGTTCCTCTCCGGCATCGAATGCTCCGTCTTTGTGCTCACCGATGGCGAGCACTACAAAATCCTCCCCGAAGCAAAGGACTACAAACGCATCGGCGAGCACGACACGGGGCTCAACACCGGTGGAATGGGCAGTGTCAGTCCGGTTCCCTTTGCCACAGCGGAGTGGATGCAGAAAGTGGAGAATCGCATCATCCGTCCTACCGTTGAGGGACTGAAGACGGAGCGAATAGACTATAAGGGCTTCATCTTCTTCGGATTAATCAATGTTGACGGCGATCCGATGGTCATCGAATACAACTGCCGCATGGGCGATCCGGAGACCGAAAGCGTGATGCTCCGTCTCAAGAGCGACATCGTTGACCTGTTTGAAGGTGTCGATCAAGGCGACCTCGACCAGCGACCGATTGCGTTCGACGAGCGTGCGGCAGTCTGTGTGATGCTTGTCAGTGGCGGATATCCTGAGAAATACGTCAAAGGTTATGAGATTTCGGGCCTTGAAAAGGTTGAGGATTCCGTTGTATTCCACAGCGGAACGGTCGTGAAAGATGGTTCGATTGTGACCAGTGGCGGACGTGTCATAGCGGTTTCGTCGTACGGAAAGGACAAGGAAGAGGCACTTCGGAAGAGTTTTACCGAAGCTGCGAAGATTGAATTTCAGGACAAATACTATCGTAGGGACATCGGACAAGACCTTTAGGATGAGCCAACGCCCACCCATCCCTACGTTTTTACCTGGCTTTTGGTCAGCCGGGTGCGAGTGATTATGCAAAGAAAGCGCATACAAAACAAGATTTCAGAAAGCCGATGGTCGCTGCCTGTCATAGCGCCGTTGGCTATTTCCATTTGGGTCATGGCCTGTCTGACCGACATCTCGGTGATACCCTCGCTCCTCTGTGTGGTTTTCTCCACCTATTTGATGATGGAACTGAACAATGCGAATGCACTCATCCGCATCTATAGCCGCATCATCTCGTGCACATTCCTACTGTTGGCAACGATGGCCATGTATCATTTCGTCCATCTTCGTGCGGCCATCGTGGTGCTTTGCACCGTCGGTTTCTACACCTGCTCTTTCCGATGCTATCAAGACAACCGTTCTCCGGGATGGATTTTCTATGCTTTCCTATGTGTGGGGTGCAGCAGCGTCGTGTGGGTGCAGACGCTTTACTTCGTGCCACTTCTGTGGCTGATGGTCGGCAAGAACCTTCTGGCGATGAGCCTTCGCAGTTTCGTTTCCTCACTCTTCGGCATTGTATTCCCCCACCTTGTTCTAATAGGCTATTTCATCTGGACAAACCAGCCAGAAAGGGTCATCAGCCATTTTCAGTCGCTTGGACAATTCGGACAAGTGCTTGACTATAAGATTCTTTCCCTTAATCAAATCATCACTGTAGTCTGGTTAATCGTCTGCGCTGCCATTGGTACGGTGCATTGTGTACGGCAGAAACGCAGTGACAGTATCCGTACACGGCTGCTTTATAATTTTCTTATCAACGTCGATTGGATGGCCATTGCTTTCCTAATCGTTCAGCCCCAACACTATGAGCCCTTACTGGGCATCATCACCGTGACGACCTCTCCCATCATCGGACATTTCCTCGCACTCACCTATACCAAATGGAGTAACCTCACTTTCAAAGTGTTGGGCCTCGGAACCATTGCCATTTTGCTTTTCAACCTATGGACATCATCACCCATTTTCTTTTAGATTACGGTTATTGGGGAATGCTGATAGCCGCCTTTTTGGCAGGCAGTTTCTTCCCTTTCAGCAGCGAGGCGGTCATGCTCGGTTTGCTGGCGGGCGGACTCCACCCCACTCCGCTCGTCGTTTATGGCAGCATCGGCAATATCCTCGGCTCGATGTTCAACTACGGAGTGGGACGTCTTGGCAACCTTGAATGGATTGAACGATACCTGCATGTTAAGCAGGAGTCGCTCGACAAGGCCCGACGGTTCATGGCCGGACGAGGTGCGTGGATGGGATTCTTCGCCTTTCTCCCCATCATCGGTAGCGCCATCACCATCGTGCTTGGGCTAACGCGCGCCAATCTGCCCATCAGCATCTTCAGTATCTCATTCGGGAAGATCCTGCGCTATGCCGTCTTGCTCTGGGGAGTCGGGCTTATTGCTTGAAAAACAAAGTGTTACCGCTTATCGGCTTTGTAAACGTGTTGGCGTTGCAAAGCCAAATTGTCGCTATGAGGAATGAAAATGTAGTCGATCCATGAGATGTGTCGGGCGAAGAACCGCACCATGAAGCCCACATAGAACATCGAAATCAGCGTGCCGATGCCGATTAGCTTCCAGTCCCAGAAGCCAAAGAACACGAACATGAAGACAACGCCGATGGTGACAAGACTTGTGTCGGAGCAAATCTTAACTTTGCCGAACTCTTTCTTGAGGAACTGAGCGATTGCGAGTGGAAATCCCTCGCCGGCGAGCATCAACGAGTCGCAGCGCACTTCGCAAGCGATTCCGAAAGCAAGCAGTCCGCCGCCCAATAGCAGCTCGGCCAGTCGGAGCGGATAGCCGATGAGGGGGTTCATGGTGAAGGGAACTTGCAGGAAACTTGTCATCCACATGGTCAGGTCGGTATAGAATCCGAAGAGAAAGCTGACGAGAATCTGTGTCAACTGCAACTTGTCGTAGTCTTTGCGGAGCAAAACTATCTGTGTAGTGATGAAAAACACGTGCATGCAGATGGTCAACTGGCCCATTGTCAGTGGCATTCCAGGTACTAACGACAGCACGTAGGGCGGAGCAGAGATGGGCGACGAACCCAGATTGGCCCTGATAGAGAGCGATGTTCCGAATGCGATGATAAAAAGAATAAAAACGAAACTGATGTAGCGACGGGTCCATTCCCGTCTGCTTCTGTATTCTCTGCTCATGATTGATGTTGAAAAACTGGGTGCAAAGTTATGACTTTTTTCGATAACCACCTAAATAAATTCCTTCTTTATCGCATCTCTTGTTAAATAAACCTTAACGGGTCATGAGTGCCTTTAGTGGTTTTATCTGACTGACGGACAGATCTTTGTCGTTCTTCCAAGAGGGAACGACTGGGAAACGGCCTACAGACGAATGCTACAAGACTGTGAACCATATTGTTATCATCCAATCGTGAACGTGCAACTAATGACAGATTGGCGATGAAAATTCACCGTCGGTTTCCGTTCGCTCATCAACGGCCATGCAAAAGGTCACCTTTTGCACGGTCATAGCTCACCTTTTGGCATGCGAAAGCTCACCTTTTAAAAACAAATCCCTATCATGTTGATAATCAGAGGCTTGTATCTATGAGTTTAAACGATGGATATTGGATGTTATTTGGGACTTATTCAGCCGCCGAGTCCTCCCACTTCTTCCACTCTTTCATGGCTTCTTTCCAGTCGGTGGCCTCGCCCTTGTCGATGGCCTCTTTCTCTCTGGCTGCCGCGTCACGTGCCTTGTCGCGCGCCCGCTTGGCTTTCATGTCGGCAATGGTCGCCTCGTCGAGAATCTCTATTGCGCCACGGGCTACCGCCTCGTGCAGTTCCACATCGCCAAAAGCCTTGCCCGGCTCATTGAAATCGGATATGTTGAATTCGTAATCCACCCGTAAGTCGTGGCGGATGAGCTTCTGCTGATAGCGGTTGGCAGAACTTTTGCGTCGCAGCAACTTCGCTATCTCTTGTATTTCCTTTTCCGAAAATTTATTTCTTCCCATGCTTTTATTCTTTCATGTGTGAGTTGTCAGATGCGTTTTTGTCCGTCGTCCCCTCCGTTCGGTGAGCCGTCGCACGATGTTCAGTCAGAGCATCGACAAGTCTTGGTGAGCCATGCTCATTTCGTTCATGAGCGTTTCAAAGTTGTCGGAGTTCATTGCCACGCGCCTGAATATCATCTCAAGGTTGTCTCCCTCAATCTCTACAGGCTCGTCGTGAAGCAAGGCCACCATTCCGTGAAGCATCAGCCTGTAAACGGTGGTCTGGTGGAGAGCCTGAAGTTCCGAACGGCCAGCCGTCAGTCCGCTGGCATAGGCCTGCATCAGGGTTCTCACCACCGATCGGATGGCTAACGCAACGGGAATCTCGTCTGTCGGCCCGTCACCCCGATCGTATTCGGCGAAGAAAGCCGACACAGGTTGCAGCCGTCCGTTGAGCAACGACCCCATTTGCCGCCTGTATTCGCCTGTCAGAGCATCGTAGAGAGGCCTCGATCCGCAGGCATAGCGCAGCAGAATCTTCGGCGATGTCGAGTCGGAGAACCGCCGTTTGCGCATGTCTTCGGCAACGGCTTCGGCGTCGTCATAGTTCAGACGGATGAGAATCGGAAAAAGTACGTTCACAAAATGAGCCGACAACGTGTTATAGTTGTCGGCTGTTATCTGTTTTATCTCTCGTGGCTCAGGGTTGGTTTTGCCAGGCATCCGTGCATCAATCTGTCCCGATATGAATCCGTTGAAGAATCCTTTGCACATGGCTGCCACCACCTTGAACCGGCTGATGGTTGTTAATCGCATTGTCTTTGTTTCGCTATGTTTATCTTCTTATCTGTGTCCGCCGAAGCTACCGTTGTTCTTTGGCGTCGATGGTCTTGGCTGTGGCGTGGTGGTTCTTGTGGTACCGTTGCCGAATGAGCTGTTGCTGCCCGTTCTGTTTGTGGATGGACGAGTCGTTCCGGCACCGAACGTCGAGTTATTGTTGTTGTTCTTCGGACGATTGGTCGTCGTTGTCGTAGTCGTCGGTCGGTTCACCGTTCCGCCTCTTGAACCTCCGAACCGGCTGTCGCTGTTGCTCGGCTGTATGCGTTGTCCAGGACGAACGGTGACAGGCTTACGGTTGGTGTTGTCATTGGCATTTCCGAAAGAGCGACTGTTGTCGAATGAGCTTCTCTTCTGGTTGCCATAGGTGCGCCGTCCGTTGTTGTTGCCGTTGACAGGCGTCTTCACCACGTTGCGCCTGCTGCCGTTTCCCCAGCTTCTGCCACGGTTTGTCACCACGGGTTGTCCCCTACGCTCGCCAAATCGTCCAGCATAGTAGCTGTTACGGTGACGGTTGCGACCGCCACGGTAGGTGTCGTAATAGACGGGGCGTGAGCGGTAGTAGTAGCGTGGGTTGTTGTATCGGTCGTAAACGCTGAACGCAAAGCTGTTGTCGTACCAGTAAATCGGACGATAGAAATAGTCTATGTTCACGAAATAATTGTACTGGCTTGCATTAAGCACATAGAAAATGTCGCTGTTTCGTCGAGCCCAGTAGTCGCCGTAGATTGAGCTTTCGCCCCGCATGTTGAGCAAATAGTCGAGGTTTATCTCATAGATGGCCTCGAATTGTGCGTCGGAGAGTCCGAGTTCGTAGGCCATTTTGTCCGAAAGGAAGTATGCCTGTTGCCGTGCATCCTCGTAAGCTATTCCCGGATAACCGTAGTTCGCATCGTAACCGACGCCGTAGCCAGCATCATAGACTGTGCTTGAAGAGTAGATAGGTGCTGATCCGCCCCCTTCAAGGTACATTGTTCCGCACGATGTAAGTCCCATTGTCGTTGCGAGGGCTGCTGATAGAATGATATAGTGACGTTTCATAACTTTATATATTTAATGTGTTCAACTTCTTCTTCTCTTGTTTTCTGTATGCAAATGTAAGGGTATTATTCCACAACGGCAAGGGAGGAATCCTAAATAGTTGTGGGGATATCCCTACTTTTGCAGGGGAAAACGAGCCGATGCGCCATTGCCCAGCCAGTCGTCCATCACCCCATAGCGATGCAAATCAACGCAACCGCTCAGCCGAAACTCAATGCCCTCGCTCTCAAGCAGACCGCGCTGAGCCGTCCAGCCAGGTACGAGCCGCCCTTGCGCATTGACGACCCGATGACAGGGCAGCCCTGACGCTTCGGCTGCTCCGTGAAGGACGTAGCCTACCAGCCTTGCGTTTTGCGGACGGCCAATGAGCGTGGCTATTTGGCCATAGGTGATTACCCTTCCGTAGGGCACTTGCGCCACGATGTTATAGACATCGTCCTGAAAAGAATCCGTCGTCAGAGTCATCGGTTGAGTGTTTATTCCAAAATTAGTGTGCTGTCGTTGGTCAGTAGGGCCGTCACGAGGGTTATGTACTCAGGCAACCGGTCGCGTTTGCCCCACTTCAGCTCTATGCCCAGTAAGTCTTGGGTGGTCTTTCCGAGGTCGAATCCCACCGCTTCGAGCGATACCCGCACGTCGTCGGGGTGCCGACAGGGCTTGTTTTCCAACCTTGTGCACGGTTTTGTGCCACAAAGCAGACAGCGAGAGCCCAGAAAACAGATGCTGCCGGGCGACCGACGCTCGTATTTTCGCAGATAGGCCGATGCCTTGGTGAGTCCGAAACGCATCGCGTCATCGCACACCTTTCTCACCGATTCCTCGGTCGTCGTCTGCTCAAGGGTGGCCTTGTCGAATGTCATCTTTGAGCCGAGGATGTGTGCATACTTGTATTTGTCAACGTAATAGGCCACGTCAAACTCGCAAGGCGGACAGGTCCAAGACTGTCCGAACTTATGGCATTGCTTGCATAAGCTCAGGAACCGCTCTACGTCTCTGTACCCTTTTGCATAATCCGACACAGGAATCGTGGTGACAACGTGCGACAAACTGAATCCCATTCCTTCGGCTTCGCCTACCGAAGTTAAAGTCCTTATGTTCATATAATTGTATGTTTATGTATGGAAAGTTGCGATATTAATGTACAGTGGCTCTGAAATGAGGGGCGGAAAGTCAGGAAAATCAAACTGGGTGGCCCGTGAAAAGGGCGCAATGGCTTGTCAATGCCTCGGCCATCACCCATCGGCTGTCGTGAAAACGGTCAGCAACGGCGCGGCATGTCTCATCTTCACGACAACAATTCCTCACCGCTGTTACGACGGTCGTTCACCAAGCCGAGCATCAACTGTTGGTCAGTGGGTGTGATTCCGTTAGCGATGAGCATGGAATTGTCATTGAAAAACTCGATCATGATGTCCTTCTGGGGCTCCAGCTCCTGCCATTTCCTGAAATAATCGCGAGCTTCGGCGATGTTTCGGCTTATCCATTGCGCATAGGCGGCATTGAGATAATCCTCCGAAACGGGACCGTCGGCCAGCAACTGACCATAAATCGCTTGCG
This sequence comes from Prevotella corporis DSM 18810 = JCM 8529, assembly GCF_000430525.1. Taxonomy (GTDB): domain Bacteria; phylum Bacteroidota; class Bacteroidia; order Bacteroidales; family Bacteroidaceae; genus Prevotella; species Prevotella corporis. The sequence continues at coordinate 105,760 of NZ_KE387157.1, read as the reverse complement.
CTTTCACGGCATTCTTGTCGCAGAGGAGCACCCATGCCAGCACCCTTAGTATGCTTTTGTCGTCTGGATGGTTCAGGTTCAGCTCGTAAAGCTTGTTCAATGCCTCCTTGTTGCGGTCTGAAAACATCAGGCAAAGGCTGTAATTGATGGCATAGAACTTCTTTTCGGGCTGCAGTTCCATGAGCTTCTCGTAATGTTCGATGGCCTCTGAGAATGCTTTTGTCTGCATATTGAGATTCGCCATGCCCTTCAACGCCCACTCGTTGTAAGGTTCCTTGTCCAAAACACAGTCGAAACATTCGTAGGCCGTTGTGAGATCGTCGTTCCGAACTGCATCGTAGGCTTTCAAAATCTTGAAGTTCACGCTTTCCGAATCAAAGCAAGCGAGGAGCGAATGCAGATGATCGTAATGCTTATACTTGTTCAGAAAGAGGGCGACGCTCAACATTTGCTTCTCAATGAGAAAGGGATTAAATGCCTCATTCACAAAGAAAAATGACTTACTGTTCATGGATTCCGTGAAGGGATCTGACAAATCGTTGCGTTGTTGCTGATTGATGCGGAAGAAGCGGTAGAGGTCTTGCAGATACATTCTGCGCAAGTAGGTCGGCTTATCCGATACTTCCTTGTTGTCTCCGAAACCTATCGTGTCGCCAGACTTCAGTACCTCAAGCATGTTGGCGGGCAATTTGCTGATAACTGATGACATGGCGAGCGCCAGCGAATACTTATCGGACTCGCAAAAGTGACCTTTTTCAAGCAGAAGTTCAAGAAACTGCGTGTCGCCGAGCTTCCTTGTGACCTCCATCAGTCCGGGATGCTGCACGAAAAATGGCGCAAACCAGTTGGAAAGGTCATTGAAGAACGGGAAACGCTTCATCTGTCGGAATCCGCCGAAATAGATATCGGACCCCTGTTCCTGCATTTTCATCATCTTTTGGATGTTCTCCTCCATGATTTCCATCTTCTGTTCGTCGGCGTCGGGGTGCATAATGCTCTCCATTGGGTCGTCTTCCTTCTCGCTGATGCCGAACCTACTGATGTCCAAACCTGAGTTTTGGACAAGGTTGGGCATGATATCGCGTTGTATTTTGTCATTATCGCGCTCTGCATCCATACAATGGAAGAACTGCATCTGCAGACTCACAAGCTCGTGGAGCACTTCTTCCTGATGGAAAAATCCCTCAATGAGGGCCGATTGCTCATCTCCGAACATCGGATGGTCGCCCAACGCAAGCACCCAGCCCACCAACGACCGCTGGCGGACACCCTCCTCACTGGCTTTCGCATAGACATCGACAAGCACCCGTAGCTTGTTCAGGTCATAGACATTCATCGCCGACAACGTGATGGCACTGACAATCACCTGCTGGTCATTGGCATCGATGGTCGGTGAGGTGAGCAATTCAGCATAGAAATCAGCGTCAGAGTTGGTCCATTGGCATGACACGAGGATGGAATTGAACAAGCGATCGACGAACGTCTGGTGACGTGCGTAGATTTCTTCCATCTTCGTCTGTCTAACCGTTTCTGGCTCAAGGGAGAGTAAAGCCACTTCAGAGACAAAATTTTCGAGTACCGAACGCAGGAAGCCGTGCGCCATATTGAGTCTGTCGGCTGAGCGAAAGGCATTCACATAAGTGGTTTTATTCTTGCATCGCCAACTAATGTCGAGGTCGGCGACCACCCGATAAAGTCGCTGCAGTAAGGATTTGTAGAGCGTCTCTCGTTGTGGATCGACGAAACCACGGAGATGATAGTCGCACATGAGGTCGTAGTCGTGGGCAATGGCAAGAAACTCTTCGTGTCCGATGAGCGAAGCCTTCCCGTAATACAAGTTTTTGAGAAGCGATATTGCCTCTCCCAGTCGCGACATGTCGAGTTTTTCCAGTGTCTCGTTGATGGTTTGTTCTGCGTTCAATCTGTTATCGTTTTTGTTGTTTTACTACTTTAATGTATAAATCTATTGCTTTGTTTTACATTCATTTACCTTGTGCCTTCATAATGTCTGCCGGTCGTGGCGAAATGATGCGCTTGTAAGTCAGTTTAGGCAATGATTTCACCACCCTCTCATCGACTTTCATATACTTGCAAATCAGCGCCGAATAATACTTCGCGCCGTTCTTATTGATTAAGTCAACAGCTTTGTTATAGGCTTTCTGAAACTCTTCTTGCTTGTTAATGTCCGATTCGCCGACGAAAACTATCACTCCGGGTGCGAAAGCATCCTCTGCGGAGTTGTAAAGCACATTATTCTCCCATACCAAGGCCTGTGTCGCCTGTGGTTCGGTGGCCCAAATGGCATCAATCTCATCGTTCTGCAACATCTTCAGCCGCACGAAGACGTCGTTGATTTGAGCTTTATACACCTGATACTTAGGCTTTCCCTCTTTGATGACCTTCGAAGTCAGATAGGCGGTTATGGAGTTGCGGGTCATGGCCACAATCTTGTCGCTCAGATCGGCGAGCTTTTTGATTTTCGACTTACGGTTAGCGATCAGCTGCCATGTGGCATTGGTCTCCGTCAGGTACACCAACGGCACGTGATACCTGCGTTTCAGCCTCTCGGCACGAAACAAATCGGTTGTCGATGCTTGCACCCGACGCCGCAGCATGGCTGTGTCGCAATCCATCTGCGCAGTATAATATAGTAGTCTAATATCTACTTTAGTCGTATCGTATAACAAACTGTCTTTCAATAGATAAATAGGCAGACAGTCCATCGTGGGCATAACGCCCACCTTAAAGGCGGCTTCGTAGGCTTCATGGTCAGCGCGCACCTGTTTTTGCCTCTGCAATGCCTTCTCCTGTTCTGACTTTCCGCATGCAGACAGCAACACAACGGCAACGAGCAACAAGTATTTATATCTTCTCATATCATGCAAAATTAATGATAAATTTTGTAACCAAGAAAATTATTCTTACTTTTGTCGTATTATGGCGAAGGATAAGATAGCATACGTCTGCGACAACTGCGGACAGGAAAGTACGAAATGGATTGGCAAATGTCCGAATTGCGGACAGTGGAACACGTTTAAGGAGTTTCGTATCAAGGCCGACACGGGGCGAAACATCGGCGAAAAACTGACACGGGGCACCTTTGGAGTAGCCAGAAAGAACGCTCCGCAGCCGCTCAGCAAAGTTTCCTATCATGAGGAGTCGCGTATCGACATGCGTGATGCCGAGCTGAACCGTGTGCTTGGTGGCGGACTGGTGGCCGGAAGCATGGTGCTCATCGGCGGCGAGCCCGGAATCGGAAAGAGTACGCTGACCCTTCAGACCATTCTCCACATCGATCGCCGTGTGCTCTACGTCAGTGGCGAGGAAAGTCCTCAGCAGATAAAAATGAGAGCGGAGCGACTTGCAGACCATATCGCCGAAAACATCATCATCCTGTCAGAGACCTCGCTTGAAAAGATATTCGACAGCATCAAGGAAGTTCAGCCTGAATTGCTCATAGTTGACTCAATACAAACCGTTGCTACAGAAACCGTTGCGAGTAGTGCTGGAAGTATTGCTCAAATACGTGAGTGTGCGGCTGCGTTGCTTCAACTGGCGAAGGCAAGTGGCATACCGGTGTTGCTGATAGGCCATATCAACAAGGAGGGGTCGATAGCCGGACCGAAGGTGTTGGAGCACATTGTGGACACCGTTATACAGTTTGAGGGCGACCAACATTATATGTACCGCATTTTAAGGAGCATCAAAAATCGCTTCGGCTCGACCTCTGAACTGGGCATTTATGAGATGCAACAGAATGGTTTGCGACAAGTGAGCAACCCATCTGAACTGCTTCTCACCGACTGGCACGACAATCTGTCGGGGGTGGCCATATCGAGTGCCATCGAAGGAGTGCGCCCTTTCCTCGTCGAAACGCAGGCTTTGGTGTCGTCTGCTGCCTACGGAACACCCCAGAGGTCGGCCACGGGCTTCGACCAGCGACGTCTGAACATGCTGTTGGCCGTGCTTGAGAAGCGTGTGGGCTTCAAACTGATGCAGAAAGACGTGTTTCTCAACATTGCTGGCGGACTACGCATCACCGATATGGCCATGGATTTGAGCGTTATTTCGGCCGTTCTCTCCTCGAATGTCGATACTCCCATCGAGGCGGGCTGGTGTATGGCCGGCGAAGTGGGACTGAGTGGCGAGGTGCGGCCGGTGAACCGCATAGAACAGCGTATCTCTGAAGCCGAAAAACTTGGCTTTCAGCATATTATCATACCACGCAACAATGCGCAAGGACTCAAGGGAAAGTTCCAGATTGGCATCCATCCTGTTGCGAAAGTTGAGGAAGCGCTCCGTCTGCTCTTCGGTTGATGTCTCGATGAAATGGGCTTTTCTCACATCTTGGGTACTCATCCGAATGACGAGGCTGGGTACTTGCAGATCAGAATCTTATCTACTGTTGAACAAACGATTGTCGTATAGATTTGAACAACGGAGTAAAAAATATTGACAAGTTCGGCTTTTGGAGCTCTGTTGGCAAAGTATTGAATATCAAATGATTATAGATGGCACTATAAAAGGTCACCTATTGCCTTGCGAAAGCTTACCTTTCGTGTGGTAATACATGACCTTTTACATTGTGATAGCTTGCTTGTCGCAATGCTAATCCGAAAATATTTTGCAATAACAGCTGGTTTATCAATCTAAATCATCACTTAAACCGTAATCTGTAAACTGCTATTTAAAAAGTCTTTCCATATCCATAATATACCCGTCATTATTTGGTTGTCACCAAAACAAGACTGTCGCTATTGGTGCGGGCTCTCAACCATTCCTTCATTCGTTGCCGCTCGCTTTCCGACTGCTTGTATTTCGGTGCGAATTTCACCAGTGCCAGCACGTATTTTCGTGGCGGCAGAGTGTCGATTGGCATCTCCTTGACAGGTGTTAGCGTCAGTGAGCGCACATTCGGATAGAGCGTCTTTATTTCAGGGCGCAGCACCTTGGTGGCTTTGTCGTAGCGCTGGTAGTTCGTTACCGCCTCCTTGAGTTTCTCAATCTCAAGTGATTGTTCTTGAATGAGTGACACCTTGTCCTGCGTATTAGGCCGAATGAATCCCATTTCTTCCTCCAATGCAATCAGACTGTCTGGCTGCATGCCTTGTATTATCTCAAGATGGATGCCCTTTAGGCCACTGTACTTGTTCATTTGCGTCTGTGCCTTGGCTATCTGCTCTTCGCTGATGGCGTTTCCTACTGCAACTACCTTGAGTGTACTATCGTTGATGACGTCCTTAGCCACGATTTCCGTTCCCTTGAACCTCAGGTTTTCTTTTACGAAAAGTCCAAGCTGGCGCTCAAACAGGCTGTCTTTCAGCAAGTTTAGGGTCATCATTCCGGCCGGTATCATGGTTAGTATGACGATGGCGGCTATCACTCGGTGAACGAACTTTCGTCGGGCAGCATCCGCAAACTCAGTTTGGTGGAAGCGCATGAGGCGTACCCCGATGTAGGTGGCCACGGTAATGAAAACGGTATTGATGAAATAAAGGAAGAAAGCTCCGGCAAAGTAAGCCAGATTGCCAGTTGCCAATCCGTAACCGGCCGTACAGAGCGGTGGCATGAGTGCCGTTGCGATGGCCACTCCGGGAATGACGTTGCCCTTGTCCTTGGCACATTGCGCCGTGATGCCGGCGGCACCGCCAAAGAGGGCTATGAGAACGTCATAGATAGTTGGCGCAGTGCGAGCCAAGAGCTCAGACTGGGTGTCTTTGAACGGGGTGAGAAAGAAGTAGATGGTGGCCGTTATGATGCCGATCATGGAGGCGATGAACAGGTTTTTGCCTGCCCTCTTCAACAGTGGCAGGTCGTTGATGCCCACTGCCAGACCTATTCCGAGGATAGGGCCCATCAGCGGTGATATGAGCATGGCGCCGATGATGACAGCCGTTGAGTTGATGTTCAGCCCGAGCGAGGCTATGAATATCGCAAAGATGAGAATCCACAGGTTGGCGCCCCTGAAAGAGATGGTGGCCGTAATGCCTTCTATGATTGCTGCTTCACGATCCTTGTCGTTCGACATGTCGAAATAGGCTTTGATATCTTTCCAAAGCGAGAGTTGTTTGTCTGTCATAATCTTTTTAAAGTTCGTACAGTTTGCAAATATAATAAATAAAAATTTATCGTGCAACTCTGCTTCCATCCTATTTATGATTATTCTTGATTTGTGGTCGCTCGGTGGCGACATCGTCAGGGATTAGGTGGCAGGAGGTAGAGGCAATGACAATGGTGTCTGAGGCTGGAGATATGGAATGTTGTTTGTGGGGGAATAAAATACTGGTATTTGAGAAATGGAATGCCGAGGGGTGATCTGTCAGCCACGCTCGAAGTAGTCTTGCAGTTCCTTCTCTGCCGAGCCGTCGTTGTTTTCTAAGTCTTTCACGATGATTCCCTTCTCCATGAGGAGGATTCGGTCACATATCTCACTGATGAAGTTCAGGTTATGGCTTGAGATAAGTACTGTAGTGCCGTGCTCTTTGTTGACTTTTTGGATGAGACGGGATATGTTTATCTGCGACGAAGGGTCGAGATAGTTGAACGGTTCGTCAAGGATTAGAATCTTTGGATGAATGAGCATGGCGCCGATGATGCCTATTTTCTGTCGGTTTCCTTCCGAAAAGTTGCGAATATACTTGCCCGTTCCCATGATTTCATCGCGCATCAGCGGCATGAATGCTTCGAGACGGTGCGACAAAGCGTTGCTGTCGATGCCATATACCTCAGCGATGAAGTCGAAAAACTCCTCCGGCGAGTAGAAGTCGATGAGGAATCGCTTGTCGATGAACGAGCCAGTGTATGTTTTCCATGAGTAATCGTCGGTCACCGCTTTGCCATCGGAGAGCACTCGCCCATCGTCGGCCTTTATCAGGTCAAGAATAAGCCGCATGAGGGTCGTCTTTCCTGCGCCGTTGTTTCCCACAAGACCGATGAGTTCGCCTGATTTCAGTGTGAGGTCGGGGATGTCTATCACGGTGTTGTCTCCGTAGATTTTCTTGAGACTTTCGATTTTGATTTCCATAGGGTCAGGTTTTGCATGTAAAGGGTTGAATGATTGACGGACTGTAGCTCACTGACCGTCATTCGCGGTAGCGCTCAAAGTGTGCGTAACGTCTGCTTTCGTATCGCCGTGCCATCCATCTGATGGCGTTTCGGTGGCCCATCAGTCCGACAATTCCGCACACCGAATAGATGATATAGATGATGTCGGCCTCCAAGAAGTAAAGTGGGACAAGTGGAAGAAGCATCGTACACATGGCGACGGCAAAGGCACTGGCCGAGAATTTACTCCCTTGTGTGTTGATAAAGCCACCGTCGAAGAGGTCGATGCGCTTTGTGTTGAAGCAATAGGTGAGCATAATGAGGTTGCCCAGTCCGATACCGAACAGTGTCGAGCTAAGAATCAGCAGCAGTGGGACACCGAAGAAAATGCAAGTGGGCAGCATCGACAGCGTTCCGGCGAGCGTCAGCGGCATGGCGGCATAGTACTTGCGGTAAAGAATGTCGCACACGGCAACGGGTTTGGTCCACAATCCGTCGAAGAAGTTGCCCTCTATGGCGAAAGTGAATTGCAGATAGAACACCGATAGGCTGATGATGGATAGCGGAATCATGATGCAATGCGCCAGTTCGTGGTGAGATGAGGGATAGTCCAGTGCATAAATATAGGCCTGAAGGACAAATCCCAACGACAGGAGGGCATGCTTTCGCAGTCTCTTTGTGCGCAAGAAGGCTCGGAATTCGAGTGCGTAGAGCGAGCGAAGGCTTTTTCCCGACACGTCGCCGTTGTGCGTTTTCTGTTCGTTATAACTGCGAAGAGAGCCCATATAGCCCATGAGTCCCGTGAGAGAGGCGATGCAAAGCACGATGAAAATGGTGAGATGGACCAGCCATACCCACCCCATCGGGTTGAGAGCATAGCCCCACGCCACGAACAACCACACCAGCCATGCGCCGATGAGGGGCAGTTTCGGCGACCATCCCTGTGCTTTCCGCAATGCTGTGACCGTCAATCCGTTCACCATCGATACCATCAGGAAGAGCATGGCTGACAAAAGGGCTTGCAAGTGTGGCATGACGAAGAAGCCGGCGATGCCCAGTGGCAGCGCCCAGCAGAGATTCCAGAAACTGAAAAAGTTGGAAACGAGGATGAAACGGTTCCAAGACTTGTTGTCGATCGGCCTTGTTTTCAGGAATGCGTCCATCAATGCCGTGTCGTGCTTGAAGAGAAGTTTTCCGAAAACGTCAACCGGCATGATTATCGCCGCCATGACTGGCACGACAAGAGTCCACTCCACTCGGTCCATCTCTCCGCCAAGGTTGATTCCTGACTCAATCACCGTCATGAGAACGACAAGCCCAAGCATCGCATAGACGTATAATGCGAGGAAGAAAGACCGCCACTTGAAGTTGCGGCGCTTCTGTATGAGCCATAGCTTGATGAGCAATTTCAGCATGAGGTGTGTTTAAAGTCGATGTGGGGCATTAGCTTCGCCATGTGGACTATGCGACTTTGTTTGCCAACTGCAAAGTTAATACATGAAAAACAAACTCCAAAGAAAAGTGAAGAAAAATTGTTTATTCCATGACTGGGTCCTGATGGCGCCACATTCCGATGATAATTAGCTGCGCCACCTTTACGAAACCGATTACCGAACCCAAGATGTTGCCGATTGTACCGCACGATGTCAGTGTCGTTGCTGTGAGCGTCGCCGCCATCATTATGGTCTTATTTTTATAAAAATTGTATTCATCTGTTGTTCCTAAAACAGGATTGGCTCGTTGTTTAGTATTTGTTGAGAGTTTGATTTGATATCCAAAATGGCACATTCAACGGCTATCCGCCCGTCCGCAGCATGACTTCCGTTCGCACGATAGTCATGCTCTGTCTGCAAATTTGCTGCCAAATCGGGAAATAACGAACATATTTTGCCAAAAAGTAAAAAAACAATCTTTCTGCCATGCATCATTTGGCATAATTATTGTATCTTTGTACATCTGAAAAGACTTGCACGATAGCCGAATGGTTATCACATCATCGCAGGTCCATCAATTTAAAAACAGACAACAATGAATGATAAAGAAACACCCGTACTCTTGCTGACGGGCTATTTGGGAAGTGGCAAAACAACACTGGTAAACAAGATTCTGGCCAACGAAAAAGGACTGAAATTCGCAGTGATAGTCAACGATATTGGCGAGGTGAACATCGATGCCAGCCTCATTGAGAAAGGAGGGGTGGTCGATCAGAGCGACGACTCGCTCGTGGCCTTGCAGAATGGTTGCATCTGTTGTACGCTGAAGGTTGACCTTGTGAAACAACTCAGCGACATAGTGAGCATGAACAAGTTCGACTACATTGTCATCGAGGCCAGCGGCATTTGTGAACCAGCCCCCATTGCGCAGACCATCAACGTCTATCCGCAGATGTATCCCGACATGGCCAAGGAGGGACGGGCCAAGCTCGATGCCATCGTGACGGTGGTGGATGCACGACGGATGTGCGACGAGTTCTCAGCCGGCAACGATTTGCTGAACAAGAACCTTGAGGAGGACGACATTGAGAACCTGCTCATCCAGCAAATAGAATTCTGCAACATCATATTGCTCAACAAGGCGGCTGACGTGACTGCCGAGGAACTGGGCAAAGTGAAGGCCATCATCAGGGCATTGCAGCCGAAGGCGGAGATTATAGAGTGCAACTACGGTGATGTCGAAATCGAAAGAATCATCGGCACGGGAATATTCGACTTCGACGACGTGGCCACATCAGCCTCATGGATTGCGGCCATCGAGGGAGAGGAGAACCATCACCACGAACACCACCACCATCACGACCATGACGGGGACCACGACCACGACCACCTGCACAACGAAGAAAGTGGCGAGGCGCTGGAATACAACATCCAAACGTTTGTCTATTATCGCCGACGCCCGTTCGACATCAACCTCTTCGATGACTTCGTGGCACGAAAGTGGCCCAAGAACGTCATCCGCTGCAAGGGACTGACCTACTTCGACAGCGAACAAGACATCTGTTACGTTTTCGAACAGGCCGGAAAACAGGTGAGCATGCGCAATGCGGGACAATGGTACGCAACCATGCCGGAGTTTGAGCTGCGCGAGTTCATGAAAAAGAACCCTGGATTGCAAAAGGATTGGGAAGAACCCTACGGCGACCGGATGCAGAAACTCGTTTTCATCGGTCAGGACCTCGACCGTGAGGCCATAACTGCCGACCTCGATAAATGCCTGAAATAAGGGCTGACGGACAACGCTTGGGACGAATCGCCTATCGTGTTGTGAATCAACAAGATAGCCAACGGTAATCAAAAGGTCAGCTATGACATCGTCATAGCTGACCTTTTGCATGCCCATAGCTGACCTTTTACGCGAGTTCGAGATAAAAAAAATCTTAAAAAGTTGGTAATAGGCTGACCTTGTACATTCACGGCATCGATCAATACATAATTTCATCATGAATTTGTGTTCTGCTCTTACAACCTATTGTTTCTTTGACAATAAGCCGGAAGCCCTGCCGGTACACATAGAGAAATCAAGGCAAATGGAACTTTTCTAAAGATTTTCTTATCCCGAACTCGCGTAAAAAGGGCTGATACTTCGTGAGAACTGTCGGCCCTAAATTTGTATCTTACCCAAAAGTTTAGCGGACAGTAATATTTGAAAAACAAGCCCGAAGTACCAATTAAAAGGACTTCGGGCGGAATATTTATGCTCTTTTGAGTTTTAGCGGACAGCAATAAACTAAATCTGCCTTCCTTTTTTCACCGCTTTATTACGATTAAAAAGGAAGTTATATGATGTTTGTTATTCTTTGGATAATCTTTTGAAGTATGCTTTCATTGCTTACAAGTACAGAAGCAGTGCCTGTCATCCCACTGACGAGTTTATACCTGCAAGCCGTTATCCTTACCTGTACCGTGAACACGCTACCTTCTGCCGTTTGTAGGGGCAAATGCGATGTGGCTGTTATTACACCATTAGCAACTCCATAGGTTTCTGCATCGTAGCCCTCAAATTCTATGTTTGCCGTCATTCCTTTTGTTACCCAATTCACATATTTATAGGGAATGTCTATTGTTCCTTGATGTTCGTCTGCCATCTCAATCCTTGCACTGATGGTCTCAGGATAAGGGATAAAGTATGCACCTGTCAGCAGTCCCAATATCACAATGGTGATAATCGTGATACCATAACGAACAATCCTTGATGGTATCTCGCCAATAATATGCCTTACCTTCTCGCTGCGGAGTTCTATCTTATTGTCTACCATAATATTCCTTCCTGCTGTTAGTTGCCCAATTCCAATTGATTCTTCACGAGGTTATAATATGCGCCTCTCTTTGCTGTGAGTGCTTCGTGGTTGCCAAATTCTACCACCTTGCCTTTATCCAATACCACTATTTGGTCAGCATTCTTCACCGTGCTTAGTCGGTGCGCCACGATAACTACCGTCTTGCCTTTGTAGAACTCATCCAGATGCTCCACAATCATTCGCTCGTTATTGGCATCGAGCGAGTTTGTGGCTTCATCAAGGAAAATATAATCGGGGTTCTTGTACACAGCTCTTGCTATCAAGATACGCTGTTTCTGTCCTTGACTCAAACCAACGCCATCGCGACCTATTTTGGTATTATATTTTAATGGCAGTCCCATTACATAATCGTGAATACAGGCTATTTCGGCAGACCTCTGCAATCGCTCTTTGTCTATCTCTTCGTCATCTACGGCAATATTCCTTGCAATGCTCTCGGAGAATATTACACCGTCTTGCATAACCACACCACATTGTCTGCGCCACCACTTCTTATTTAGCGTATTTACACCTGTTCCGCCAATGGTGATTTGTCCTCCCAATACGGGATAATAGCCTAACATCAGTTTGATGAGGGTGGTCTTACCGCTGCCTGAAGCGCCAACAATGGCTGTTACCTTACCTTTGGGGATTGTAAGGCTAACATCATCTATGATAGTTTTCAGTGCGTGAGGGTCGTACTTGAAGTTTACACTTTCAAGTTCTATGCCTTTGTTTTCTTCTTTCACTGAGGTTTCCAATCCTTGCTTTCCGTTCTCATCGTCCATACGATGGATTTCGTTGATACGCTCAAGGCTTATCTTTACATCTTGTACGGAGTAGAAGAAACTCATTAACTGCTCGACAGGTGAGTTGAGTTGTCCGATGATGTATTGCACGGCAAGCATCATACCCAGTGTGAGCTGTCCGTGAATGACAGCTGTTGCTGCCACCACGGTGATAACAATGTTTTTCAGTTCGTTGATAAAAATGCTGCCTGCCTCTTGTGTCTGTTGTAGTTTCAGCGATTTCATCTGCACTCCGAAGAGGTCGGCTTGTACATCTTCCCATTCCCAGCGTCTGCGCTGCTCACAGTCTTGCAGCTTTATCTCCTGCATGGAGGTGATAAATTCGTAAGTCTTGTTGTTGTTGATAGCTTGCTGCTCAAAGAGTTCGTAGTCAAGTACTTTTCTGCGCCTGAGGAAGAGGGCAAGCCAACCACCATAAAGCAGACTGCCGAGCATAAAGATAGCAAAGACAAGCCAGTTATAGGATAGCAACACAATGCTGAACACCACAAAGGTAAAGAGCGAGAACACGATGCTGAGCGTCTGTTGGGTTAAGAACGTGTTCACTCTACTATGGTCGCCCATACGCTGCATAAGGTCGCCCATCAACTTGGTGTCGAAGAACGACATGGGTAGCTTCAAAAGTTTGATGAAGAAGTCGCTCACCAATGATATGTTGATGCGCAGTGAGATGTGCAGCAACAGCCAACGGCGAATAAAGTCTATGGCTGTACGGCTAACCGTGAGCATCAGTTGCCCTAAGAGTATCAGCCAAATAAAGCCGATGTTCTGGTTTTTGATGCCCACGTCCACAATAGATTGAGTGAGGAAAGGCAGAATGAGTTGTAGCAGGCTACCCACGAGCAAACCTAAGACAATCTGCCCGAAGTACTTGCGATATTGCTTGATGTAGCCAAAGAGGAACTTAAACGAGCGTTCCTTTTTGGGCTGTTCCTCCTTCTGCTTTTCATAAAATGCTGGTGTGGGTTCCAAAAACATCGCAATGCCTTTCTCCTCACCGCCAAATTGGGTGCTGATCCAATGCTTCTTGAATTCCTCAAGATTGTATTTTACAAGTCCTTTTGCAGGGTCGGCAATATAAAATTCTTTTTTATGATTAACTTTATATAATACAACAAAATGATTTTGATTCCAATGCAAAATTGAACATAATTTATTGGAAATCAATTCGTCTAATGTTATTTGAACAGAAACAGAATCAAGTCCTATAGATCGTGCCGTTTCCGCAATAGCTTTTAATGAAACACCTTCCTTGGTTGCTTTGCAAATTTTATAAAGTTCGGAAGTGTCGTATTCTTTATCAAATTTTTTACACACCATTGATAAGCAAGATATACCACATTCCATTGAGTCATGCTGTCTTACATATTGTATCTCATTCATTACATGGTACGTTGTATAATACTTTCATTCTTCCTGCTTGTCCTGACACTCACTTCTTTATTGAAGATTGTGTAAGATATTGTGAGTTCCACGCCTCGCATATCATTTTTACCTCTCGTTCCCCAATCTATATAATTGAAATGATACAGAATGTTGTTGTAATTAGCCTTTCCCAAAATATCATTTACAGCTAAATTGATATTCAGCCTGTTCTTCAGCAATGATGCTGCAACACCCATATTCCAACTATGAATACTCTTCTGATTATACAACAAATACTCATTTCTGCCTTGATAAGTATAATCTGTAAACAAATAAATACTTGGTGTCAGAGCATAATTGATATTCATCTGCCCATTGAAAGCGACTTTGTCATTTCTGTATTCTTGTTCTTTAAACACATATTCTCCATGTGGGAACACCACTTCACCCTCGCATGAGAGTTCAATATTACCAATGGCTTTAGAATAATTCAATATCACCCTGAAGTCGCTTGCTTTCTTCATATTCATGGAATAAGAAGAGAGGATATGGCTCGTTGCATCTATCTGTTCAAGCACACTCACAAGCGGATTCTTTCTATAAGTATAGCGCAATGAAAGGGTTAAATCTTTCCATGTAGAACTAAGTGTGTAGCGATCCATAGTTTCATTTTCAAGATTTGTATTTCCCTTGCTGTACAGAAGTGAATCCTGATAAACAAGTCCAGAGTTTAGTTGGGCAAATTTAGGTTGTGTAAGATTTCTTCTATAATTAAACTGGAAGAACCAATTATCATTCGGTCGATACTTTATAGTGATTACGGGGCAGAGTGTAGAAAAGTGTTGTTTGAATTGATTTGCCACCGTGTTTGTTCCCGAAACATTGCTAATGGTTCTATGCACATACTGATAGCGCACCGCAGGCATGACTGTCCATTTGCCAAAACTTTTAGCGAATGACGAATAGGCTTGCGGATTTGATTCTTTTACATTGATATCGTTGATATAACTCTGCACATTCAAATATGGTATTTCTGAATTTGTTTTGGACTTTGAATCCACATAATTATATAGAACTCCCGCCATAGCACTGATGTTCCATGGAAGTTTAAATCCATTGTCAATACTTGTTGTATAGACAGTATAACGGCGATTGCCATGACTCTTGGTAAGCGAAGACAAGCTTGCATCGCTTTCCAAAGTTTGCAGATGATGATTAATATTCGTGGAAGCTATTTCCTGAGAAATGTCAAGATTATAATTATTGCTTGCATAAACATATTGCAACGTTCCGCTATGTATGTTCTCTAAGTTTCTGCCTTGTCTATCTATGTTCCTCCATTGCTTTTGTTGCTGCTGCCAGCTCGTCAAATTTGTGCCAAATGCCTTATTATCCTCATCGCTGAATTGATAGAAATAATAAAGTCCTAATCTGCTTTTGGCATTCAACTGATAATCCGCGGAGAAGTTTACCTTATGCGCTAAGGTTGTTATAGGCGTTTCTCGCTTTTGCTCAATGGAGAATATGTCATCACGATAGATGTTGCGAAAATAT
The DNA here is from genome assembly GCF_000430525.1 of Prevotella corporis DSM 18810 = JCM 8529. Taxonomy (GTDB): domain Bacteria; phylum Bacteroidota; class Bacteroidia; order Bacteroidales; family Bacteroidaceae; genus Prevotella; species Prevotella corporis. Next base: position 90,715 of record NZ_KE387157.1, on the reverse strand, counting down.
GTTTCCTTATTCTTGTTACCATCTTTGCCACCCATATAGGATAGGTTAGCAGAAAAGTTCTTATATTGTCCCATCACATTGAGAATGCCTACATCTGAAAACATTCTTGTTTGTTTCAAGTAGTTGCCAACGCTAAGAAATATAAAATCATTAATATGCTTAATGGTTGTAATGGTAATAACGGGTTGTCCGTTGGAACTGTACTTTACAGAGGGGGCTCTTTCTATCTCTATACTCTTGATATTGTCGGCTTGCAGCGTGGACAGAACCTTTGCGTCGGACAAAAGTCGTCCGTCCAAAACATAAACAGGTTCGCCCAATCCATTCACTTCTATATTGTCATTAACCGAATGCAGACCCGGTGTATGCGACAACATTCTCATTGCCGTACCCATTTTCGATAGCACAGTATTGGCAACCTGAATCTTGGAAACGCTCCCTTTGGTTTTCACACGTGGCATATGTCCTTTCACCACAACATTGTCTAATTCTATGGTTGTAAGAAAAGTACTGTCTTTTATTTCGTCTTGACCGAAACAAAAGGAAAAGTTTACAAAAAAGGCTAATAAAGTTAATATCTTTTTCATAAATATTGTTTTTAATTGATACGTTGCAAAGATACAAAATCTACAGAAATATGCAAGAATATATATGTTATTTTATAAAGAAGACTTGTTTTTGACATTTCAGGTATGACAAATAGCACAGAAGTACGCGAGTTCGGGATAAGAAAAGCACTTAAAAAGTTGGTAATCTCGCTTATTATTTGTATCTTTATAGGTGATAATCAATAAGTTACAAATAGAGTTAAAGCGATGATTACCAAGGACAAAGTTACTGAAATATTCTGTATTATAGATGTATTTAACAGAAATTTGAATTCTGAACTCGAAAATAACCTTTTTCTACCTACTAATAACGGTAAAGGAAAACGTTATAGAAATCGTAAAGGTCGTCTTTCTGAAAGCGAAATTATGACTATTCTTGTGTGCTATCATTTCGGTACATACCGTAACTTCAAGGAGTATTACCTCAACTGCATTCGCGGACAACTCAAGCAGGAGTTTCCCGATGCTGTATCCTACAATCGTTTCGTGGAACTCATGCCACGTGTTTTCTTCCAGATGATGATGTTTATGAAGCTTTATGCCTTTGGCAAATGTACAGGGATAACGTTTATCGACAGTACCATGATACCTGTATGTCATAATGTACGGCGTTATTTCAACAAGGTGTTTGCCGGTTTCGCGAAGAACGGAAAAGGTACTATGGGTTGGTGCCACGGCTTCAAACTGCACCTGCTCTGTAATGACTCTGGCGAGGTTATAACCTTCTGTCTTACAGGGGCAAATGTTGATGACAGGGATGAACGTGTGTGGAGCGTATTTACAAAAGTCTTGTATGGAAAAGTGTTCGCTGACAGAGGATATATCAAAAAGGAACTCTTTGAAACATTGTTCGACCAAGGCATACATCTCGTACATGGTCTGAAAGCGAACATGAAGAACAAACTTATGCCTATGTATGACAGAATCATGCTTAGAAAGAGATACATCATCGAATGTATCAACGAGTTGCTCAAGAACAAGGCTAACCTTGTACATTCACGGCATAGGTCAATACATAATTTCATCATGATCTTGTGTTCTGCTCTTACAGCCTATTGTTTCTTTGACAATAAGCCGGAAGCACTGCCGGTACACGTAGAGAAATCAAAGCAATTGAAACTTTTCTAAAGATTTTCTTATCCCGAACTCGCGTACCTTTTGGTCGGTGATAGCTCACCTTTCGTTTTTCCGTGGCTGCTCCTCCGCTTTCTGAAAACAGAAAAGGGGCTGTTCCAGTAGGATACCAGAACAACCCCTTTTATATGGTTTTGCCCATAATTGACTCCCCCACAAACCCCTGTTCGAGCCGTCGGGAGCCACGATCAGCCGATTATTTCTGCATGTTGGCGAGGTGCTTGTCGATGTGAGCGATAGTGTGACATGCCAACTTGCTGAACATGGAGAGAATGTCCTTCACGCTACTCTCTTCCTCAACCTGCTCATCGATGTACTTGGCGATGAAGTTCTGCGATGCGCGGTCTTTCTCTTCGTCAGCCACGTCAGCCAACTTGTTAATCAACTCGGTCACATACTGCTCGTGTTTCAACGTCTCCTCAAACACGTTCTTTGGGTCGGTCCAGTTAGAAGGAACGGCATCGATGGCGCCTACCTTCACCTCACCGCCACGGTCGAGAACGAAATTTGCCATATCGAGAGCGTGCTCGTTTTCTTCCTGAGCCTGCTTATACATCCATCCAGCGAAGCCTTTCCAGCCTTCCTTGCGGAACCAGAATGCCATGCCTAAATAGAGGTTTGACGACCACAATTCAGCGATAATCTGGTCGTTGAATGCTTTCTGCATTTTTACACTGATATCCATAATCTATAGTTTTTTAAATTGATTGTTCAGGCAAAGTGCTCGAACTTCTACTGCAAAAATAACACATTATTTTGATATGCCCAAATACAGAACATTAATTTTATAAAGTGTTAATAATTTGACAGCCAAGCACAACACATCATAGCCTTCGTGTTTCAAACGCTCATTGCGACTGGTCGCACTGCTCGTCGCAACATGATTTTTCATACACTGGTTAGTATGCCGACACGCATCGGGAAAGTTGCGGACAGGCATTATTACAACCTATTTTGTTCCTAAATTCTTTTTTATAAAGGAAAAATTTGCTATCTTTGCGCAATATAATGCTCACGGGAAACATCAATCTGTAAACGTGATGACCGTTCCATTCAGAAACAAAGACAACTTCAGCACATTGCGATAGAAATGAAACCGTTATACGCTTTATTCGCCCTTTTGCTGCTGACATCGTGCGATGTCGGTACGGCTTTCAGGCGCATGCTCTACGATGATGTACCCCACGATTTTGGAGCGGCCTACGAAGAACCGGAGGAGGCAACCGTCATCTACAGCAACGACGACTATTCGGATGACGGAGGCGAAGACGAGATAGACGAATGGACGAGTTGGGCCCTCCGGAAACGGCCCTACAAATTCGGTCAACAGACCGAAGAACTCGACGATGATGACCTCAAGCCCATCCCGTTCATCGACCAGTAGGCTTTAATAGAATAGGTAAGCCGGTGGCTTGGCCAAGGTTGCAGTGAGCCGCACTTGGGTCAACGGCCCGTGACAGGCTGGGAAAGATAGCACCGCATTTATTTTATCTTTTAGATAAAAACAACATAAAACAAAGGCAAATTATGACTAAGACTTTTCAGGAGGCTATGGCTCATCGCCGCTCTTACTACGCATTAAAGAATGAGTCGCCCATCACAGACAACGAAATCATCGACATAGTCCATTCGGCGGTCAAGCACGTTCCGTCGGCTTTCAACAGCCAGTCAACCCGTGTTGTGGTATTGCTCCACGACAAGCATCAGCGAGTGTGGGAAATCACAAAGGACGTACTTCGGAAAGTAGTATCGGCAGAGGCTTTCGGCAACACAAAAAACAAGATTGAATCGTCCTTCCAGAGCGGTTACGGCACTCTCCTCTTCTATGAAGACCAACGTCCGGTGAAGGCTCTTCAGGAACAGTTCCCTCGCTACGCAGACAATTTCCCCATTTGGTCGCAACACACCAACGCTATGCACCAGTTCGCAATATGGACGATGCTCGAAGACGCCGGTTTCGGTGTGAGCGTGCAGCACTATAATCCACTTATCGACGAGTTGGTGGCAAAGGAATTCAATATCCCTACTGAGTGGACGCTCATCGCACAGATGCCATTCGGCGCTCCTGCTGGCGAACCAGGCGAGAAAGACTACCAGCCACTCGCCGATCGCGTACTTGTTCCATAGCGAACGGTAGGGCGAGCAATATCAGTCGGTCAACAATATCATTGATATTAAATTCCAGCTTGTCGGCCGAAAGACAGATTTGGATTAAATATCAATAGCTATAAATTATGCCGTAGAAGTTCGTGTTTTTGAGTTTTTTTATGTTACTTTGCAATGATAACATTGCTTGATGGAGCAAAAACAAAGGCAATTACGAATGAATAAAGCCCTAAAATGGTTGGTAGCCATAGTGTTAGCACCCATTCTGCTGTTTCTGATACTAACGTTGCTGCTTTACTTCCCACCCGTTCAGAACTGGGCAGTAAGGCAAGTTGCGTCGTCTGCCTCCGAAAAAACCGGCATGGAGATAACCTTGGAGCGCGTCAACCTGTCGTTTCCACTCGACTTGCAGCTCGACGGACTGAAAATGCTCAAGCCCAACGACTCTATTCCCCAACAGAAAGACACCGTAGCCGATGTGAAACAGCTCATTGCCAAGGTGCAACTGTTGCCACTCTTGAATAATAAGGTGGAAATAGACGAGCTGACATTCAAGCAACTCAAGGCCAATACAACCAATTTCATCGGCGATTTGCGCATCAAGGGTGACCTCGAACGGCTGCATCTCATTAGTCATGGCATCGATCTCAAAGGCGATTCCGTCAGGCTCAACGTGGCCGAAATCCAAGGTGGCTGGCTCGATATTGCCCTGGGCGACACCGTTCCTGAAGACACTACGAAGGAAAAGACGCTGTGGCGCATCAACATTGACCAGCTGAACCTCACAAAGACTGACTTTCGGCTTCACATGCCTGGCGATACGATGAGCGTCCGCGCCAACTTCGACAAGGCCACGGCGAAGGCCACGGAGCTGCTTTTGCACGACGACATCTATAAAGTGGGGTCGCTCGACTGGCAGGGAGGACAGTTCTATTACGACCAAAACTACAAGCCGCACGCCAAATCAGGGTTCGATGGCAGCCATATAGCCATGACCGACGTGAACATCGGGCTCGACTCGTTCGTCTATGCCAAACCGAACATCAGCGCCAATGTGAGGACGGCCAACATGAAGGAGAAGAGCGGACTGTTGGTTGAGGACTTTCGGGGTCCGTTCCGCCTCGATTCGACCAGTCTGTACCTGCCCAATATGTATCTGAAAATGCCGGGGACGGAACTCGCTGGAAGTTTTCAGATGGAGATGAATGCCTTTGATGACAATGCCCCTGGCCGACTCTATGCCCAACTGAGCGGACATGTCACCAAGAGCGACCTCAAGCCTTTCCTCACCTCGCTCGAACCACGGCTCTACAATTCGATTCCGAACAAGCCCCTGACCGTCCAAGGACAGCTGCAGGGCAACATGAAATATGCCACCTTCAAGCAACTGCACCTGAAGATGCCTGGACACTTCGACCTCAAAGGTACGGGATGGATAGCCAATCCGACAGATTCAAAAAACATGCGCTCCGACCTTGCCATCAAAGGGACGGCCGAAGACATCGACTTCGTCAACAAGATTCTGCCCAAAAGCGTATCGAAGGACGTGCGCATTCCCCGTGGCATAGGGTTGCACGGTAAGGTGAAGATACGCAAGAGCCGATATACGGGCGACATTTTCCTGACCGAAAGCAAGGGGAAAGTGCACGTGAAAGGCAACTACAATACAGCCAGCGATGCCTATAACCTACTGGCAAAGGCCGACAACCTGCAACTGCGGCACTTCCTGCCCAACATGGACGTACATCCGTTCACAGGAATAATTGCTGCCAACGGACACGGCATGGACTTCCTCAATCCGAAATCGGCGGTCAACCTGACCGCGAAAATCGATAAATTCCAGTATGGCCAATACAAATTGGATGGCATCGGCGGTAAAATCACGATGAAAAACGGCATCACCAATGCCCATATTCAGAGTAGTAACAAAATGATCGCCGGCAACTTCAAATATCATGGCAAGTTCACCGACAAGATGGTGGACGGACATCTGAAAGGCATGATTCAACGACTCGACTTCCGTCGGCTGGGAGTGATGCGCGATCCGTATGTGCTGACAACCTGGGCTGACGTCGATTTGAAATCGAACCTCAAGGACAGGCATTTCATCAAAGGCCCGTTGCGGCATCTGGTGCTCAACAACGAGGGACGAAAACACACCACACAACTCGTCAAAGGCGATTTCGATGTGGTGGCGACAGTGAGGGGAACAAACCTCGACTCGCATCTCAAGGGACATCTCGCACAGGCTAACCTCAAGGCATTGGGAATGGTTGACAAGCCCTACGTAGTGGCAACTGACGCTGACATCGACTTCAGGTCGAACATGAACAACTACTATCACGTGAAAGGCTATGTGGGCGACATGAGACTGAACGAAATAAGGGGAAAAGACAACGTTCCACTCGTGGCCGGCAGCTTCGATGTGAATGCCATCATGAACGGAAACGACATCAAAGGCAGTCTGAAAGGTTTGTTCCCACGGGCCGACCTTTATCAGCTCGGAATTGTTGACCAGCCTTTCAATACCAATTTCTCAGCCGACATTGACTTTGCGATGAAGGGGAAGGACGATTTGATGGCCAAAGGATTGATTGGCAATGTACAAGTACAGACCAGAGACACGATTTACAGTTCGGGGGACGTGACGCTCAATGTGCTGAGCCAGCGCGACAGTACGCATGCCGTCATCAAAGGCGGTGACTTCTTGCTCAATACCAAACTCAATGGCAGCTACAAACAGGTGATGAACATCGGACAAGGCATCTACAGCGACTTGCAACGGCAGATAGCCAGCAAATATATCGACCAACCAGCACTGCGCCGACAGTTGCCCACGGGACACATCACGTTGCAGACTGGTACAGACAACATCTTTAGCCAGTTACTCGCTGAGCAAGGCTATCAGTTCACTACGGCCAACGTCGATATAACCACGTCACCCGTGGACGGTCTGAACGGGAAAATCATCGTTGACCAACTCGCCTACGACAGCTTGAAGGTCGATACCATGAGAATCACGCTTAGCAATAGCAACAACGGGTTGAATTATGAGATGGAGGTACTCAACAATTCCGAAAGTAAATACCCCTACCGCGGCTATCTGCACGGCTCGTTCTACGAACATGGAATAGAATCGTCACTCGCCATATTCGACATGACGGATAAAACAGCACTGGCACTCTCCATGAAGGCAGGTATGGCAGACAATGGAATGCGGGTAAGCCTCACATCGCCGAAGGCTATACTCGGATACAAGGAGTATCAGGTGAACCAAGACAACTTCTTATATATAGGTAGAGACAGACGACTCTCTGCCGACTTGCAGATGCAGGCAACCGATGGTGCCGGTCTGCAGTTGAAAACAGAAGACAGCGACTCGACTTCGCTACAGAACTTTACCCTGTCGGTGCATAGGTTCGAGGTCGGACAACTCCTGTCAGTCCTGCCGTTCGCACCGAATATAACGGGTGTGCTCGATGGCGACTACCACGTGGTTCAGACATCGAAGGACATCACCGTGTCGGGCGACATGAACGTGCAGGACATGGTTTTCGAAGGCAGCCGATTGGGAAATGTGGGCACACAACTCGTCTATATGCCGCTTGAAGACGGCACCCACTTCGTCAATGCTATGATTACCCACAACGAAAGGAACGTGGGCGAATTGTCGGGAAGCTACAGGAGCGAAGGCGGCGGATCACTCGACGCAACACTCAACATGGACCGTTTCCCACTCAACTATATCAATGGGTTCGTGCCCGATCAGATTGTGGGACTACAAGGTGAGGGCGACGGAGTGCTTTCAGTTCAAGGACCGCTCAACAAGCTCGATATCAACGGTGAGATATATCTCGACTCGGCACATCTGGTCAGCGTTCCTTACGGCATTGACATGCGATTTGCCGACGACCCCGTACTCGTCAAGAACAGCAGGATAGAATTTGAGAACTTTGAGATGTTCGCCAACAACGATTCTCCACTGAATATGTCGGGGTATCTCGACTTCTCAGAGCTCGACCGCATGAATATGGATGTGCGGATGAGGGCTAATAACTTTGAAATCATCGACGCAAGGGAAAACCCACGCTCTGAAGTCTATGGCAAGGCATTCGTCAATTTCATGGGACGGATGCACGGTCCTGTTTCTAACCTCAACCTTATCGGCAAACTCGATGTACTAGGGACAACCGATATGACGTATGTCATGCGCGACGCCATACTGACAACCGACACGGAGCTCAACGATCTCGTACAGTTCACCAACCTGAACGACTCTATTACCGATGTCGTTCGTCGGCCTGACCTGACTGGTTTCAGCATGAAACTGGGCTTGGATATCGATGAGCAAGCACACATCGTCTGTGCGCTCAATCCCGATAAATCGAACTACATCGACCTCTTCGGAGGCGGTTCGCTGTCGCTCAGCCACGATCCGACCAACAACTTACAGCTCAGAGGACGTTATACGCTCAACGACGGGGTGATGAAATACTCACTGCCGATTATACCACTGCGCACCTTCAATATACAGGATGGAAGCTATATCGAGTTTTTGGGCAATCCGATGCAGCCACTTCTTAGTATCGTGGCTACCGAAGACGTCAAGACCAGTGTAACCGATGGTTCAGGACAGAGCAGACTTGTCGATTTCGCTTGTGGTGTACGGCTCACCAAGAGATTCCCAAAGCCTGGAGTAGAGTTCATCATCGACGCACCGGAGGATCAGGAAATGCAGAACACTCTCAGTACGAAGAGTGACGAGGAACGCTCTAAACTTGCCGTGACCATGCTGGCATCGGGAATGTATTTCGATGGTACGATCAACTCGAATGCCAACGCTGCGATGAACAGTGCTTTAGCAGGATTCCTCCAAACACAAGTGAACTCCATCACTGGGCGAGCACTCAGCTCAATGGGACTCGACATTTCGGCCAACATGGAGAGCGCAGCTGATGCCAATGGCAGCCTTCACACTGATTACACCTTCAAATTCTCGAAACGGTTGTGGGACAACCGACTGCGCATCATCATGGGCGGACGTGTCTCTACTGGCTCAGAATTTTCAGAACGAAACGGAGCATTCTTCGACAACTTGTCTCTGGAGTACCGACTCAACAAGAAGGAGACGAAATACCTCAAAATCTATTATGAGCGAGAGGCCTACGACTGGCTCGAAGGTGAACAGGAAGAGTTCGGAATCGGTTTCATGTGGCGACGAAAGCTCCGCAATTTCAAGGACATCTTCCGCTTCAAGAATACTGATGATGCAAGTGTCGTACAGCCATCCAGCAAGCCCAAGCGCGATAGCCTAATCAATTTCACCAAATGAGAAGAAGTAATCAGCAGAAAGAAGTCAGTAACCAGCAGCCGGCACTGAGCCATGTCCGCAATTTCCTCATCATTGGAATTGCGTTATGCCTCGCATGCTCTTGGCTTGCCTCTTGCAGCACAACCAGCGCCATACCCGAAGGCGAACAACTCTATACCGGTATGAAGGGAACGAAATACGAAAACTACGACCGTAATGAGCATTTCACCTCCGTTCAGGAAGAATTGAACGTAGTGTTGGCCACCAAACCCAATGCCGCTCTTTTCGGAAGTCCGTCGCTTCGCTCACCTTTCCCTGTCGGTTTGTGGATATGGAACGCCTTTTCCCCCGACACTTCAGCTTTCAGTCGATGGATGGTACGCGTCTTTGGCTCAAAGCCCGTGCTCATGAGCTATGTCAATCCAGATCTGCATGCCACCGTCGGCGAAAATTTGCTCTACAAACGTGGCTACTTCGATGGCAAAATACGCCACGAACTCATACCGCAGCCCAATCCGAAGAAGATGAAAATCCAGTATTTCGTCAACATGGGGCGCCTGTGGACCATCGACAGTCTGCAATACACCAACTTCCCGACTGAAGCCGACAGTCTCATCCATGCCGATAGCGTGAACGCAGTCATCCACAATGGTGACCCATTCGACGTGGCTACTCTCGAACAGGAACGCCAACGCATCACTACCCTTTTCCGTGACAACGGCTACTATTACTATCAGAACAACAACGCCAGTTACTTGGCCGACACAACGGTTGTTCATGGCAAAGCCATCATGCGCCTACAGATGGCCGATTCCGTGGGAGAGCGCTCCATCCGCAAGTGGCGCATCGGCAATATCACCATCAACTTTCAGAAACGATTCATGGAAGAGCTGGCCAATCAGCGCAAGTCGCGACGTTACACCATCAACTACAACGGCAAACGCACCCCATTGCGCAGCCGTGTCATCTCCAACGATTTGCTTCTGCGCAAGGGAGACCTGTACAGTCTTGAGAAACATCAGGAAAGTCAGGAGAAACTCAATGCCACCGGACTTTTCACCTCAACCAATTTCAACTTTACACCCCACGACGACAGCGACACGTGCAGCATTCTCGACCTCGATATCGACTGTTTGTTCGACAAACCCTATGATTTCTATGTCGAAGCATACGGCCGTGGCAAGACAAGCGGCAAGTACGGACCGGAGCTGATTGTCGGTGTGACCAAGCGCAATGCATTCCGCGGTGCTGAATTGCTGAACGTCCGCCTTCACGGTGCCTACGAATGGGTGACCCGTCGTAGTGACGACGAGGAGCATTCGGGCATCAACGATTACGAATATGGTGCCGAGGCGAGCCTTCAGTTCCCTCGCATCCTCAACCCGTTCCAGACTCCCCCACGCATAAGACGTGAGCGAAGGCGCAAGAAACTGGCAGCGGCCATTGCCCGTGGCGAGACCCCTCCTGCCCCCAAGCCACGCCGACAGTACTTTGAGACCCCAATGACCACCATTAGCGCATCAGCCAATGTCATCAACCGCTCCAAATACTTCAAGCGGCACGTCGTTTCCAGCGAGATTGTTTACAGCTGGCGACCCAACGAGCGTCATTCTTTCGTGTTCAAACCGCTGTCCCTTTCGTATGAGTACATGCACAGTGTGACCGACCGTTTCTTGTCGCTCGTCGATAGTATGCCTTACCTCGAAGTGTCGATGGCCGACCAATTCATCCCCAAGGCAAGTTTCCAATACACCTATCAAAGTCCATTAAACTACGCCAACCCCATCAACTGGTGGACAACGGTCAGCGAGGCATCGAACATCCTCGCCGGCGGCTACGCCATCTTCGGGCAGAAATGGAACGAGAAGCAAAAGACGATGTTCAAAAATCCCTTTGCCCAGTTCCTAAAGGTGGAGACCAACTTCACCAAACTGTGGTCGCTGCCCAAAAAGAGTTCTGTGGCGGCCCGCATCAATGCAGGTGTGGTGTGGGCATACGGCAACAGCAGCGTGGCGCCCTACACTGAACAGTTCTTTGTTGGTGGTGCCAACAGCATCCGTGCCTTCAATGCCCGTGAAATAGGACCGGGGAAATATCGTTCCACCTCTCGGATGCGGTCATTCGTTGAGCAAACTGGCGAGATAAAGTTGCAGGCCAACCTCGAATACCGTCCTCATATTTTGGGCAACCTCTACGGAGCGATATTCCTCGATGCGGGCAACGTTTGGACGATGAAGGCCGACGAAGGGCGTCCCGAATCAGAGTTTAAGTTCAACAGTTTCTTCCGACAGATAGCCCTCGGCACAGGTGTCGGCCTACGCTACGATCTCGGTTTCTTCATGATTCGTGTCGATTGGGGCATCGGTCTGCATGTTCCTTACGATACAAGACGGAGCGGATTCTACAATATCGACCATTTCAAGGATGCCCAGACATTGCATCTGGCCATTGGTCTGCCGTTCTAACCCCCGCTATCAACTCATCATCAACATCCCAACGCACTAACAAAAAATGGACCATATCGACAAAGCTATCGACTTTCTCGACAATCTTGAGAAGCTCGGCGACCAGCTACAGCGTGCCGCCAGTCAGCAACAGCTCTTCCTCTCACGGATGCTCGAACTCTCACGGGCTGGCGACGAATCGTCCGAAGAGTATCTGACACTCCAACAGCAAAGTCAGAACCTACAGGTCATGATCGACAAATGGAAACCCATCTACGAGGAGCGGCTGGCGATGGTGCGGGAAGTGAGGCGAAAAAAATGATTTAACTGTCCCCGTTGCTATCTATTCCATAATAAAGTTGTACCTTTGTGGCAGGTCAAACGAATTTCAATCAGTTTTCAATAATCAAAGTAATCATATCACTAAGATGAAAAAATTATCCACAATCATCGTGCTGCTGGCTTTGGCCATTGTCTCACAGGCACAAGTTTCACGTCCGAAGCTCATCGTTGGCCTCGTTGTCGATCAAATGCGCTGGGACTATCTCTATTTGTATAATGACGAGTTCGGCAGCGATGGTCTGAAACGACTTCTTGCCGACGGGTTCTCTTTCGAGAATACCCACATCAACTACGCCCCCACCATAACGGCAGTGGGCCATTCATCCATATTTTCTGGTTCAATACCGGCAATCCACGGCATTGCGGGCAACTATTTTTCAGATAACAACAAGTTTGTCTATTGCTGCGATGACTCAACCGTTATGACCGTCGGCTCAACCAGTAAGGAAGGAAAGATGAGCCCACGGCGCATGCTGACCACCACTATTGGCGACCAGCTTAAGTTAGCGTCCAATTTCTGCTCAAAGGTCATCGGCATATCCCTTAAGGACCGTGCCTCCATCCTTCCCGCTGGTCACTCGGCAGATGCGGCTTATTGGTGGGATACCTCAGCAGGGCATTTCATCACCTCAACCTACTACATGAAAGAGCTGCCCTCTTGGGTACAGGAGTTCAACAAGAAGAACCACACAGCAGCTAATTTCAACATCAAGACCTCCAACCTTGGCGTCACGATGACCTTCCGAATGGCCGAGGCAGCTTTAGAGAACGAGAAACTCGGACAAGGCGATGCCACCGACATGCTCACCGTCAGCGTCTCATCGACCGATGCTATCGGACACAAATACGGAACGAGGGGAGCTGAAAACCACGACGTCTATATGCAACTCGACAAGGATTTGGCCCATTTCCTCAACACCCTCGATGCGAAAGTAGGGAAAGGAAACTACCTTCTCTTCCTCACAGCCGACCACGGGGCTGCCCACAACTACAATTACCTGAAGAGTCACCGCATCCCTGCAGGTGCTTTCGAGTACAACAAAGCCGTTCGGGAGCTCAATGCCCATCTACAGTCGAAGTTCGGCATAGCCCCTGTCTTCGGAGAGGACAACTACCAGTTCTACTTCAACGACAAAATGATTATGCAAGCCGGAGTAGAGAAGCAGGAAGTGATTGATGAGGCCATCGATTTCCTCAAGTCCGACCCTCAATACCTCTATGTGTTCGATGAGGAGAAAGTGGCAACGCAGACCATGCCCGACTTCTTTAAGGTACGCATGCAGAACGGTTATTTCCGCAATCGGTCGGGAGCAATAGGCGTAGTGACCCGTCCGCAATTCTTCGGAGCCAAGGACTCACCGTCATACACTGGCACTCAGCACGGCCAGCCTTACCCCTACGACACCCATCTGCCATGGATCATGTATGGTTGGCATGTCAACCCCGGCGAATCGTCCATCGAAACGACCGTCAACGACATCGCAGCGACCGTCTGCAGCATGCTGAAGATACAGATGCCCAACGGTTGTATCGGCAAACCAAGAATCCACTGACAAGCAGTGTCTGCCTCACGTCATGCGGCAAGCCGAGGCATCATCCTCCCCTCCGCCAGCTGACAACGAGCTACGACAGACCACAACAACAATAGTAATCACACAACAAAGCGGCCACCGCTCACCCACCCGACGGTTGTTCACACCGTTCCATGTGGCGGGACGTGGCCATACAATACGACAATGCACATCGCAATAGCAGGAAACATAGGAAGCGGAAAGACAACGCTCACCAAAATGCTCTCCAAGCGTTACGGCTGGAAGCCAAGGTTTGAGTCGGTGGACTTCAATCCGTATCTCGACGACTATTACAAGGACATCAAGCGCTGGTCGTTCCCCATGGAGGTATTTTTCCTCAAGGAGCGTTTCAAGGACCTAATTGAAATAAGCGAAAGCAAAGACGACATCATCCAAGACCGTTCCATCTACGAAGGCGTCTATGTGTTCACCGCCAGCAACTACGCCATGGGCAATCTCGACGAGCGCGACTACCAAACCTACATGGAACTCTTCGAGGACATGACCGACATCGTGCGCTATCCCGACCTGATGATTTATCTACGGGCACCGGTGAGTCACCTTGTAGCCAACATAGAGAAGCGAGGACGCGACTATGAGCAGAAAATGCCACTCGATTACCTTGAGAACATCAACAAGCGCTACGAGGATTTCATCAACTGCCAGTATAAAGGACGTGTGCTGACCATTGATGTTGACGAGCTTGATTACGAACATGAGCCCAAGGACTTTGGTTTCATCACCGACAAGATCGACCGTGTGCTCTTCGGACTATTCTAATAACGTTTCAAAAACAAGTAAAACAATAACGAATATGCATATAGCAATAGCTGGAAACATAGGAGCTGGAAAAACAACACTCACCACCATGCTCGCAAAAAGATACGGATGGAAGGCACATTTCGAGCCCGTCGATAACAACCCCTATCTGGCTGACTACTATGAGGATATGAACCGCTGGGCATTCAACCTGCAAATCTACTTCCTCAACAAGCGATTCCGCGACGTAGTGGAGATATCGCGATCGGCCGACACCGTCATCCAAGACCGTACGATATTCGAGGACGCAAGGATATTTGCCCCCAATCTGCACGATATGGGACTCATGAGCGACCGTGACTTCGACAACTACACCCATTTGTTCGACCTCATGCTCAGCCTCGTCAAGCTCCCCGACCTGCTCATCTACATAAGGTGCAGCGTTCCCCACCTCATCGACCACATACAGATGCGCGGACGCGAGTATGAGCAAACCATGCGCATCGACTACCTCCGGGGTCTCAACGAGAGATATGAGGAATGGATCAAGTCCTACGACGGACACCTGATGATTGTCGATGGCGACAACATCGACTTTGCTAACAATTCGCAAGACTTTCAGAAGGTTACAGACATGATCGACGACCGTCTCTTCGGCCTATTCCCCATAAAATAGACACCGACGGTGAGCCACCGACGAAATTACATAACAATTTTTGCAATAACAACTATATGGAAAAGGTAAAAACACTCATCATCGGCAGCGGCCCGGCGGGCTATACAGCTGCCATATATGCAAGCCGATCTAACTTGCAGCCAGTACTCTACCGTGGCATCCAGCCCGGTGGACAGTTGACAACTACGACTATCATTGAAAACTTCCCCGGTTTCAAGGACGGCATCGACGCCAACCAGCTCATGATGGAGATGAACCAGCAGGCCGTCAACGTAGGCGCCGACGTGCGCGACGGAGCTATCGTCAAGGCCGACCTCAGCAAGCGCCCGTTCATTTGCGAGGATGAGCGAGGCAACGTCATTGAGGCCAGCACCGTAATCATAGCAACGGGAGCAAGTGCCAAGTACCTTGGACTTCCCGACGAGGAGAAATACCGCGGACAGGGTGTCAGTGCATGCGCCACATGCGACGGTTTCTTCTACCGCAAGCGCACGGTGGCCGTCGTCGGCGGTGGCGACACAGCCTGCGAGGAGGCCATGTACCTGTCGGGACTGGCCAAGAAAGTGTATATGATTGTACGCAAACCGTTCCTCCGTGCTGCCGAAATCATGCAGAAGCGCGTCATGGAACAGGAGAACATAGAGATTCTCTTCAACACCAACACAGTCGGTCTCTTCGGCGAACAGGGTGTTGAGGGCGCTCATTTGGTAAGGAACAAGGGCGAACAGAACGAGGAGAACTACGACATCGCCATCGACGGTTTCTTCCTCGCCATCGGTCACACACCGAACACTGAGCTATTCAAAGGACAACTCGAACTCGACCAGCAGGGATTCATCATTACCAAGCCTCGCTCGACAGCCACCAACATCGAAGGAGTCTATGCAGCCGGCGACGTTGCCGACCCAATCTACCGCCAAGGTGTGGTAGCCGCTGGCACTGGCGCAATGGCCGCCATCGAGGCAGAGCGATTCCTTCAGGATAAGGGCGAGAAATAACCGTCAGAAAGCATCCCCAATCAGTTTACTATCATAACCATCAGCCTGTGAGAAAACCAACAGCGAACAACAGTATCACGTTGGAGATGGGGAAAACTATCATCCTAAGCCTGTCACTCCTCGTGATGGCCTTTTTGCTTGCTGCTTGCAGTCAGCAGCGTGCATCAACAACCAACCCGAAAACGAAAGGACAAAACATGGAAGAAAAGACTAAATTCACAAGGCCCGACGACGCAACGCTACGTGCAAGGCTCACTCCCGAACAGTACGAGGTGACCCAACACGCTGCCACCGAACGGCCTTTTACCAACGAGTACGACGATGAGTTCAGAAAGGGCATCTACGTCGATGTGACAACGGGCGAGCCACTGTTCCTATCGACCGACAAATACGACTCCGGATGCGGGTGGCCCGCATTCACGAAACCCATCAGCGATGACCTCATCGACAAGCATGCCGACAATTCGCACGGCATGCAGCGCACCGAAGTCAGAAGCAAGACGGGCAATGCCCACTTGGGACACGTTTTCAACGATGGCCCGAAGGACAAGGGAGGGCTGCGCTATTGCATCAACAGCGCATCGCTGAAGTTCATACCAATCGAGGATATGGAAAAGGAAGGATACGGAAAATACATGAAACTCCTACGGCAAGAGAAGGAAATATATGTTGCCGGCGGCTGCTTCTGGGGTACCGAACACTACATCAAGCAGATAGAGGGAGTCGTCTCCACAGAGGTGGGCTATGCCAACGGCACGACCAAGAATCCCACCTACGAGGAAGTCTGCACCGACCGCACGGGCTTTGCCGAGGCCGTGCACATCGTTTACGACCCGTCGGTAGTCAGCCTTGAGTTCCTCATCGGCCTTTACTTCGACTCCATCGACCCAACGAGTCTCAACCGACAGGGAAACGACCACGGAACACAGTACCGCACCGGCGTTTACTTCACCGACAAGGCCGACAAGGACATCATCCGCAAGGTATTCGACAAGGAGGAGCGAAAACACTCCGTTCCTCTCGAAGTGGAACTGCTACCGCTGAAAAACTTCTACAGAGCCGAGGAATATCATCAGGACTATCTCGACAAGAATCCGACGGGCTACTGCCACTTGCCAAGGTCGCTTTTCGAGTACGCACGCAAGGCAAAAATGAAAAAATAGGTCGAGCCATCCATTGGGATGACAACCAGATGATTGTAAAATATTTTCAGCATCGCACTGCCATTGCTCACCAATCGCAAGGTGAAAGGTCAGCTTTCAACCGACAATAGGTCAGGTTTTGCACGTCAATAGGTCAGGTTTTGCACGACAATTCCTGACCTATCGCCAGTGACACGCTAACACACTGCGAGACAAACCGTTGCAGACGAGGTGAGAAAAATGGATTTTTGTCAATATTTTTGACCACTCAAAAAAAACGCAAGGGCAGCCACTATCCACCATGAAGGAAATAAAAGAAGAAGAAAATCTGACATATTATTGTCCTTTCATGACAAAATGAGTAATTTTGTAGTGGTATTCGGAAACAAACCGCAAAGAGACTATGAACAGAGATTATACTTTTCGTCTGCTCTACGACGAGGATAACGGGGTTTATCGCACACAGTGCGACGAGCTGGCCGACGTGATTGACTTCGCATGTGGCAAGAACTACATCGAAACCATTGAGAAACAGCTGCTTGGGATGGCCGATTGCATGACCCACTGGGGTTGGAACGAACCAGCCACCGTTGCGCGATTGGAGGGCTTGCGCCTGACATTCGTGCCCGAATGCCGCTTTATGGACAATTGGGAAGGTGAGAACCACGAGCTTTATCTCAAGGCACTCAACCTACTGATGCACAAGCACTACGGACAGAAAGACAAGGCTGGCATGGACTATTATTTCCATCCCGTACGCGTTTCGGCACGATGCGTGTGCGAAAAGAAGATGGCTGCCCTGCTCCACGATGTTCTTGAGGACACTGATACCACCGAGGAAGAACTGCGCCGACTCGGTTTCTCAGCTGAAACGGTAGAGGCCGTGGTTGCATTGACACGCAAAAAGGGTGAAACTTATGCCGAGTTCATCAGACGATGCGAACGGAATGCCACGGCGCATGAGGTGAAAATAGCCGACTTGGAGGACAATATGACCCTCACCCGCTTGACCGATCTGAAGGAAAACGACCTCAGCCGACTGAACAAATATCTGCATGCATGGCGCTATCTCAACGGATTGGAGCCGAATGTGGCGAATATCAAGGAGTGACTTTTTACATAACTACATATAATGAAAAAGAATAAGATTTGCCAGAGTTGCGGAATGCCACTCAAACACGACCCGCAACAAGGCGGAACGAATGCCGACGGAAGCAGGAGCGACGTCTATTGCAGCTACTGTTATGCAGAAGGCAAGTTCACAGATGAATGCAACGATGTGCGCGAATTTCAGGAACATTGCCGTCAGATAATGATGAAGGGCGGACACAACCGAATCATGGCCTGGCTGTTCACACGTGGCATGAAGCGGTTGAAACGTTGGAAAGAAGGGGAAAAGGCGTAAAATGAAGAAAATAACCACACACGAGAGTAACACAAAGGCCTATATTGGCATGGCACTGTCAACGCTCATCATCGGACTGTCGTTTGTTTTCGTGAAGATAGCGCTGCGTGTCTCCTCCCCACTCGACCTGCTCGCCCACCGCTTCAATGCGGCAACAATCGCCCTTTTCGTGGTGTTCATGCTCGGCTATGTCGAGAAACCACAACTCAACCGAAGGCAACTGTGGCAGTTGTTGTCAGTGTCGGTGTTCTATCCGTTGCTGTTCTTCGCACTGCAGGCCATCGGACTGCAATACACCACTGCATCGGAGGCGGGCATTCTGTCGGCCATCACACCAGTGATGACGCTCATTCTGGCATCGGTCATGCTCAAGGAACGCAGTTCTTTCGGGCAGATTGTGGGCGTCATCGTGTCGATTGGCGGCACGTGCTACATCTTCCTGATGAGCGGAACGGCCATACAGGGCGACAGTATGCTGGGCAACATCCTCATTCTGCTGAGTGTTCTGTCGATAGTTTTCTATTATATCTTCGGCAGGAAAATCAACCACAACTACCGTTCGATGGACATCACCGTCGTGATGATTATACTGGCAGACGTGGTTTTCAACGTTATTGCCTTGGGCTATCACATGGCCGACGGCACTGTGGCGGACTATTTCGCACCGGTTTTCGACCTACAATTCATCTATGCCATCCTCTACCTCGGCGTCTTGTCGTCGTTGGTCACCTCGCTTTTCAACAACTACGCACTGGCCCACATCCCAGCGTCGCAGGTTGCCGTGCTCAACAACCTCACGCCTGTGATTTCGGTCATGGGAGGCATCATGATTCTGGGCGAACAGCTCCATCCTTACCATTTCATCGGTGCTGCACTTGTCATCATCGGCGTACTGGCAACGACACTGTTTCAACACAAACGATAGGCCGCCTCGCCTGAACTGAAAAGTGAGAAGCGACGCTGCACAGGCACTGCGGTCATGAACATCGAAGGCAAAGAAGCGGAAAAATCAGCCGAATTGCCGTGTCGGAAATGCTAAAAAAGCAAAAGAATAAGAGATTTGTCTGCGTTTTTTTATTATCTTTGTAGCACTGTTACAATTACAAGAAACAGACAACCGCATGCGTCGGCAATGCAAACGTGAGTATGAAGCACCTAAATGACTATCAACCAGCAATGGGAATACCGGCTAAAAAGATGCGAAACATCATCTTGCTCTTCGTCATGCTGTTCGTAGGAACAGCGTGCCAACAGGGCGGCAAGAAGTCTGACGCACAGGCAAACATCGAACGTGATGCGGACGAACGGGAGATACCACGCTTCAACGGCAACGAGAAAGAACAATATTCCTACGAGACCGATCCTATCAACAGCATCAAAGCCATGACGCCCGAAGAGCTGGGACCAGAGGAAAAGATGGAGCTGAAGAGCATGAAGGACAAAATCGACCATGCAAAAGTAAGCACCTATCACAACCTGCGATATGGCTACAAGATGAAATACCTCAATGTGCTCGTGCCACAGGAAGAGGCTGAAAGTGGCGAGGGAAAGGACTTCAGCTACAACGGCATCACACTCTCGGTGTGGGGAAGCAACAACAATCTGGAATGGGATGTGGAAACGGCCATGAAGATGATGAAGGAAAACAGCACATACACCAAGGTTCACGGCAACTACTATGTGCTGGCAGGACACGAAGACGAGGAAACACTCTACTATACCAAGGCGCTGCTCGTGAACGACACATGGTACACAGCACGCCTGACATATCCTGAGAAGTTCAAGGATATCGTCAAACCGCTCATACAGCAGGTCAAGGATTTCAATGTAGAGAAAAAGGCGACGCAAAGACGGAAAACCACATGCCAAATCGACAGATCACGCATCGACACCATGCGCCACCGTTCCACGAGAAATGCCAACTACAGGATGCTTAGGAAACTGATGACCAACCAGGATTACAGCTACCAGCCAGCAACAGCCAACACAGCAAGAAAAGGCGCACAGTCCTGACGGGTTCGCAGCTTTGAGCAGACAACACAAGCTGACACCAAAAGGCAAGGCAAAAGACAAGAAAAACGAGACCATATTCGTCAGTCTCACCCCAAACGACTAACTTTGTGGGATAACAGTACGAGTCAATCAAATAATTAATCATTATGGAAGAAAAATTTTTTGCTCCATCAGAGCTAATCATCAATGAGGATGGAAGTATTTTCCACCTACACCTGAAACCAGAATTTCTTGCCGACAAGGTGATACTGGTTGGCGACCCAGGAAGAGTTTCGTTGGTCGCTTCACACTTCGAGACAAAGGAATGCGAGGTGGAAAGCCGCGAATTCCGCACCATAACAGGTACATACAAAGGAAAACGAATCACGGTAGTGAGCACGGGAATTGGTTGCGACAACATAGACATCGTAGTCAACGAACTCGACGCACTGGCCAACATCGACTTCAAGACAAGACACCAGAAATCGCCACTGCGCTCTCTCACACTCGTCCGTATCGGAACATGTGGCGGACTACAGGAATACACACCAGTAGGAACATACATCGCAAGCGAGAAGAGCATCGGATTCGACGGATTGCTCAACTTCTATGCTGGCAGAAATGAGGCATGCGACCTCGATTTTGAGGAAGCATTCAAGAAACACATGGACTGGAATCCACAAAAGGGCGCACCCTACGTCATCGACGCAGACAAGGAGACACTCGACCGCATCGCTGCCGACGACATGGTCAGAGGTGTGACCATCGCTTGCGGAGGTTTCTTCGGCCCACAGGGACGAGAGCTACGCATTCCGCTGGCCGATCCAACACAGAACGTCAAGGTCGAGGCATTCGAATATAACGGACACCGCATCACTAACTTTGAAATGGAGTCGTCGGCATTGGCAGGACTGGCGAAACTCATGGGACACCGTGCGCTCACCTGTTGCATGGTGATTGCCAACCGTCGGGCAAAGGAAGCCAATACCGGATATAAGAACTCCATCGACGGACTCATCAAGACTGTTTTGGACAGAATCTAAATGAACAAACTTATATCGCAAGATAACAATACCATTTGCGCCCTCGCAACACCAGTCGGGGGCGCAATTGCCGTTATCAGAGTTTCGGGGGAAAAAGCAATAGACATCGTTGACTCGGTTTTCAACCCCCAAAGCAACAAACCGCTCAACAAGGCCAAGGGATACTCACTTCATTATGGGCAGTTGCTCAACAATGGACAAGAGACGATAGACGATGTCATGGTGAGCATTTACCGCGCGCCACACAGCTACACAGGAGAGGATTCCGTTGAGATAGCATGCCACGGCTCACAGTATATCGTTACGCAAATCATTCAAACCCTCATTGCCAACGGATGCCGACAGGCCGAACCCGGAGAATACACCATGCGGGCATACATGAACGGGAAAATGGACCTCAGTCAGGCTGAAGCCGTGGCTGACCTGATAGCATCCACCAACAAGGCCACACACAAAATGGCCATAAGTCAGCTCAAAGGGCACTTCTCATCTGAACTGACCACACTGAGAGAACAACTGCTCAAAATGACATCGCTGCTCGAACTGGAGCTCGACTTCTCCGATCACGAGGAATTGGAGTTTGCCGATCGATCCGAACTATTAGAACTCGCACAGCGAATTGACAACCGCATCACCACCCTCGCCCACTCCTTCGAGACGGGAAATGCCATTAAGCAAGGCATTCCCGTAGCAATCATCGGAAAAACAAACGTAGGCAAGAGCACCTTACTCAATGCCCTGTTGCACGAAGACAAAGCCATCGTGTCTGATATCCACGGAACCACCCGCGACGTCATAGAGGACACAACGCAAATCAACGGCATCACCTTCCGCTTCATCGACACAGCAGGCATCCGTAAGACCGACGACACCATTGAAAATCTCGGAATCGAACGCACCTATCAGAAGCTGAACGAGGCCGCCATCGTCCTTTGGCTTCTCGATGAACAGCCTTCACAGCAAGAAACGGAAGAGATGAAACAGTATGCGGCGGACAAAAAAATAATCGTCGTACAGAATAAAATAGACCTCAGCCCCACAGCAAGCCCCATAATTCTCACCAACTGCGAGCCCTTTGCCCAACAGACAATCAGCGCAAAGCACAGAACTGGCATCTCTCAACTGGAGCAGCGTGTGTATGACGCGGCCGAAATTCCGGAAATAACCGAGAACGACGTCATCATCACTTCTGCCCGCCACTACGCTGCTTTGACAGCCGCCCACGACACCCTCGTCCGCATCATCGATGCCATGCACCACGGTCTTTCTGGCGACCTCATAGCCGAAGATCTCCGCATCTGTCTTGAGCAATTGGCAGAAATCACTGGCGGCCAAATCACTCCTCACGAAGTCTTAGGAAATATCTTCAAGCACTTCTGCATCGGTAAGTAAGCATATAGATTCACGAGCAATTCAAACACAAAACCAATACAATTATTGCGAAATATACTATTATAAACCAATGAGATATAAAATCAGAAAATAAATCGTAATTTCGCGATAATTGTATTGGTTTTGTCGTTTATTTGTTATTACTTTGTTGCTTGAAATGATAAAACAACAAAATGCGCAACAAAAATTATGGGGAAATCAAAAGAGCCTATTCGCTTACGTCAAAGGCGCACATCATCGGGGTTGATAAGCCTTATCTCGACATATACCTGAATGGTAAGCAGTCGTATGAGTATTTGAAAATGTATCTTGTTCCTGAACGGACACGGGCGGACAAAGAGAAAAACAAGCAAACGCTCCTGCTCGCCGACGCTATCCGAGCAAAGCGTGTCGTGGAACTCCGTAACGGACAATATGGCTTTCAATCACAGTTTGCCTCCAATACCCGTTTCTTCGATTACTACCGTTCGTTATGCGAAAAGCGTCTTGGGACGGAGAGCAGAGGTAATTGGGGTAATTGGTATTCTTGCCTACACCATTTGAAGAAATATGAAAAGCGGGAAAATATAACTTTTTCCGACATAACGCCCGAATGGGTGCAGGGGTTCAAGGACTATCTCGAAAACGAGGCTGTCGCTTGAGGGCATGACTACCGAAAGAGGATAAAGGATAACCCGCTTGCCCGCAATAGTAAGGTGTCATATTTCAACAAATTGCTGAAGTACTTCCGTAATAGAGATGGCTTCATGGCTTTTAAAGAATCAAACTTGAAAGAATACAGTAGTTATTACAATATTATCCAGTCCTTTAAGTCTTTCTATGGGTTGCAAGCTTTCTCTGTCAAACAGATTGACAAATATTTGTGGCAGCTTGGAAAAGAGGCTTTTAATAAATATAATTAGGAAGAATCTATGCAGTTGGGATTTGTAAACTTCAATACAGAAGAGAAAAAACGTATTTCCAAGATGATGCAGTTGCTGTCTGAACCGGGAGCAATTGAGGAATTGGGGATTGGAAGGGTGCGTGACCACTTTTCCGACACCTTGTTCCCTGGCACATCAACGCTTCAGCATCATGCCAAGTACTTTGCCGTCTTGCCCTCTTTATACTATCATGCTGCCCACTGCGGCAGGAAATTCAATAGTGTACGCGAAGTGGAGCGGTTCATAATTGAGAGGGAAATACAAATAACTCGTCAGTTGGCAGAACATGATGACGGGAGTTCAAAGAAAGGTATTACTGGCATCAACACATATAAAGATGCACTGTCTGACTATACAAAATTCGTTAAGTATAACCCGACCTATATCTATGGGAGCGGAATGGCCACATACGGCATGATTCCCGACACCAGCATTTACCAGCTGATTAAGGAAATCAGCAAAATCGATGCTGAGGAACCGTACAACAAGCGTCGATTGAAGGGAGAAGACAACACGGGAGATGCACAAGAAATGACTGGCGAAAAACAGCTAATACTCACTTCTGGCGAACAATACAACTTCATGAGCGGAACTTCCATGCCGTTGTCACTGACAGCTACAGAAGCAAAATTCGTAAAAGACAAGATACTTGAATCTCCATATTGTAAGGGAACGCTACTTGCATATCTGCTGAAAAAAGCCAGACTAACTCTGACAGAAGATGTAAGCTATTACGACCTTTCAGAACAACTCGATGGACTCGATGAAGACATTAGGGATGTATATGAGAAATCTGTTTTGTTCTCAAAACTGATAAATCTTGTGGACTGGAGCTTTAATCATGCCTATTATAGCAGCTTTAACAATGAAGAAGGTGAAAAGGCATGCAAGCTTGCATTTGAAAAGCAGTATGAAATTCACAAAGTGACAATAAAAAACCAAGCTACCTATTCGTCACTATTCGACTATACAAGGGAGAAAGACCCGATGCTGACAGACTTCTGTGAGAATTGCCATAAAGCACTAATCGAAGAAGGGATAAATGCACTGAGCCGCCTTGATGCACTTGTTACCAGCAGAGAAAGGAGCGTCCAGCGTGAAAGGAGCAAAATAGGAAATAAAGCCTATCACAACATCAAAAGAGGTAATCCTGGCTATAACGAGTTCAGGTGGAATACCGTTAGGACTATGGTTGATGAAATAAGAAACCCCAAGTAGAGTATGGCACAAAATATAATGCAAGAACATTTGTATGGTGATTTGTTAGCCCCTACACTGGACTATCACACCGACTTTGCCATGGGAATGACCTATTCACTTGGCTTTGATACACTGCTGACAGCACACCTCGCTTTCGGGATGCTTGGGGATACGGATGAAAAAGCCATGCAAGCCCCACATCTATTGCTTGAAGCCATCCTGAAGAACAGTGACAAGATGGTGATTTTCTGCAACAAAGGAGGCATTGCCGTTCCTCCTACAATCAGGAACGTGTATTCGCTCTTGGAAAAGAACATCTTTGAAGTGTTCGACCCCAAGAACAAGACTGCCAATTTCCATCCTAAGATGTGGCTCATCAGGGAAATCAACAATGACAATAGAAAGGATATACTGATGAAACTCATTGTTTCAAGCAGAAACATGGCTTACTCTGACGCTATCGACTGCGTTGTGGCACTGACAGGAAAGGTGGGAAGCAACACTATTGACAATCCAAAGCACAAGAGGCTTCGCACGTTCGTCGAGAAGGTCATTTCATATTCCAATATCAGTGAGGAAAAAGCCAAGCAGGTAAAAGCCCTTGCTAGAGACATTGAACGTATAGAAAAATTCGACATTAGCAGTCCATTTGAAGATTATGACTTCTATCCTTATCTATTCGAAGAAGATTTTGGCCTTGGCAAGGTAGAGGAATACCTTTGCGGAACAGAGAGCATCATCATATCCCCCTTCATTGATAAGTCATTATTAGACAAAATCAACCCCAATAGAAAAGACCATCGGGCACTTATCACGAGAAAAGAATATGTTATACCCGAAATCTTCAATTCATTTGATTCAAAAGGTGGTGTGTTCATTGCATTAGATGACTTAGCCAGCCGTGGTATGGATCTTCATGCTAAAATGTACCTCGTTTGGATGGGCAGGGACAAACACTACTTGTATCTGGGGTCTGCCAATGCCACGAAATCTGCATTTGAGCGAAACGGGGAATTCTTGTTGCGTCTGAAATTCGAATATGGTAATAGCAAATACTACCAATTCTTGAAGGATTTCTATGAGAAGGACAACAAGGACAGTAAGTTTGTGCGGCTGAATGAGCCGACAGAGAATGCATCGACAGTCATCAGATGGGATAAGGCAGAATTGGCCATGAAAGAGCTGATGTGCTCTGATGACCTGACAGCAAAGATTACCAAGCATCGCGACGGAAGTTTTTCTGTTATTGTTTCCTCATCGCTAAAAAAGCTGGAGAATGCCGTTTCTATTGCCCCGTTACAGAAACGTGACATGCTTATGGAGTGGAAAGGCAGAGCCGTGTTCAAAGGGCTAACGGCAGATGAACTCTCCGAGTTTTACATTATTAGCGCTCAGTCAGAAGAAGGCACACATCATGAAGCAATCATCCGGATATATACAGAAGGGATGCCAAATGAACGTGATACAGCTATCTACAAAAGCATTATCAAGAATAGGCATGACTTCATTAGGTTCCTTGAACTGATGCTGAGTGATACTCCAGTACAATATCTGTCAAACGAAAGCATCTTTAAAGATTTTGGTCAGGGCGGTTCTGCGGAAGACAGCCATGCCTTTCCACAGGTCTATGAAAAGATGCTCCGGGTAGCAGCTGTAAACCCAGGACAGATATTCCAAGTAGAAAAAATACTGAGAAAACTCGACTCTGAGACTGTTCCCAAAGAGTTCAGCCAGATATTCAAACAATTTGCTAACGCTATAAAGTAGTCAGGCGTATGAAGAATAATCCATTGGACTTTCAAAGGGCAACAGCATGTCATGTGCTTAACGCTTTCCGAAATGGCCAGAGAAGGGTGCTGGTGGCTGACGAGGCGGGCCTCGGAAAGACGACTGTGGCATCTGAGGTGGTAAGGCAGGTGAAAGGCCTGGATGGTGTATTGGATGATAACATATACTGCATCGTCTATGTGTGCTGCAACCTTCAGATCGCTCAACAGAACATTGACACGCTTTCTGACGAGGGAGAGACTGTTGACCTGGCTCAAAGCCGTTTGTCAATGCAACACTACGTTTATCACAGGATGAAAACGGATCTTCTGAAGAACCAAAAAGACACCTTGGTATTGTCCCTGACTCCAGCCACTTCATTTCAAATGACATTTGGAACTGGTAGCGCAGATGAACGTGCTCTGATATATGCTTGTCTGACACTTCTATGTGAATTCAAAGACGGAAACAGGATGACAGCGTTATCTGAAATGTTGCAAAGAGATGCCTATAAGGGATGGATAGGGGTTCGGGACCGCTATGTTGGATATGTTCAAGAGCCAGACATGGATGACTATAGAATGGTCATTAAAAAAGCGATGCTTTCACATCTTAGCAGCACATACAAAAATGGTAAAACCATCAAAGATGAGCTGATGCGACTGACATCTGGTGAGGAAATGGAGAATCGCAGCAATGCTGGCTATTATCTTATTATCGCTCTCAGAAAGATGTTCGCCAACATCAGTCTAGAAGTACTGAAGCCAGACCTGGTCATAATGGATGAGTTCCAAAAGTTCAGCTCCCTGATTACCACAGAACTGAACTCTTCCAAGGACTCCGAGGAAAATATGGTGGCAAGAAAGTTCTTTGCAAACAGGGACACATTCATTTTACTGCTTTCGGCAACTCCCTACAAACCATATACGACCATTGAGGAACTGAACGAGAACAAAAACGATGAGCAATACAAAGACTTCCATCGATTACTGAACTTCCTTTATGAAAACTCAGACGCGGCTCCTGACATCAAGATTATCTGGCAGAACTACTCTTCAGCACTACCCCATCTTGGCAATACAGATTTCGGAGAGCTTGTTCAAAAACATCATGCGGCAGAAGACATGCTATATCACGTAATGGGCAGAACAGAAAGGCAGAACACCGGCATTATCAAGGAGGTTATGCCCGACCTCAGCCATTGTCTGACCGAAGGTGACATACGCTCCTACATCCAAATGCAGCAGCTGATAGACCATTGCCGTAGCTATGGTCGGAGAGTCTTCACAGCTCCTACGGATTATACTAAATCGGCAGCCTTCCAGCTATCTTTTATGGAAAACTACAAGTTAAAAGAGGAAATCCAAAATGGTTGGAAAGCCGGTGCAAAAAGGAAATCAAAAGTTGACTGCCTGTTACTCGACAAAAATATCATTGAGAACTACAGCCTGTCCCAATATAATAATGCCAGGCTGAACTTTGTCATTGAAGACATATTTGGCGACAAGAAGCACCCAACACATGTAGAGCAGTTGCTATGGATACCCCCCTCTCATCCATATTATACGACTGGTGAGAGTATATTTACAAGAAACAAAGACTTCTCAAAATATCTTGTATTCTCCTCATGGGGAATGGTACCTAAAATGCTGGCTTCGCTAATTTCCTACGAATCAGAACGTCGCTTGTACAAAAGAGCATATCATGGCGCAACATATTCAGATGACGTAAAGAGGCTACTTCGCGATGACAACAAAACCAAAGGTGAGTCCATATTCAATACTGTATCAACTTACTTATCTAGTCTCTATGAACCAAAAGCCACCTACGGAATAAGTCTTGCCGAAATACGGGAGTCTATCAAGGAGAAGATAGAGAAAAGGCTTTCAGATATGGAGGCAGAACGGACAAACAGAGTCAGTTCCGTGGACATCATGCTATTAATGCAAGCCCTGGATAACGGGACTGATACAACCGGAAAAATCTATACAGATGCTGCCAATGTGCTGGCAGACATAGCAATAGCATCGCCAGCATCATGCCTATATAGAGCATTTAGACAGATTTCAAAAGAGAATAGCGATTTGGTCAAGAGCCTGGCTGAAGATGCCGCAAAGGAACTTGTGGGTATCTTTAACAATCGATATGGCATTGCAGCCGTTAAACTGACATGCAAGACGAAAGATGATTATTTCCTGAGAGTGCTGGAATACTGCGCTTTAGGCAACCTCCAAGCAACACTTGACGAGTTTGTCCATATGATTGGAGAGAACAAGCCATTGACACAAGTAAATAAAAGGATCAAGGAATCACTCGTGTCTGCTTATCCACAGCCAGTAGGAACCTTACAAGGATTCTCGGAAGATGATAAGATACGTATGAGAAAGCATTTCGCGGTAGATTTTGGCAATACTAAGCAGACGGAGCAAGCGGTGACTCATGCAACAAGCGTCCGTTCCGCATTCAACAGCCCGTTCCGTCCTTTCCTGCTCGCTTCAACATCAATCGGCCAGGAAGGGCTGGACTTCCATTGGTATTGTCGGAAAATGATTCACTGGAACCTGCCTTCGAACCCTCAGAATCTTGAACAAAGAGAAGGTCGTATCAACAGGTACAAGTGCCTTTCCGTCAGAAGAAATATTGCAAAGGCTTTCTCTGAGAAGTTTGCCTGGGATGAAATGTTTGATGAAGCAAGTCAGGTTCTGAAACAAGATTATCCGGAAATGGTTCCTTTCTGGTTCTTGCCATTGGATAATGAGCTATTCAGAGACAGAAATGACATTGAGTTTATTGAACGTATTATACCAATCTACCCAATGAGCGAGGAGAACGAAAGATACCAACGTTTGATAGGCATCCTGTCGTTATACCGACTGACAATGGGGCAGCCACGACAAGAAGAACTGCTTCAATTACTTAAAGGTAAGGTTACAAAAGAACAGATGAAAGAACTATTGTTCGATTTAAGTCCATATAGCCGAAATACAAAATAGAATAAGGAATTATGTTAGGAGCAATCATAGGTGATATAGCAGGTAGCCGTTTTGAGTTTAATCCGACAAACGACTATAATTTTGAAATATTCGCACCAGGTAGTGACTTTACGGATGACACAATCTGTACAGTTGCTGTTATGGACGCCATCCTGCGTGACGAAGATTTTGGAAAGACCATTCATGAATGGTGCCGCCGCTATCCAGATCCCATGGGTGGCTATGGGGGTCGCTTTGAACAATGGGTCTGTAGTCTTGAACCAAAGCCATACAACAGTTTCGGTAATGGTGCGGCAATGCGTGTCAGTCCTGTGGCATGGGCGAAACTCAATGCCTTTGGAATGTTGCCAATGGCTGCTAAAAGCGCAGAATGTACTCACAATCATCCAGAAGGAATTAAGGGTGCACAGACGGTGGCACTTGCCATCCATAAAGCCATCGAACTAAACAACTGCTTTCCACAATTCGGAAAGGAGCAGATGAAAGCTTTAATGGACGAGTGCCTCAGATTCTCTGGCTATAATATCAACCTACGCAAGGAGGATGTACAGAATAAATTCGATGAAACTTGTCAAGGTACTGTACCAGTCGCGCTATGGACTATAACACAGAGTAACAGCTTTGAAGATGCTGTCCGCAGGGCTGTAAGTCTTGGTGCTGATGCAGACACCTTAGGGGCAATCGTTGGCAGCATAGCTGAAGCTATATGGGGAATTCCTGAAGATATGATGATGGATGCACTCGATTATCTGCCTGATGAAATGAAGACAGTGGATCTACGTTTTTATAGCAGATACGTACCAAACAGCATCCTAAGAGGTTATGGTGATGAGAGTGCTGCTGAGGATATATTAAAAGAAGAAGAACTGCGAGAAAAAGAACAGCAGAATCCAAACTCCACTCCTATGAAAGAGTTTCAAGCCATCATGCTTTGGAAACTTGGCTTGGGTCACATGGGCAGGTTCTTTAACGGGGAGAATCCTCTGCCTGATAAAGAAAGATTAGCCACGGAACATAGCTGGAAGATAGAGACAATGCCGGAAAAAGATGTCTCAAAATTACTGACAGACATCAACCTGTCGGATAAAGACATGAGAATAATCCGTCGAGGACATATTCCCGAAGCACAAGAAGACCACTGGTTCATGTACTGCGACAAAGAGTTTATACGCTACTACCGCAGTTGGACGGGCATGTGTGCTTATGAGGCTCATTATACACGGAAAGATGACCATTGGCACATTGACAGGCTTACTGTAAACCATGCCCTTGGGGAGTTTGGCGTAAATGGTGATGAGCCAAGTGAGTATCTTTTCGTATATCTGTTGACAGCAGAAACAGGTGCTGATGCGACTCAACAATGGGATGCTTACTTAAAGAAATGGGAGGAAACTTATTTCAAGTATGCAAATCAATCCAAACAAGAAACCCAGACAGAGAGTATAGAATCCAACGACGACAAGGACGATGTTACCTTGGATGACATCTATGAGGAACGTGAGATTATTGAACCATCGTTTTCTCCCACACAGGAAAAAAGAACAACCACAAAGATTAAGAGACAACAAGATATCTGGTATGTCGGATATGAGAATCATGTCTGCGAAGTTTGTATTTATGCGAATGGCATAAGGCGATGGGCAGATGATCCTTACAGCGGCATCATGGGGTGTGGAAGACTGGGCTATAACAGCTTCCGGCAAAGATACACATCTGGTGAATGCGAGTATAAGAAGATTGACTTGTTCATTCCCTCTGCATTTGAAAAAATGCGAAAAGAAGAGGCTTTGGAAAAGAAACGTAGGGAGGAAGAGGAAAGACTGAGACTATATCGCAAGGAACAGCGACTGCTGAAACTTGACAAGCAAGACGGCACATACGAGAGAAAGCTGATTCGTGATTTTATTGGCCAGAAGTTGGATGGCGACATTGACAGGATAATTGATTTTGACTTTAACACGCTAAAAGATGACCAAATCTTTGGCGACAGTAAAGGGTTCGCCTTCAGTGTTGACAAATGCAATATCGTACAGGCTATCATGTCTGTAACATTTGGAGACCTGTGGCCAGGGTTGAATTTAGCCAGCATTGAGGATTACACCTACAATGTCACTCATGTGAATCACATGCACTACCTGTTCGGTGCCAATATCTTGGACCAATACTTCAAGGGCATGCAGAACTTCCACCCTACGGAGGAACAACACAAACGGGCAGTCAAAGTGAGTCATTTGCTTGACACTATCGGAAACTTGTGGATTCTCCCGAAAAGCATAGATACAGACAAGGACACCTACCACTATCATGGATATACTGACCTGTTCTTGAAAGCTGTGTATAATGTGATGACAGGCAAAGGTAAGGTTGACCCGTCATTAAAGGGAACTCTGTATAATGCGCGTAAACAGATGGGGCATCTACAGGGTTCTGAAGGTTTCGACAAAATGGCAAGAGGGTTATTCCTGGATGACTACCTTGACTATTACGGCAAGCCTACCGATGTACTTCCACAGATATGGTGCCTGATGAAGTTCATAAAACGAGATGTCTATTTCAAAGCCGTTGATGACTATTGCACGTTCATGGAGTCTTTTGTCCACAAACGAAGCAAACTCATTGTCAAGAAACTGAAAAAGGCTCTTGGACAAGAAAACCTCGCAATGAAATACCATATTGAACAGATGTTAGAAGAGGAACAGCAAAATGAGTTTTCCAAAGTTGGATATGCTTTTTTGAAGGCTATCAGCAAACTTGTGGAGGACAAGAGGAATGAAGACAAATCATATCTTTTCAAGACGCTGGATGCCATGAGCCTTGAAAAGGGATATGCGCTTGGACTGAAACTTCCTACTAATGTGGGTATGGGTGACGAATCCAGTTTCTATACATACCCCATAGACAAGGAAAAGAAGGAGAACAATCTGGATGACATGCCAGAACCGCTCACCCTATCAAAAGATGACACTTTTAATCACATTAAGGTCAATCGGAATGCAATGGGAATATGGCAAGCCTATCTGTACGACATCGCTCCCACTGTCCTTCCAACATTCTGGCATGGCGGATATATCAGACGTACATATATATTCAGTCATAAAGACCTTGAAACGATTCATGCTCTGTACCCACACGAAAAAGCTCCACTATATGGTATCAAAGATATGGTCTCGCCAAAGGTGAAAATGAGAGGTACAGAAGGAACTATTGAGTGTTGCTATTGGAGTGAATGGCAGGGTCTCGTACGCGAAACCCTGAAAGTGACCTATGCCAACGAAAGCATTATTTCCATCAAGAGAATTAAAGAAGAAGTGCTCTATGAGTACAACTGCGGTATTTGTTTCTAAATTCAAAATCAACAACAACCTATGAATGAAATAGAAGTCACCTACACGGTCTTTGGCTTTGACGAAGCAGGAGAAACATCATTTGACATGGATGTTTCCGATAACCTATACTACAAACTGCAGAATGCTGAAGAAGATGGAGCGTATTTGGATTCTGATTACATCTCTGAAGAAATGCCCGGTATTCACAGAAAAATCCTAAAGGCCATCCGTGAGAATATGCAGGAAGAAGGACTGAACCCTGATGACGGAAAGAAAGAGAAGAGACTTCCATGGGGAGCCACCTATATGGAAGATTGTCCTGAAGCTTCACATATGGAAATGTACAACATGGCTGAAGATGACGATATAGAATATACAATTACTGTTTTTTGATTGATTATGACAAGACAACATATAGTGTTCCTGACAGGTGCTGGTGTAAGTGTTGAAAGCGGTTTAAGTACATTCCGTGGAAAGAACGGATTGTGGACGAATGAGGAATGGGCATATCTTGCCAGCACCGATGCACTATACAATGACACCCAGAAATGTTTGGATTTCTATAATATTCGACGTAAACAACTTGCAGAAGTGGAGCCGAATGATGCTCATAGAATGATAGCAGAGCTGGAGAAAGAGCATGAAGTGACTGTTATCACACAGAACGTTGATAACCTGCATGAGCGGGCCGGTTCCTCTCATGTCATTCATTTGCATGGGGAACTGAACAAGGTCTGCTCGATAGAGAATCAAACGACATGCGTGAAGGAATATCCGCTGACAACGCCTATCAAAGTGGGTGATAAGGCAGAGGATGGGTCACAACTGCGACCCTATATCGTGATGTTCGGTGAATATATCGACAGTATGAATGTGGCCATCGATTATGTTAGCAAGGCTGACATCTTTGTGGTAATCGGCACCTCGCTGAAGGTCTATCCGGCAGCGGGATTCATCAACTACGCTCACCACGAGGTTCCTAAGTTCGTGATTGACCCAGGGGAAATGGATCAATGCACACAACTGGGCTTCACTCATTTCAAGACTACAGCCACAGCGGGCATGAAGATGCTTCTGGAGGCGTTCAAGGAATTATAGATAAAATAATATTGGCAATATGAATAAGAGTGAAATACTGGCAGCAATTAAAAAGAAGGTAGGTACTGTCCTTAAAAGTGTGTAAGCTATTCTTCTCTTTTATCCTTGCTATTTCCATTTTTCTTTATTTTCTTCCAACTTTTAAATTGGTATATTTTCCTTTTGTAAGCACTTTTAGTCTCCTCCATTGCCACTGACCCCAATAGAAATATGACCGTTTGTGCTGATAGCATAGATGTTCTCATGTTGATAGTCCTCTTATACTTTCTGTTGAGTCTTTCAATCCAGTTTGTCGTGTATATACATCTTTGCACTTCTTTTGGGAAGTCCATATAGGTAAAGTATGCCATATTTCTTTCTGCCTTATATTTCCTAAGGGTTGGATACTTCTTTTCCCATCTGTCTAAATGTTCGTATCCCCACAAGGAATCCACACTGTTATCTTCCATACGGAAGACTTCTGAGAGTTTACTAGCAATGGTGGGTTTATCCTTGTGAGCAACACTGTTGATAACCTGACGCTTGAGGTGTGCCACACAGAACTGATGCGCAGCACAAGGGAAAGCTGCACAGACGGCGTTCTCTATGCCTGTTAGTGCATCAGAGATAACCAGGTCTATTTCCTCAACGCCTCTTTCTTTCAGAGTATCAAGTTCGTCTTTCCAACATAGAGCGCCCTCGGTGGGATGGTTGACCACTGAAAGCACCTCCCTGCTGCCGTCCTCAAGTACGCCTAATATCGTATAATAGGCTTCTTTTGACACTTGTCTGTCCCTACGGGTGGAGATAAAAGTTGCATCGATATAGACTGCCAAATAGTGAGAGGAAAGATCACGGCAAAGCCATTGCTCAACATCATCACGACAACCATTTGCCAAATAGGAAACCTGTTGTTTGCTGTAAGAACGACCATAGACACATTCAGAAATCTCGCCTATCTGCTCTGTTGTGAGCCCCTTAGTGTAAAGAAGATTGAACAGACGCGCGCGTTCCTCGCTCTCGTTACGTATCAGTCCAAGAAGGACTGGATAGAAATTACCACTACGGCTACGGGGAATACGAAGAGAAAACTCAAAGCCATGACTATACCAGCGACGACTACGAAAGCCATTGCATTGTTCAGCTTTATTATCATTGACGAATAATTCACGCTCGTGAAACATCAATGAGTTCATGATTAAAGACTGAAGAGTAACAAAACCCTCACTACTGCTTGTGTAATTAGAAATAATTTCCGAAATTTGTAATTGTGTAAGTTCCATTTTTTTCTTATTTTATATCCAAACACAAAGATAATAAAAATATGGACTTACACACTTTTATAGGACAGTACCCTTAACGGAGAAGTAGCAGCCGTTCCCAAGATGACAGACATTGAGAGGGAAGCCATTGCCATTCTCCAACATACAGGAAGGTTCTATGGGCAGATTTCCAATCTCATCAAGCTTCAAGGACGAGGATTGGCTACATATCACAAAGAACCTCTCGCTATGTGCCAAAGAAGCATTTAAGCGGTTTTACGACCCGCATTTTCGGGTGGATGATGAAATATATAAGGTCTTAAATCTAACAAGAAATGATAGGTAAATGCAAGGCGATAGCGCACGGAAGCACAGCTTTGGACTATATTTTCAGGGAAGGCAAACTCGGTAGTCGGCTTGCCTTCCACAATCTTTGCAGCAGAGATCCAAAGACTATCTATGAGGAAATGAAAGTGGTCAGTAACTACAACAGTCGTTGCAGGAACAAGTTTCTCCGTATCGAAATCGGTATCGCACCGCATGACGAGAAAAATCTGCCTGTGTCCGAACTTATGCGGATAACCCATTTGTTTGCCAAGCGAATGGGACTTGACAACCACCAATGGGTGGCAGTAACGCACAAGGAAACCAACAACAGGCACATTCACATCATCGCTAACCGTATCAGTCTGTATGGAGAAGTCTATGACACCACCTTTGTGAGCAATAGGGCAGCAAAAGTGGCGGAGGAAATAAGCAGAGAGAAAGGCTTGACCATTGCAAAGGAGGTCAAGGCAGAAAAGCAATATCAAAAGACAAAAGCAAGTCCAACGAGAGAGCAAACCAAGAAAGAGGTGCAGCAAATCTGTTATTCCCTGCTTGACAAGTACAAAGGAACAGGTATCACGGGACACTCCATGTTCCTAAACGAGTTGAACAAGAAGAGCATTACTATAGAGCGCATGAAGAACAAGCAGGGCAAGGTCTATGGCTTGAAGTTCTCATACGCAGGGCAATCCTTCAAGGCTTCTGAAATTGGCAGGGAGTTCGGCTACCGTTCCTTGCAAAAGAACTTTGAAGCAACCAACAAGGAAGAACAGAAGAAATCACGCCAAACGATAAAAGAGCCAATAGAAAAGGAAGAACAACCTGATAAAGGCTACCGACTTGTACCTAAAAGCCGTTCATACATACCACAAGCATCAAAAGAAACTCCGCAGATTGCACAGGCTATCGATACAATGGCAGATGCAGCCATTAGCGCAGCCGATGAAGCAGTGGAAGGATTGGTCGATTTGATTACACCATCCGCACATGGTGATGACTATGCAGAAACAGCATGGCAGCGTAAAATCAGATACAAAGCCAACAGAAAGAAAAGACGAGGAAGAGGAATATAACCCACAACCAGACAATCAATCAAAAATGCAGAATGAAGAATATTTCATCAAAAACGCTTGTTATTCGGTAACAAAGTCTTATCTTTGCAAACAGAATAACAAGCGTTCTTTGTTAGGCAGAAAACAGCGAAGCCAAGTAGCTCGCTCGTTTCTAAATCGTTACCTGTTTAGTTTCACTAACAATGCAACTTCTTTATTTTCAATTAGATACATTTTAATCATTGTCTTGGTATAGCGATAGGTGAGCTTTTGCAAACGGAAATATATTTCACTGAATATCAACAAGTTACTAACCATCTTTTCTGACGTTGGTTTCAGTTGATTTCCGTACTGCTTCTGTCACCCTTCAACCTGCTTCGGCATTCCGTCAGCAAGGTTCAGTCAAGCTTTCGATGATCGGGGGCACCCTGATGATCTTCCTTACGGGCAAGAGCCGCTCTGCGACTGGCTTGAATTTGCTTAAATCGCAAGTCGAAAGTCGTTTCAACTGCCTGATTCTTAGTAATTAACTCGTCCATAATGTTTCTGTTTTAAATCTTTGTTTCCACCGCAAAGTTAAGTTTAGCGCAATGACCCTGCAACCTTTCGGAGCTATTTTCGATGGTTCATCCTTTATTTTTTGACCCATGTCAAGACAGTTGACCTACGTCAACAAAAGGTCTGTTTGTGGGCTGTAAATCAGGCTTTTGCTTGTTCAGATGGACTTTTCTTCCTAACTTTGCAGCGTTTTAACAAGTGAAAAGAATAATAACCGCGTGCCAAAGGGGCATGCACAACGAAAAGAAAGGAAAAAAATTATGTTTACATTCGGAATTTTAACCACCGTTGCGGCTATCGTTGCCGAAGCACTCATTATATTAGGGAAAATCGATTTAGAGAAATAAGTAATCGGAAGCTATATAGGCTTGTTCAGAAAGATTGCTGACGAGTGACAAAAAAATCAGAAAAGAAACATAAACTGTTCAGTGTCAGCGATTTGAAACAGTCTGAAAATAAAAGGCAACTCTCATGGGTTGCCTTTTTTGTAACCATCCTCCGCCCTATTTTCGTTTGACGGACGTCCTCACAGGCAGAATCATTTCACCGAGATTCATCATGGCATTGAACAGAGCAATGTAGTCGAACGACCACAAGTCGTCAGCCCTGATGTCGGCTTCTCTCAACCGCTGACGGTCAATGAGGCTCGCCCGTTGTGTTCCGGCCAGCAACGGCAACTTGGGAGTCAGCCATTCGCAGCCGTCAAACAGTGCTATGTTGGTGTATGACGTGTCGGTGAGCAGTCCGTTTCTCACTATGATTACCTCGTCGCTGCCGTCTCGCATAGCCTTCAGTCTGTCGAGTGCCGACCGGTCGGCACTCTTGTATGAATAATCTATCCCATTGTCGGTGACAAGCCTTAGCGAACGGACGGTGCGCCGTGAGTAAGGAGTGCAGCTGAGGTTGTAAATGTCGGTGCCATCATACTCGAACCGCAGCTTAGCGCAGTCCATCCGAGGGTCGATGGCCGTGGCGAAGTCCTCCATCCGCAGTTCTCTGGCATCGCCCCAGAAGTGCTTCCGCGTGGCGTTCATGCGCCGCAGATGATACGCTGCATTGCTCACCACTCCCCTTTCCACACGTATGGTTTCAATAAATCGGCACATAAATCTTCTCAATTACCTCGTTGTATTCGTCGTCGTTGTTGCTCCTTGCCGTTATTCCTCCACCAGCCTTGTAGTAGAGTTGGCCCTTCTCGCAGTCGATGAAGCGTATCATCACCGCACTGTCGAGTCTTCCGTCTGCCCAATGGCCCATGATTCCCGTGTAAAAGCCTCGTTCGTAGCCCTCAGCCTCGGCGATAATCTCCACCGTCTTGGGCTTAGGAGCGCCCGTTATGGAACCAGCGGGCAGGAGTTTGAAAATCATCTCGCCGACATGGCTCATGTAGTAGGGCAACAGTCGTCCGGTAATCTCCGAACTTGTCTGAAGTATCTCGCCCTTGTTCGTCGTCAGATGGTCAACATACCGATAGCGTTCCACCTCCACATGGTCAGCCACCATACTCAAGTCGTTGCGTATAAGGTCCACTATAGTAGCGTGTTCCGCCGCCTCTTTCGAGTTATTCATCAGTGTTTCCTCTGCATTGGGGAGCGTAGCGTCGATAGTTCCCTTCATGGGAAATGAGCTGATTTTACCGTTCGCTACTCGCACGAAAATCTCTGGTGAGAAACAGACAAACCGATTCTTCATCCAACAGCGGTATTTCGCTTCCGAACGGAGGAAAATCTCACGCATGGTGAGGTTGGTTTCCACGGGCACACGGCACGTCAGATTGGCCAGATAGCAGTTCCCTTCGCACTGGTTCTGCTTCACATGGTTGATGCTCCGCTCATACTTTGCCCTGTCAGGGGCGTCAAACGTCCATCTGACGGGGGTGGTGGCTGGGCTCTCGCCTTCTGGTAGATTGTTGATGTGTGGGAAAGCGTAGAGCATCTCTTGGTCGTTAACACTGCCAACTTCCTCTATATAAGAATGTTGCATGTCGTAACTGATGACGAAAACAAACTCCTTTCCTTCGCTTGCGAGTTCGTTCATTCGTTGTTCGGCCTGTCGCTGGTTGTATGTTCTCATTGATTAACTGTGTGTCAGTTGTTCATTTCAGGGATTATTCATCTTCAAAAATAACACACAAAATTACATATATTTTCTTATTTAATGACAATTCGCCCCATCATTAAACATCTTTTATATGAAAAGCCGACTATTGAGGTCCATGACGGGCGCAGCAAGACAGACGGGAAAACCATATAAACGTGTGGAATTGGAGTAGGATGATGATCTATGGCGGTGCGGAGAATCAACGAGCGCAGCGATATTTCTTAATTCTTCGACACGATTAAACATTTTTTAAACGAAAATTTATATTTTTTCGATAATTGTTTCTTATCTTTGTCAACATAAAGGCAGAGGAAGCGGCATCTGACATCGCAGACCTGCTCGTGCGGAAAGACATCGCAGATCCGCCTTGTAACTACTAAATCCCCAGACTTATGAAAGAAAGAATCATCTCATCGCTCATCACTGCTCTCGGCATCGCTGTGCTGGGCTTCTGCATCAAGGCCGGAATCGACAATTTTGCCAACAAGGATCGTAAGGTGAGTGTGAAGGGACTCGCCGAGAAAGAGGTAGCCGCCGACAAGGTAACATGGCCCATCCTGTCGAAAGAACTCGGCAACAGTCTGCCCGAACTCTACGGAAGCATCGGACAGACACAACAGAAAATACGCAGTTTCCTCATCAGCAACGGTGTCAAACCCAATGAAATTGAGGTCAATGCGCCCGTTGTCATCGACCTGAATGCCGAGCAATACAGCGAGAACAACAAGGGCTACCGCTACAACATCACCAGCATCATCACCGTGACGAGCAACCAAGTGAAACTCGTCCGAGGCATCATAGCGCGTCAAGGCGAGCTTCTCAAACAGGGAGTAGCCATCGTCGATGGCGGATATGCCAACCCCATCAAGTACGAATTTACCAATTTCAAGGCCATGAAGCCCAAGATGATGCAAGAAGCGATAGAGAATGCCGAGCTCACGGCCAAGCAATTCGCCGAAAACAGCCACAGCACGCTCAACAAGATAGTAAGTGCCGACCAGGGACAGTTCTCCATCGACGACCGTGACTCTAACACACCATATATAAAGAAGGTGCGAGTCGTGACGACAGTAACCTACTCTTTGAGGGATTAATTCCCTAAATATGTTTCAATCTTTTTGCATTGCCATCCAGCCGTTCATCATGGCTGGATGGCTTTTTCGTCCAACATTCCCCATCGGGGCAACTCCCGATAGGCCGCTGATGCTGATATGAACGGCATGAGGGCAACATCTGCCACCGAATGGCTGCCCAACGGCCGATTGTGCACGAAAGACCACCACCAAGAAAGCATAGGAATAGCAATCATTAAAAAACCTTTCCAACCACACTTATAAGAAACTGATAATCAGGAAGATGCGCTTTTGCTCTCTAAAGCTCACCTATCGCAGCCTAAAAGGTGAGCTTTTGGACGATAAAAGGTGAGCTTTTGGAATTCGAAAGGTGAGCTTTCACATTCAGGGGCATAGTCAACGGGAAACCGTTGCTGAATAATTCACAACGAAGAGAACAGCTCCGCGCACTTCTCCCCACCCTTCTCGCCCGTCCAAACATGCCGAAAAAGATGGGGAAATGCACCAATGAAAAAACAATTTGCAACTAAAAGAGAAAAAAATCTTACCTTTCACACAGAATAACATCCTTTTTCATTATCTTTGTGGCCGAATTTCAAATAATCTAAATTACACTATTAAATATTATCTTCATTATGGCGAATAAAAATTACCTACTGTTACTGTTGCTCTTTACGACACAAATAGTATTCGCGGCACCAGTAACAAAATCAGATGCACTTCGTACGGCAAAGCGATTCCTACAGACAAAGGGCATCAAGATGAAAACACCGCGCATGGCCTATGCAGCGCCGCGCAAGCAAAGCAATGCTAAAACCGAAACACCGTCGGCCTACTACGTATTCAATGCTGGCAGCGAACAGGGATTCGTTGTCGTATCGGGCGACGACCGCACCGAAAAAGTGCTCGGTTACAGCGATACGGGCTCATTCAACCTATCCTCCGTTCCTGAGAACATGAGGAGTTTCCTGCAGAGTTACGCTGATCAGATCAACCAACTCGACAAACAGAACGCAGATATGTCAACCACCGTTCCTGGACAGGGCGATGCCACGCGCAATCCCATACGCCCGCTGCTCAAATGCAACTGGAATCAGGACGGCGCTTATAACCAACACTGTCCGAAGTCGGGCAAATTGCCCAGTAGCAAACGATTTGTCACGGGCTGTGTAGCCACTGCCATGGCACAGACGATGTACTACCACCAGTGGCCGGAGAAGACCACGGCGACCATCCCTACCTATACAACGTTCACGAAGAATGTTACCGTACCAGAAATTCCCGCCAATTCAACACTGAGCTGGAAGGATATGTTGCCTGAATACACCGGAACAAGCGATCCGAAGGCCAACGTCGATGCCGTGGCCGACCTGATGGCATGGGTGGGAGCTGCGGTGAAGATGGACTACAACGTGAGCGCAGCTGGTGGTTCGGGAGCTATCACCGAGTCAATCGCACCTGCTCTCTACAAGTATTTCGACTATTCCGCCTACTGTATCGACCGAAAGAACATGACTTCCGTTGACTTTGACAACGCTCTCTACAAGGAAATGAAAGCGCACAGACCAGTAGTTTTCTGCGGCGCATCAACTGGCGGCGGCCATTGCTTCGTCATCGACGGCTACGATGGTCAAGGTCTCTACCACGTCAATTGGGGTTGGGGCGGCATGAGCAACGGATACTTCCTCATTTCCGTACTGAACCCGGACAACACGTCAGGCATCGGCGCAAGTACGACCAACGATGGTTATGCCATCGACCAGCAAGCAGTCATCGGCATTCAGCCGGGAGCTCCCGCCAATCTGCCAAAAGACGGTCTTAAAATGGGTATCACGGACGTGGAGAACAGGTTGATCTCGTTGGAGTTCAGCAATGGCGCAGGCATTGACGGCACATTCGACTACGCAGTCGGAATCATCGACGACCAAGGCAACATCTCAGGCGAGGCGACCAGCATCGAGAGAAACAAGACTCTCAAGTTTATGTATTCCTATTCACACAGACTCTATCTCTCGAAACTTGAGCGCAACAAGACCTATAAGCTGACTCCAGTGAGCCGTGTCTATGGCACGACCGACTGGACGTTCGACCCCAGCATGTATGTCATCGTTCATGTTGATGCGAACGGTCAGATAACCAACGAGTTCGACCCGATAACCCGTACCGA
Organism: Prevotella corporis DSM 18810 = JCM 8529; assembly: GCF_000430525.1. GTDB lineage: Bacteria > Bacteroidota > Bacteroidia > Bacteroidales > Bacteroidaceae > Prevotella > Prevotella corporis. Next base: position 47,967 of record NZ_KE387157.1, on the reverse strand, counting down.
CAAGCTTGAGTTGGGCGATTTGCAGTTCATCGGCGACAAGACGACACGCACCCCCCAGCCCGTGAAGTTCAGCATCAAGAACAACGGCACTCACGAATTTTACGGCACACTCTATCTGTTCGTCACCGAACCCGCATCAACCACTCGCGAAGAGGTGGCACTCATATCGCCCACTGTCAAGGAAGGTCAGACCATCGAGGTGGAAATGCAGTTCACTCCGGCATCCACTGGCAAACATACCCTTTACGTAACGTCCGACGATGAGGGCAAGGACGTGCTCAAACAAGGAGATGTGACCATCACATCTACTAACAGCAGCTCTGTGATACTGGGCTCTACCTTCACCATCAACGGCGAACAGGCTGGCACGGTCTATGGCAACAAAATCAGCGGCAAAGCCCACATCACAAGTACGGCAGGCGATTACAATGGAAACATCAACGTCGGCATCTTCGATTCATCAAGTCAATATCCCCTCAATCTGACTTCTGTCAATGCCAAAATCAAGAACGGGGAGAGCATCGACGTAGATTTCGCGTTCGGCGGCCTCTCCGACGGACAATACATGCTAGTCGCATTCAAGGGCTATCAGGAGATGAGGGATTACAAGATAGTGACCCTCAAGCGGGGAATTATCAGCTATATGGCCGACGGAACCGAGCTTACGCAGCCCGCCACCAGCAATATCGTGGTTAACGAGGCAGCAGCGGCAGTCGATTTGAGCAGCGCTGTTTATACGAGCGTTAAGCCCAACAGCAATCCCAACACACTTTACTACGTCTCGCGCTACGGCAGCACCAAGGGCTTGGAGAACAAAAACGTGATCGTCAACGGGGTAGCGGCCAACATTGAGCTGACCGACGGCAAGGCATTCTACTGCCCAGTTTCGTTCAAGGCCGAGAAAATAGCCTACACCCGCATCTTGAAACAGGCGCTGAGCAACAACAAGGGATGGGAGACACTGTCGCTACCGTTCGACGCAACCAAGATAACGGCTGACGGAAACGACATCGACTGGTACAAGTCGGCTACCGACAAGGGTAAGCAATTCTGGCTGATGAGCTTCAGCGAGCAGAAGGACAACATCGTCTATTTCAGCCATGCACCTGAAATGAGCAAGGATCTGCCCTACCTCATCGGAGTTCCCGCCGCACTGGTGAACAAGCAAGTAAGATTCAGTGCCGAGGATGCGGAAATCACAGCTGACAACCCATGCATGACAAGCTCGCCACGCTACACCTACTACAGTTCAGCGACCAACCTGAACAGCAGCCGTGCATTCGGCATCAACGAGCAAGGCTCTCAATTCGACTATCAGTCGGCCTTCGCTCCTGCCTCCTTCCGTGCATTCTTTGCTGCCAATGAAATGGCTGACGCAACCACCAACTCACTCCTGATCAGAATCATCGGCACAACGACAGATGGCATCCAGGCCATCGACGAAGCTGTTGTCACACAGCCAGCCAACGTGTTCGACCTTCAGGGACGCAAGGTGGCAAGACTCAATGCCGGACAGACCGTCAACAGTCTGCCTAAGGGCATCTACATGATGAACGGAAAGAAGGTCGTTGTGAGGTAGCCAACGGACCGATTCCGATTACCGTCTCAATACTGACGGGTAATCCATAACAGACTAAGGACTGAAATCCGAACATGGGTTTCAGCCCTTTTTCATGCCCCATCCTCGCCCATCACCAACCATATCTAAGCCAACGCATGGCAAAAGCTCATCTTTCGCAATGCAAAAGCTCACCTTTTGCACGGTAATAGCTCACCTTTTGAATGGTAAAATATATCTGATTGAAAATCAACAACTTACAGCCAACCACTCGTTCCCACGTTTTTTAGGCCTGATAAGTCCTCCCACCGTCTCACAAACGCTTCATCCCTATTCTGTCATCAACGTCACTTCTGCTATTGTTTGATTGCCGTTCAGTTTGTTGATCGTTCTTTAAAAAAATAGCGGGCTACGCAAAGAAAGAACGGCAGTAAAGATACCGACAAACGAATGAGAGCAGTCGGGAAACCATCAGCCCATCAATTCATTGTGAGCACGAGGTCGAATGAGCGATTGGGGAAGCATGACCGTCTGGCGATAAAAAACAAGTGAGATGAAAATTTGTTTTCGGTCACAAAGCGACTGTAAATCAATGGGTTATACATAATTATAGATTTAATCTATTAACTCATTGATTTTATCATTTGGAGCGAGAGTAGAATATAGCTAACTTTGCAATAAACAAATTTAAAACAGTAAAGAATTATGCAGACAATAATCAATGCACAAGCTCCTGAATTTAAGGTTCAGGCATTCCAGAACGGTGAGTTTAAGACAGTTTCAAGTGACGACATCAAAGGCAAGTGGGCGATTTTCTTCTTCTATCCAGCCGACTTCACATTCGTTTGCCCAACCGAGTTGGTTGATTTGGCAGGCAAGTACGAGGAGTTGAAGAAGATGGGAGTTGAGGTTTTCTCAGTGAGCTGCGACACACACTTCGTACACAAGGCATGGTTCGACACTTCCGACAGCATTAAGAAAATCAACTACACCATGCTTGCCGACCCATTGGGCGTACTGGCCAAAGGTTTCGGTGTCTATAAGGAAGACGAGGGAGTGGCTTACCGTGGCACATTCGTCGTAAACCCACAGGGACTCATCAAGCTGGTGGAGATGCAAGATAACAGTATCGGGCGTAACGCCGACGAATTGGTGCGCAAGGTGAAGGCAGCACAGTTCGTTGAATCACACCCAGGTGAGGTTTGTCCAGCAAAATGGAACGAGGGTGCTGACACTTTGAAACCCAGCATCGACCTCGTGGGTAAACTTTAAGAGAAAAAATACTTTGACAACTGCTCCTCCTCACCATGGGAGGAGTCTTTTAAATCTTAGCTGCTTATGTTAGACCAAAGCATTTTAGAACAAGTGAAGGGCATCTTCGCCTCGCTGAAGTCGGAGATAACGCTCAACGTAGCCTTAGCCAAAGAAAACGAAAAGACGGCAGAAATGCGTCAGTTCATCGACGAGTTCACGTCGGTTTCCGATCGGCTGAAGGCTGAGTACAACGAGGTGGAAGGACAGGAACTCCGCTTCGGTTTGGTCAGAGACGGCCAACCGACAGGCATCAGCTTCAGGGGCATTCCCAACGGACACGAGTTCACGTCGCTGCTGCTCGCCGTTCTCAATGCAGATGGTCAGGGAAAGAATTTCCCCGATGAGACAACGCAACGGCGCATCAAGGCACTCAAGGGTAACATAGCACTAAAAACCTACGTATCGCTGACATGTACTAATTGTCCGGACGTGGTTCAGGCACTCAATCTCATGTCGCTCATCAATCCTAACATCAGGCATGAAATGATAGACGGTGGTCTCTTTCAGCAGGAGGTGAGCGAATTAGGCATCCAGGGCGTGCCCGCAGTTTACTGCAACGGTGAGTCGTTGCACATCGGACGGGGCGACCTTGGAATCCTTCTCCAAAAGTTGGAGGACATGGTGGGTAGCGAAACAGACGACAACGCTGAGCCGGTGGAACACCATCACGACGTAATCGTAGTGGGAGGCGGTCCTGCCGGTGCGTCGGCAGCCATCTATTCGGCACGAAAAGGACTCCGCGTGGCAGTCGTGGCAGAACGCATTGGCGGTCAGGTGAACGACACCACAGGCATAGAGAACCTCATCTCCGTACCGCAGACCAACGGAACGCAGCTCGCCGCTGACCTTAAAGCTCACATCGGCACCTATCCCATCGACATTTTCGAGCACCGAAAGCTGACACATGTTGACTTCAGCGGAAAGGAAAAGTCGATCGGCGTGAAAGGAAGAGAGACATTCTTCGCACCTGCGGTCATCATCGCCACAGGCGCCAGTTGGCGACGACTCGGCGTGGCTGATGAAGAGAAATACATCGGACACGGAATCCACTTCTGTCAGCACTGCGACGGGCCCTTCTATAAGGGCAAGAACGTGGCAGTTATTGGCGCGGGCAACTCTGGTCTCGAAGCAGCCATCGACCTGTCGGGCATCTGCAACAGCGTGAGCGTTTATGAATTCAGCGACCATCCGAAAGCCGACACCGTGCTGCAGCAGAAGGCTGCCACGCTCGACAACCTGCAGATTTTCACCAACTCACAGGTGACAAAGGTGGAGGGCGACGGTACGAGGCTGACGGCGATAACCGTCAAGGACCGAACGAACGACGAAGAGCGCAGCATCGGTATCGACGGTGTGTTCGTTCAGATAGGTCTTGCGGCCAACAGCGAGCCCTTCAAGGAGCAACTCGATATGACCCCACGACACGAAATCAAAGTCGATGAATTCTGTCGCACAACCATTGAGGGCGTCTATGCGGCGGGCGACGTCACCAACGTGCCCTACAAGCAAATCGTTATCGCCATGGGCGAGGGAGCAAAGGCCGCTTTGTCGGCATTTGACGACCGTCTGCGAGGCATCATCTGACGAACGGCGGAAGGCAACAGCCTATCTTCTGTCGGCAAATCAAGGCCTTCGACAAACAATAAGCGGAGAGTATGCCTCATTGGAGTCATACTCTCCGCTTACCAGTATATAAGGAAAAGGGAATCATCAATCAGAAATCAAAAGCCAATAGTCGTAACAACGCGTCGGCGATTCAATACCATTTCTTGGTTTCGAGATAACTATCGGCATACGCTCGTGCAAAGCCAGGCTCGGCATCCTTCAGCTTGTGCGCAGGAATGCCGCCCCAAATCTCGCAAGGAGGTATCTTCGTGCCGGCCAGCACTACGGATCCAGCCGCCACCACAGCGTTCTCACCCACTTCTGCAAGGTCGAGCACAGTGGCATTCATGCCGATGAGCGCACCGCTGCGGATGGTCGCCGCATGAACCACAGCCCCATGACCGATGCTCACACCGTCCTCGATAGTCACTGGCCTACCAGCCGTCTGGTGAACACAAGCCAAATCCTGTATGTTTACCTCGTTGCCGATGGTCACACCAGCGACATCGGCCCGAATCACCGCACCAAACCACACCGAACAGTCATCGCCCATTGTTATATCGCCTGCCAATGTGGCGTTTTCGGCTATGAAACACCGCTCGCCCCATGTAGGCTTCTTTCCTCTCACAGATTTTATCAGTAACATAAAGCTCAAAATTAACGTGGGTTCTATAAATTGTTCTTGTCAGGTTTCCTGATTCTTTCCAATGTCAAAGTGTAAGAATGCTTATCCGCATCTATATCTTTTGCACCTCAACCTACTTGCCATTTGGGCTGAAAAGAACAGAAAAGAAGGCAAGACGTAACCCGTAACCAACTAATTTTCTGCTGCGGTGGTAATCTATACAATCCACCTTCAGTATATTTCACCACAAAGATACGAAAAAGATAATGAGCTTTTGAAAGATTTTTAGTAAATTTGTTGCCAATAGTGCATCGGTACTCACGTCCCGTGGCACAGGCAATAATCTGAAATCAACACATTATCCGAATGAAAAAGACCATCACTATCCTATTGTTCGCTGTGGCAGCGTTGACAACGCACGCACAAACGGCAGACAAACGACCGGAAATACTACTCGAAACCGACAGCGGAAACATACGAATCCAGCTCTACAATGAGACGCCGAAGCATCGCGACAACTTCATTAAGCAAGTGAAGGCGGGCGCATACGACGGTGTGCTCTTTCACCGCGTCATCAAAGACTTCATGATTCAGACGGGAGATTTGGGTTCAAAGACAGCCAAGCCCGGACAGATGCTGGGCGACACTCCGGAGGAATACACCATTCCCGCAGAGATACATTACCCACAACTGCTCCATAAGCGTGGCGCCGTGGCAGCAGCACGTGAGTCTGACGAGGTGAATCCTCAACGGGCATCGTCATCGACACAGTTCTACATCGTCTGGGGCATCAAGTTCTCCGACAAACAACTGGACTGGGCGCAAAGTCGGCTCAACCACTACACTGACAGCACTGTGCAGATGTCGCCCGAAACACGCGAGCTCTACAAGACAGTGGGCGGAACTCCCCATCTGGACGGTACTTACACGGTTTTCGGTGAAGTAGTGGAGGGGCTCGAAATCGTCAACCGCATTGAACAAGCCGTCGTCGATGACAACGACAGGCCTCTTGCTGACATTCGCATCCGCAAGGCTTCGATAGTAGTAGAATAAGCAGTCACTTTTGGGAGCTGTGTGAATGGTCGTAACTGTAAACTGAACGGGGCATCAGGGTAGAACTGATTACTGTTCGGTTGTCGGCTACCTTACTGCCATTCGCTCTCGTTGTGGGCCCCACGATGACTGAATAATCATCAATCGATGGCTACCAATATGATAAGACGTAACCGCTCCTTACGGGAACGGTCATAAAAAACCCCACTTGCTTCAACAGCGAATGGGGGTTTACCAAATCAACAAAAACTAATTTTCAAACTACCAATCTATTTTACCTATTAGAGCTAAAATACCTTTTAATTCATTGAAATGAAAAAAGTTATTTTTAAAGTTAGATATCCCTACAATCTATTACCTTATTGACTAAGTTTTTAATGTCTTAAATACGATGCAAAGATACGACTTACTGCAGAAGGAAGCCAAAAAAAATTGTGCTTTTCTACTCTTTTTGTTGCGCAAACGTTTGCACCGAACGAGTTATTAATCAATAGATTCTCACCTCGTCGCCCACCTTGACTCCCTGTTCTGCCAGCCGTCGGTTTTTCTTGACGAGGCTTTTCAGCCTGATGCCGTATTTTTGGGCGATGTCGTAGAGGCTCTCTGAACTTCTAACGATGTGCGGACGCTTCTTGAACTCTCGTGGGGCACGCTTTTGTTTCTTGCAGGTCCAGATGATTTCACCGTCGCAGATGATGTCTTTCGTGCTTCGTTCATTGATTCGCGCCAGTTTGTGGGCACTCATACCGATTTCCTTTGCCAGACTCTTGAAGGTGTCGCCGCTACGGGCTACAAGATAGAAGTTTTGGTTGTAAGGACGCAACTGATGAATGACGCTGTTGACATCGAATCCTTTCCTACGCTCGGTGGTGGTGGCCTTCGGACGTGTCTCTTTCTGCTTCGGCTCGTCGTTGAAGGCGTAGCTCGTGGCATTGTCGTACTGGTAGAGCTGGTAGAGTTCTATGATTTCGATGAGCTTGTAGGCATAACTTGGGTTGGTGGCATATCCTGCCTGCTTCAGTCCATGAGCCCAGCCACGATAATCCTTGCACGAGAGTTGAAAAAGACTGCTGTAGCGCTGACGCCTGGTGAGGAACAGTGAATGGTCCTCGTAGCTTTCGAGAGGCGTGTCGTAGGCTCTGAAGCACTCGCCGTTAAGGTCGTCGTCGTGCGAGATGGTCCGTCCCGTCCACCCGTGGCACTTTATTCCGAAATGATTGTTGCCCAAGGTGGCCAAACGGCTCTGCCCCGCCCCACTCTCAAGTACCCCCTGCGCCAGTGTTATGCTGGCCGGAATGCCATAACGGAGCATCTCACGGATGGCCAAGTCCTTATATCGGTTAAAATAATTCTGATAGGTTTGATTCCATTTGATTCGGGGAGACGCAACGGCGCTACCCAAAAACAGAACGGAAGTAAGGAACAAGAGGAAAAATCGTTTCATTATGCACGTGGGATAAGCGTATTCTTTTGCAAAAATACATAATTTGTCGTAATAGGCAAAATAATCTATCGGTTTAAAATTATTTAACATCTACAAATGGTTGTTCCGTCAACTCCTTCTGTTGGTCGGCGATGGGGAGTAGCTTCTGCCACCTATCGTATCTCTAGGCTGTCAATATGATCTAAAATTCTGGCAAGAATGATTTTCCGCTTTGCTCGTGTTTCTTGTTATATTCTTGCCTTTTCCGTGTGCTGTTCCTTGGATTATCCTCTCTATGATACGCCCACAAACGAGCATTTTCTTTCCACTCGTTTTCTTAGCCGTAACTAACCATACGGCGTTCGCCCCACTAAAAAAGGCATAGAACTTGCCCAATTCAGGCTTTTTCATTAACTTCGCCCCTGAAAAGAGACCTTATTATATATATGTCAGACAGGAAACACGTTGCCATCATTGGCGGAGGAGCTGCCGGATTCTTTGCCGCCATCCAGTCAAAGGAACGCCATCCGGCCGACACGGTGACCATCTTCGAGAAGAGCGGCCGTGTGTTGGCCAAGGTTAGCGTGTCGGGAGGAGGCAGATGCAACCTCACCAACTCGTTCCTCGGCATCAACGATCTGAAGAGCGTCTATCCACGGGGCGACAAACTGATGAAAAGGCTTTTCAACTCGTTCGACAACAACGACGCCTGTCAATGGTTTGAACAGCACGGAGTTGAGCTGACGACACAAGATGACCAATGTGTGTTCCCACGATCGCAAAGCTCCCAGACCGTAATCGACTGCCTGACACGCACCGCAGCCAAAGCTGGCGTGACGGTGTGCCTGCGCCATCAACTCGTGAAGGTTGCGCCACGGGCGGACGGACGCTTGGAGGTGGACTTCAAGGACAGGCCCTCCCGCACCTTCGACAAGGTCGTACTAACTACCGGCGGTTCGCCACGCATGGCAGGACTGGCCTACCTTCAGGAGACGGGACACAGGATTGAGCCGCCCGTTCCGTCGCTCTTCACGTTCAATATCGCCGACAAGAACTTCCGCGACCTCATGGGGGCAGTGGTCGAACCTGTGGTATTGGGCATCCCCGGCACAAAGTTCCGCGCCAACGGGCCACTACTCATCACCCACTGGGGCATGAGCGGTCCGGCGACACTGAAGCTGTCGTCGGTGGCGGCACGCTACATCAGCGACCACGACTACCATTTCGAAGTGGCTATCAACTGGCTCGGCGAGACCAACGCACAGCTGGCGGAGGAGCAAATCAGGCAAATAGCACGGCAGAACCCCAAGAAGCTGACGGCAAACGTGCATCCCGGTGAGCTGACGGCCAGAGTGTGGCACTACTTGCTTGAGCGGACGGGCATCGACAAGGAGAAACCGTGGGACGAATTGGGGAAAAAGGGGCTCAACAAGCTCATCGAAACGCTCACCAACGATGTCCACCACGTAAGCGGAAAGGGAGTTTTCCGCGATGAGTTCGTCACCTGCGGCGGCGTGAGCCTGAAAAGTGTCAACCCCAACACACTCGAAAGCAAAGTCTGCCCCGGACTGTTCTTTGCCGGAGAGCTGCTCGACGTCGATGCCATCACGGGCGGTTTCAACTTGCAAGCTGCGTGGACGACGGGATTCGTTGCCGGACGGAGCAGCCGAACATGACCCACCGACCAACAGACGACGATTGATTGCCGTGTAAGGATTGAAAGTTTGGAATTTATACAATAACCGTTAAGCCACCACTGCTTAACGTTAAATCCTGTTACAACTACACATTGTTTCTATTGGAAATTTGTTTTATATACAGATAAACACTATATTTGTAATGTTTTCCATAGGAAACATTAACACCCACTGACTGACGGGAAGTCAACCAAGCAGTGGAACAAACATCAACAGACAAAAACCGAGACACAAAAATGAAGAAAATAGTTTTTATCGGTCTTGCCATCGTTTCCCTCATGCTGGGAAGCTGCGCAAAGACCAACAAGAAACAAGAAGTTAAACAACAGAATGCACAGGAGACTGTAGCACAAAACAACAAGAAGGAGAACAAGAAAATGAAGACAACAGAAATGACAACGGCAATGTTTAAGGATAGAGTGATGGACTTTGGGAAGATGTCTGACAAATGGGAGTTCAAGGGCGACAAGCCCGCCATCATCGATTTCTACGCTACATGGTGCGGACCGTGCAAGATGATCGCCCCCATCGTTGAGGAGATAGCCAACGACTACGACGGCAAGATAGACGTCTATAAGGTGGATGTTGACAAAAACGAGGAGCTGGCAGCCATGTTTGGCATTCAGACCATCCCCACCCTGCTCTTCATTCCCATGGAAGGAAAGCCCGTCACATCGGTCGGTGCAAAGATGAAGCCCGAACTTGAGGAGATGGTCAAGCAACATTTGCTGAAATAGGCCTGAGCGGAAAATAGAACGGCCCTACAACAACAGGAAATCATGGACAATCAATGTATCTGTAAAATCAGGAACATCTATCGTGCCATCGGTGCCTTTGAACTGAAATTGGAAGACGCTTTCGGCATGAACATCAACGAGGTGATGCTGCTTTGCGTCCTCTCGGAGTGCGAAAACCTGCTCTCCGGAGAAATTGCCGATGCACTGAACCTGACGCGTTCGAATGCCTCCAAGGTGATAGCCTCGCTCGAAAAGAAAGGCTACATCAGACGGAAGGCATGCGAGCACGACAGCCGATGCCAGCGATTCCACATCACACGAAAGGGCACAGAACAGATGAAACGCATCAACTGCGACAGCTTCCACGTGCCGACCAACCTCGAAGGTCTGCTGAGCATTGAGACAATTTGATGCCGTCGGACCGTGCCCATCATCAGCCGGCAGAACCACCATAAGACAAAAGCCATGTCAACACCCGCAACAAGGGCAGCGACATGGCTTTTTCGGTAGGCAGACGGCTGTAAATGGCAATCCTACAGAGTGATGGGCATTCAGATACGTGTAGCCAAAGGCTCGTTGGCCGAGCGTCGCCATCCCCCAAAATGCCACTCAACACCAAGCCAATGAAGCCACAGAAAACACCCTTTAGAATCATATTTGTAACTGCCTGATTATCAATAGCATAGAAATGGATGCTCAAAAGGTTAGCTTTCGGTGCATAAAAGGTCAGCTTCGGCACGGCGAAAGGTGAGCTATCGCACAACCATTGCTACACCGTTGGAAGAAAACCGCTGACAACCTGTCGGCAAAAGCCAAATGAGAGAATGCGAAAGGCCTACCGAAGAGTTCTCGCACATCGACCATAAAATAATGACATTGTGAAGGAAAAATCGGAGAATGCGCTTTGAGAGTTCGATGATTTTTACTAATTTTGATGCCGTAAACCATCTGACGGACTGCGAAACCAGTCGATGCGAACGGTCATCCTTAGCTGGTAAAAGTTACGAGATGCCCTTAGCGACAACCGTCAGCTCAGCAATAAAGACAAAAGACTGAAGAATCAAAATACAAAACAATGGAAAAGAAAATTGTAATGGTGACAGGTGCCACCAGTGGTATTGGCGAAGCATGCGCCAAGAAGTTTGCAAACGGCGGATACAACGTAATCATCACCGGCAGAAGGCACGACAAGCTGGAGGCGCTCAAGACACAGCTCGAAGCCCAAGGGGCAAGAGTTCTGGCGCTGACGTTCGACGTTCGGGAGCGTGAGGTTGCACGGAAGGCCGTGGAGAGTATCGACGGCGAATGGGCCGACATCGACGTGCTGGTCAACAACGCTGGCCTCGCACTGGGCCTCGACAAGGAATACGAGGGCGATTTCAACGACTGGGACACGATGATCGACACCAATGTCAAAGGATTGCTCAACATGACACGGTTCATCGTGCCGGGAATGGTGAAGCGAAACCGTGGCCATGTCATCAACATCGGATCGGTGGCGGGCGACGCTGCCTATGCCAACGGCAACGTCTATTGTGCCACGAAGGCCGCAGTGAAAGCCATCACCGACGGTTTGCGCATCGACGTGGCAGAGTCGGCTGTGCGGGTGACCAACATCAAGCCAGGTCTGGTGCAGACCAACTTCTCCAACGTGCGCTTCCACGGCGACGATGCAAAGGCGGAGAACGTGTATAAGGGCATCAAGCCACTCACGGGCGACGACATCGCCGACGTGGCTTTCTACGCAGCCAGTGCACCTGCGCATGTGCAGATAGCCGAGGTGCTCGTGCTGGCGACTCACCAAGCCAACGGTTCGGTCATCGTCAGGAAATAGTAACGTCAGCCACTGCCGCCCGAAACATGGCGAGAAGATGAGCGGTGGCTATGTCACGCATGAAAAAAGCGGAGATGTCACAAGGTTGTGGCATCTCCGCTTCATGATATTGGGTTGACCAGAGTCGGTCGTTAGCGTTCCATAGATTTATAGTACGTAACCTTTGGCCAGTCCGCCCTCGCTTGTTTCTTTGTAGAGCGATGGCAAGTCGTGCCCCGTTTGCTTCATCACCTGTACGACATTGTCGAACGAAACAAGGTGGAGACCATCACTGAAGGTCGAATAGAGCTGCGCATCGAGCGCACGACAGGCTGCAAAGGCATTGCGTTCGATACAGGGAATCTGAACAAGCCCGCAGACAGGGTCGCACGTCATGCCCAAGTGATGCTCCAATCCCATTTCGGCAGCATACTCAATCTGCGACGGACTGCCACCGAAGAGTTGGCAGGCAGCTGCCGAAGCCATAGCACAGGCCACGCCGACCTCACCCTGACAGCCCACCTCGGCACCCGAAATGGAGGCGTTGCGCTTGACGATGTTGCCGAAAATGCCAGCGGTCGCCAGTGCGTGGATTATCTTGTTTTCAGAAAAATCGTGTACATTCGCAATATGATGGAGCACGGCCGGCATAACACCGCACGAGCCACAGGTGGGCGCAGTGACAATGGTGCCACCCGAAGCGTTCTCCTCGCTCACTGCAAGGGCATAGGCATAGACGAATCCTCGGCTCTGAAGTGAGGCCTTGTAGCCACGTGCCTTGATGTAATAGGTGGACGCCTTGCACCTCAAATTCAGCGGACCAGGGAGCGCACCCTCGTTGTCGAGCCCGTTCTCCACGGATTGCTGCATCGTGTGCCATACCTCCCGCAGATAATCCCATATATCGCGATCCTCGCACATCTCCACATATTCCCAGTAACCACGGCCATTCTTCTCGCACCACTGCTGAATTTCCCTGATAGACTTGAGCTCATAGATTGGTGGGGTGTAGAAAAAGTCGTCCTTGCCTTTCCCTTCGGAGAGCGCTCCGCCGCCAACGCTATAGACTTTCCACTCGTCGGTGGTCTCACCACTCTCGTTGAACGACTTGAAGAGCATCCCATTGGTGTGGAAGGGCAACACCTCGTTGGCTTTCCACACAATCTCGACGGGCGCAACTTGACTCAGCACCTCGACAATGGCCTGATCTGTCAAGTGGCCTTTGCCCGTTGCGGCCAGACTTCCGTAAAGAGTCACCTCGAATGCCTTAGCATCGGGATGACGGTCCAAAAACACAAGGGCAGCCCTCTGCGGCCCCATGGTGTGACTACTCGAAGGTCCTTTCCCTATTCTGAATATATTTTTTATAGACTCCATATCATGTTAATACTAAAATGCCTAAGCCTCCGTCACCTTGCTACTGTCCTACTTTTCTGCGGTGCGACAGCCGACGGACGCCCCACCAGACGACATTGCTGGCAAAGATGTTGCAAAATTAGTCAATAATTTAGACAAACAACATTTTATTTAGTGAAAAATACTAACAATTCCACCACCGAGTCATTAATAGATACAAAACACCTGCCAATGCTTCGACAATGGCTCGTGGCAAAAAGCCTGACGGCACGTGCGACAGTAGCCCAGTCAACTACTCGGAAGCAGCGATAAAGGCTGCACTGACCGCTCTCATACGATTGGCTAATACCGTTCAACTCACTGACTTTAAAATAATTATAGATGAAGCATGTTGAAATGTAAAATTAGGCAATCGTTTGCACAAAAAACATTAATTTTTCAGTTTTCGTGTCAATTAATTTGCATTTTTGCGAAAAAACAGTTAACTTTGTCATAGCCACTATCCAGAATATAGTATTAAAAGAAAGGAGTTCAAAATGACTGATTCACAAACCTTACAGATTTATCAGGATTACTCGCCTAAGGATGAGAACCTACAAGAAACGGAATCGAGAACGAACGTTTTAGGCGGAGATATTTGGTACAACTGATTTCAGCTCCGTCTGGTGATTAAAAGAGAAACTTGAATATCAATAACCATTGTTATTCTAAAAAACTCTGAATAGATAAACTTCGCTGCGGGATTGCCTGTCAAAGGGCTTTCCCGCAGCTATTTTTCTGTTTTTTGACAACAGCAGGCACGACATCAACCAGCGAACGAACAGAAAATGATAAAGTACTGATTTTCAAAATATTATTATCAGAAAAAGATAGATAATATTCGTCATGGGAAAACCTACCTATCGCATCGTCAACACTCACCTTCCCCATTACGGTTGGTGAGCCGTGGTTTGGAAAAATAAAAAAAAGGGAGGATAAGGCATGACGCCTCATCCTCCCTATGGAATGTTGTCTGACCACTTACTGGTGCTCCTTGCGAAGCAGGTCGTTGATGGTCTTGACTGGATTGAAAGTAATGGCCGGCACTTCTACGAACACGGTGTTCCAGTCGCTCATCGCACCGTTCCAAAGGCCGGGCAATTCCAGCGCCTTGAGTTCCTTGCCGTTCTTCGACTTGGTGCTGATGAATCCCGTTGACGAATCAACAAACTGGGGAAGCTGGAACGGACGGTGCTGATAATCATTGATGGCGCACACCAAATCGACAGGATTGAAGTGAGTACCCTCATTGAACATCCGCACATAGTCGGGGTTCGCCTTGTCTATCTGCGAGCTTTCCAATATCTGAAGGCTCACCGTGCCATCGGCATTGTAGGCAAAGAACGGACCGCCACCAGGCTCACCACTGTTTCGTACCATACCGCAGACACGCATCGGACGATTGAACTTGGACAACAGATAAGCCGACAGTTGCTCGTCGTTGAGCGATGCCGCCGAAGAATTGCGACAACACAGCGACGTCTCAAGGAAACGGAGCATCTCAAGCAGCTCGCCTCTGTCAGGTTGGCTGGTCGTCAGACGCTTGATAAAGTAGAAAGTATGATTTTGAAGCGAAACCAAGACGCCAGCAATAGCCTTCTTCCACTTGGTAGTGGTTGGTTTCAATTTGTCGGGAATAATATTGTCGATATTCTTGATGAATACCACATCTGTCTGAATATCATTGAGATTCTGTATCAGTGCTCCATGACCACCAGGTCGGAAGAGCAGTGTGCCGTCGTCGTTGCGGAACGGCGTGTTGTCGGGATTGGCCGCAACGGTGTCGGTGCTTTCCTTCTGTTCGGAAAAAGATATGTTGAATTTTACGCTGAAACGTTCTTCGTATTGAGTTTTCTTCGCCTCCACCTTCGCTTTGAAGAGCTCCAAATGGTCGTGCGACACGGTGAAGTGAACATTAGCTAAGCCATCGCTTGCAGCATACAGAGCCGCCTCGACGAGATGCTCCTCCATGGCCGTCCGCACGTCATCACCGTAACGGTGAAAGTCGAGCAGCCCCTTCGGCAACTGTCCGTAGTTGAGCCCGTCGGCTTGCAGAAGATTTCTCACCACTGCCTTATAATCGCCCTTGGCTATGAGTTCGTCGATAGTAAGGCCGTTGTTGGTCTTGCACTGCTCATTCAACGCAGTGTAGAAGGCGAATTTGCCTATGCCGTCGAAGAAGTCCTTCTCAAAGTCGGTTGTGGGTTGGCTGTACGGTGCGTCAATGAAGGCAAACAGGTTCTTGAACATACGGCTGGCAGCACCCGACGCTGGCACGAACTTAACTACTTTGTTACCGTTGTTGAGGTAGCTCTCCCAGATGCCGGAATACATTCGGCAATCCTCCTCATCAAGTTGAATGATACCATTGCCGACCGTTGCTGCACTTTCGAGTCTTAGAAAAGGGAATCCATTCTTGAAATTATCGAGCTGTTTGTTGAGCTCCGATACACTGATTCCCTTATTGCTTAGCTGAGTTTCATCATGTTGTGTTAGCATAGAGATAAAGGTTTTGAGTTTCTCCATACGGCAAAAATACATACTTTTTCTTAATTTGGGGAACGTTTGTCTATTTTTTTGTATCTTTGTCATGTTATATTAACAACCTATGGATGCAAATATTATTTTTAGCGATGAAGAGAGGGAAACCTTTCACGAACTGACCGGCAAGCTGAAGCTGGCATTGGGCGATCTGCTGACGGCAGAGGATCAGCAGAAAATAACCGACCATATAAAGATGCTTGAGGAACGGAATGCCATCGAGCGGAATGTGTTCGGCCTCAACTCACTGTTGTGCTCGCTTCAGACAGCGATGATAGCAGTAGAGAACATCGGTCTGAAGCGCGACTCGGTCATCGCCATTCTGCTTTACAGCAGTTACGAGGCTGGAGTGTCGTCGTTGCCGTCCATAGAGAAAGACTACGGGACTGGCGTTGCAAAGATTATTCAGGGACTTTCGCGCATTCAGAACCTTTACAAGAAGAATCCCATCATAGAAAGCGAGAACTTCCGCAATCTATTGCTGTCGTTTGCCGAGGATATGCGCGTCATTCTCGTCATGATAGCCGACCGCGTGAACCTCATGCGGCAGATTCGAGACACGCCCAACAAGGAAGCGCAGCGCGAAGTGTCGGAGGAGGCCATCTATCTCTATGCCCCGCTCGCCCACAAGCTCGGCCTCTATCAGCTGAAGAGCGAGCTGGAAGACCTGTCACTCAAATATCTGGAGCACGATGCCTACTATCTCATTAAGGAAAAGCTCAACGAGACAAAGGCAGCGCGCGACGCCTACATAAAGGAGTTCATCGAACCTGTGAGCAAAGAGCTGCAAAAGGCAGGGCTGCGCTTTCACATCAAGGGCCGGACCAAGTCCATCCACTCCATCTGGCAGAAGATGAAGAAGCAGAAATGCGGATTCGAGGGAATCTACGATCTATTCGCCATCCGTATCATTCTTGACTCTCCCGAAGCCAAGGAGAAGATGCAATGCTGGCAGGCCTACTCCATCGTCACCGATATGTACCAGCCCAACCCCAAACGACTGCGCGACTGGATATCAGTGCCTAAGTCGAACGGCTACGAGTGTCTGCACATCACCGTACTTGGACCAGCGAAGAAATGGGTGGAGGTGCAGATACGCACCGAGAGAATGGACGAAATAGCCGAACACGGACTGGCAGCCCACTGGCGTTACAAGGGAGTGAAGGCCGAAGGAGGCATGGACAACTGGCTGGCATCCATCCGCTCGGCGCTTGAGGCTGGCGACAACCTCGAAGTCATGGACCAATTCAAGCTTGACCTCTACGACAAGGAAATCTATGTGTTCACACCCAAGGGCGACTTGCTGAAGTTTCCCAAGGGAGCCACGCTCCTCGATTTCGCGTATCACATCCATTCGAAAGTCGGAAACCAGTGTGTCGGCGGAAAAATAAACGGCAAGAATGCCTCCATCAAGACCGAACTGCACAGTGGTGACACTGTAGAAATCATGACATCGGCCAACCAAAGCCCCAAACAGGAATGGCTCAAGATAGTCAAGTCGGCCCGTGCGAAAGCAAAAATCAGACAGGCTCTCAAGGAAACGCAGATAAAAGAAGGCCTCTATGCAAAGGAAATGCTCGAACGTAGGTTCAAGAACAAGAAGATAGAAATCGAGGAACAGGTGATGGCTCACCTTGTAAAACACCTCGGATTCAAAGAGACATCCGATTTCTACCGACAGATTGCCGAGGAGAAACTCGACCTGAACTACGTCATCGACGAATACCAAAAGATATTCAACCGCGACCACAACCTGAACGAGCCACGCGAGACCGAGAGCGCCGAGAACTTCGAATTCGAAAGCGGTACCGAGGAATTGCTGAAGAACAACGACGACGTACTCGTCATTGACCAGAACCTCAAGGGCATAGAGTTCTCACTGTCGAAATGCTGCCACCCCATCTACGGCGACCCCGTCTTCGGCTTCGTCACGGTCAACGGTGGCATCAGGATTCACCGCAAGGACTGCCCCAACGCCCCCGAAATGCTCAAACGCTTCGGCTATCGCATCGTGAAAGCACG
>NZ_KE387157.1:0-29689 GCF_000430525.1 Prevotella corporis DSM 18810 = JCM 8529 | reverse complement strand
CCAAAGTCTGCCGATGCTTGGATGGTACAAAATTACAAAATATTTCTTGTGAAATCAAATATTTATCGTGTAGTTATCAAGGTACAAAAATAGATAATATCATATTATTATTTGTGTAATTGATTCATCGCACATTGCGGATATAAGCCTTCTGATTTATCACTAAACGGCCTTCACGAATTGTGGCAAAATGGGATGTCGCATTCGCCAATCAATACTCATCGGTTTGTCATCACGTGAAGATATATAATCAATCAGACCAAAACAATAGAAAGGACATGTGTTGCCAAAACCATCTTTGATGTTCTCTCGAACGAAGAGTAAAAATTTCTTTTTATTCAAAGACTGTTCCACAAATCGTTTGCCACTACCTTGGTGTGTATCGGTGTTCTGCGATTTCCAATGAAATTGATTTTCACTAACCACATAATCATCATACATTGTAGAAGCAGAGAAGTCTTTTTCAGATTTGTTTAGCGTAACAAAGAACAATTCAGTATTCATTTCTTCTATTTTGAACACTCCAGCCACACTACCTTGCATTCTCTTATCAGCTGTTTGTCGTCCGAAGATTGTAAATACTTCTTCACGCGTATAACAGCCATATTGTTCGAGAGCGACAGGAAGTCCTTCTCCTAAAGAGAATGTTTTCATCTCAATTTTTGACAGAAGCAAATCTACCAGTTCTTTCATTTCTGATACGAACATAGGATAGTTGGCAAACGATTGAAGTCCTTCCTCAATGCTTTGGAAACCCAATTTACTAATTTTGTCGATGTAAAGCGTGTAATAAAGCATGACACTATAAGTCTTTTCTTGTTCCGTATGAAATGTTACAGAACTAAGATTAGCTAATGTTTTCTTGACAAAGCTCAAATAAGTAATACTATTAGTATGAATAAGGTTCGAAATACCTTTTTCATAACAACGGGTTTTCGCATCATTCTCATAGGAACACAATCCCGCCTCACGTTTAAGACTGGTCCAACAGTGATTATTCTTATATATAATACGGACATCCTGCCCATTATTTTCAATAAACTCCTTTAACGTAGGACTATGATCATAACTTCGCAACTCTTGGATAAGACGCTTTTTGTTATAAACGGCAGCCTTAATATTTTGCAGTACATATTGTTGAGCCATTTCTTCCATGTGTATCGTACAGCCGTTAGGAAGGAGCGTAAAACCATTCTTCACTTGGTCAACAACATTTTTATCCTGACGTTTCATCAAACTACGGAAACGGCTCGTGAAATCATACTTCTGATTCAACTGTGCCACAAAGTCGAACACTGTGAGCAACAGCTTTCCGGGATAGAGACGAAGTCCACGACCTAACTGCTGCAAGAAAATAGTAAGCGATTCGGTAGGACGTAGGAACAAAACAGTGTCAACTGCTGGTATGTCAATACCTTCATTAAATATATCTACCACAAACAGATAGTTGATCTCTCCTCTCGACAGTTTTTTATTAAGCACCTCGCGTTCACCATCTCTGTCCGCAGTAAGATAATCAGCATTAAGCCCACAAGCATTAAAATTGTCAGCCATAAAACGAGCATGCTCTTTCGTTGCACAAAATCCAAGTGCCTTACATTTTGTCTCGTCTGGCAGATAATAACGCAGTTTGTTGATAATGAGCCCCACGCGCTCTTGATTGCACAGACGTTCAGTTATTTTAGAAGCGACATATTTATTTCCTTGCATCAACTCATCGTCTGTAAGGTCTGTGTTATCACTGATACAAAGGTATTGAAAGGGGGTAAGCAATCCTTCATCAAGAGCCATTGGAAGCCGTATTTCCGCACTAATCTGATTACCAAAATCAGGCAATAGACTGACACCATCCATTCGTTCTGGTGTAGCTGTAAGTCCTATCAGAAGTTCCGGTTTGAAATGCGTGAGAATCTTTCGATAGCTATCAGCAACAAGGTGGTGAGCCTCATCTATCACTATATAATCATAATAATCTGAAGGCAGGCTATGAAAAATTTCATCATACTTCGCATTAAAAGTCTGAACAGAGATAAACAGATGATCGATACCACCAACAGGTTTATATTGACCGACCCAAACATCACCAAAATTTGCATCTTGCAGCACACTCCTATAAGTGTTGCGCGATTGTACAAGTATCTCTTGGCGATGGGCAACAAAGAGAATACGATTCCTATTCGGATGCGTCTCGGTAAACCATTTGTAGTCAAAAGCTGATATAACGGTCTTACCAGTGCCAGTGGCAGCAACTATCAGATTACGCTTAATACCCTTTTCACGGACCACTATCAATTTATCAAGTATTTGTTTTTGATGTGGCAAAATAGTGAATTTTGTCAAAGAGATTGTCAGAGTTTTATTCGGCTGTTTCTCTTTTCTCAATTCTTCATAGAGCTTCTCTACTCCTCCTTCAGCAAAATCCTCAAAATTATGGCTATTCCAGTAAAGATCGAAGGTGGCAAGTGCTGTTTTAATGATGTGAGGATTCTCTATGTTCGTCACTCGTATGTTCCACTCCAAGCCATCTGTTTGAGCCGACTTCGATAGGTTGGACGACCCAATGTAAGCAGTACTAAAACCAGAATTGCGTTCAAAAATATAGGATTTGGCATGTAAACGCTCGATCCTTGTATTGTAGGAAATACGAATTTCGGTATTAGGAAGTTGTGCAAGTCGTTCTACAGCCTTTGCTTCAGTTACACCACAATAAGTTGTTGTGATAACTCTCAATTTATGATTGGGATTCTCACAAAACTTTTTAAGTTTATCATAGATCAGATTCAGCCCCGACAATTTCAAGAATGAGACAATCAGATGAATGTTGTCTGCACTCTCAATGTCGCGCTCAATTTCAGCATTCATTGGAACTTTGCTTTGCCCGCCTGTAAAAAGATTGCTGATTCGGAAACCTGTCAATGGTCTTACAACATTCTGTTCAGTAGCCTTAAGTCGTGCTTCTTCATGCTTTGACACAACTGCTGCCAACATTTGATTATTATCTACAATCGTATCATCGTCCTGAGCATTAAGAAATTCTATCAGACGATTCGCAAAACCGACTCGTTCCTCAACGGTAAGTTTCTCATCAGAGAGCTTGTTCCGAATGATTTTATTGACATGGCCTGCTAAAATTGAAGGCGATTCAGCTTCGTCAATCTTATCTTTTCTGCATACAAGACCTTCTTTCGATGCTTGTAACATATCATTTTCTAACTCATTCGTCACTAAGCTTTCATAGACTCCCTCTTTTAATTTCATGCTTCTTAAATGTTTAATTTGTTATTTGCTTACCTTCAATATCCGTAACATGTGTTCTTGATGGGCTTTCATGTCCTCATAGACCCATTCCTCCCCCTCTTTCCTTCGGTCAGCATGGTCATTGTCTCGACATATCTGCATCATGATTCGCAACTTCAAAGAAGCTACGCTCACCCGTGATATCTTTTCAGATTGATCAAGATAACGGATAATCTTTGCCCTTGGAGTCCAATACGAGCCCGAACTATTGGCTTGGCTGCCAATCATGGCATAATTGCCAAAGCAATTGATTTTGGCCTCATTGATGCTTTCGGTGACATTCGCTTGTGGATAGAAATGTTCGAGCGAGCGTCGGGATTCACCGCAAGGACTGCCCCAACGCCCCCGAAATGCTCAAACGCTTCGGCTATCGCATCGTGAAAGCGCCGGTGCTGGTCCCGTTCCTTGTTTCGGACAATCTTCTCCGCCCAAAACTCCATATTGGTTTTCGGCATTCTGAAGTGTTGGCATCCCTCATGCCCATACCAAAGTCTGCCGATGCTTGGATGGTACAAAATTACAAAATATTTCTTGTGAAATCAAATATTTATCGTGTAGTTATCAAGATACAAAAATAGATAATTTCATATTATTATTTGTGTAATTGATTCATCGCACATCGCGGATATAAGCCTTCTGATTTATCACTAAACGGCCTTCACGAATTGTGGCAAAATGGGATGTCGAATTGGGCATCAGTGTCCAGCGGATTTTGCAGCTCGGTCTCCAACTGGAATACCTCACCGCAAAAGTTCATCACGTTTTCCGTGTTTACCTTTGCTGCCTTCGTCTGAATACGCTCAACCCACTCACGTTTCCACTGCTCAAACCCGCCTTGATACACCAAGGTCGTTTCATCGTAACCATTCGAAAACTCTCCACACCGTCTCTCCTGTAGGAGGGTGGAGTGGAGTGTTATGTTAGGTTGGGATAGCACTTCTATTTCTGAATATATTTCTTTCCGTTTTTAATGACAATCCCTTTGTAGCTCTCGTTCACACGACTGCCACTGAGGTCGTATGCTTTGCCATCGCCTGCCTGGTCGACAGACTTCACATGGTCAATACCTGTGGTTTTGCTTTGTGAAGTAACCCGTGTTGGGATTAGCCATCTCAATGCCTATTTTGTGTGGGTTGTACGCAGTGTTAGTACCGTTCAGCCTCGTACAGTGATTAAACATAGCACTATCATAAATCTTGTTACGAACCTTCCAGTTATTGTTGCAGAAAATAGAGGTTAAGGACTCGCAGCCATAGAACATGTCGCTCATGTCGGTGACGTTTTGGGTATTGAAGTTGCATAGGTCGAGCGATGTCAGTGCCTCGCAGCCATAGAACATGCTGCTCATTTTGGTGACGTTTTCGGTATTGAAGTTGCTCACATCGAGCGATCTCAATGCCTTGCAGAAAAAGAACATGCTGTTCATGTCGGTGACGTTTTGGGTATTAAAGTTGCTCACATCGAGCGATGTCAATGCCAAGCAGCAATAGAACATCCAGCTCATGTTGGTGACGTTTTGGGTATTGAAGTTGCTCACATCGAGCGATGTCAATGATTGGCAGCCACAGAACATCCAGTCCAGTCTGGTGACGTTTTGGGTGTTGAAGTTGCTCACATCAAGCGATTTCAATGCCTTGCAGCCATAGAACATGCATCTCATGTTGGTAACGTTTTGGGTATTGAAATTGCTCAAGTCGAGCGATGTCAATGCTTGGCAGCCATAGAACATGCGTCTCATGTCGGTGACGTTTTGGGTGTTAAGATTTCGTATATCTTTGATGTCCTGTAAATTGAAGCAATTATCGAACCAGGAGTAGGTACTGGTGGGACGGTACCCGGAAAAGGAGGTGTCGAACACAACATGCTTGATATTTTGTGTATTATAATCACCTGCCCAAGCGGGGTCCTCTCTATTGGGCATGTCGTAGATGCGACCATAATTCTGACGGGTGGTGCGCTGATTGTCATAATAAAAAGTGAGCGTCTCGTCGGGTGTTAATACGGCATAAGCCTCTTGTGCTGCCACAGGCAGGCTACCCGTGACCGCCAAAAGGGCGACGAGGAGTGAAAGTAAATGATTTCTCATGATGATGGTTTTGAATGAATAAAAAGAGGCCATCCGTCCGTCTTGTTTCCCAAAGGGGGGCTTGGGCAAACTCGTGACCGTGAATAACTATCAATTGCGGATTGCAGTAAACATTCATCTTTTCGTGAACAGATGATGTTCCTGCATCGAAAATCTCACGTTAGCCATATCGGTTGCGTGTCGCAGAAGGTGAATACGAACGCAAAATTAAATAAAAAAAACAGAAAAACAACGGTTTAACCTACAAAATTTTGAATAATCAATCATTTCAGGAGAGTGAGCCGCCACCTACATTAGAAAATGGGATTGAGAGTAATGTTATTTTGCAGATATTCTAAAGGTGACACCTAACTGCAAACTTATATTATTCGACATTTTCCTCTGATTGTTTCGTTTATAATACTTTGATTATCAGTCGTGTACTCTTCACTGAACATCTTTTAATTTAACTGCAATGACCGGTCGGAAGGGGGTAAAGCAGAGGCTGGACGATAGTCTTGGGAAAGGGGTTTGCCAACTGACGGGGATAAGACCTTGGCGAAATTCATCGTGAAAACGTCCATGACTGCGGTTCAGACATTGAGGAACGGACCGATGGCCGACAGCAGTTCGGCACATGAGAGGTAGCCGCTGCCACGCCAGAGCTGCTCGCCGTTGCGGAATAGCATCAGCGTGGGGACTGACTGGATGCGGTAGCGGGCGGCGGTGGCGTTCTGTTTGTCAATATCAATTTTGATAACGCGCAGTCTGTCGCCCATGGCTTGTTTTACTTCTTCGAGGACGGGGTGCATCATCTTGCACGGCTGGCACCATGTGGCAAAGAAATCGACCAGCACGGGCTTGTTGTCGGATATGACGTCGTTGAATGTTTCCATGTTGTTTTGTTTTGATGGGTTGCTATGATGCTCAAAATCGGGCGCGAGTGGTTTGTTGGCTTCTTCGTTCGTTCTGAGTTTTTTATGATTCCGTTTCTTTGGTTTTCTCCTTGGCTTTCTGATAGTGGGGCGCATAGGGCATTTGCAAATTGGTTCTCATCTGTGGGAATGCCTGCATGAAAGTGCAGTAGCACCATGCCGCCAGCTCGTAGCCCGTGAGCGGTGACGGACTGACGGCTGGCACGTTGTAGGTCTGCCGAAGGTTGATTCCCTGCTGACCCAAGGCGGTTGTCATGAGTGCGATGAGGCGGACTCTGCTCGCATCCATGTCGGCCAGTCGCCTGATGACGGCCACCATCTCGGCTATCATCCTGTCGTCGTCGAGCGGCGCCACTTCGTTGGCAGTGGACGGCTGCGCTGGTGGTGGTGTTTCTGTGGACTCCACGATGGTTACTTTCTCTATCAGACCTGCCATTTCCTCCTCACTGAACAGGAAAGGGCCCTCTTCGGGCGTTGTTTTCTTTCGTCGTCGGTTGTTCATCTTTTGTTGTCTATTTTGCCATTGGTCGGTCTTTTCGCTGGCCAGCTTTATTGCTTCCTCGTCGGGCGCAGTGCGTGTCAGGGGCGCATTGCGATTGTCGGTCGGCTGACGGGCAGCTGACCACGGGCTGAAAGGCTGACGGCAATCGGGCGAGCGATGGGCGCGGACCCTTGATTGCGTGTTGTAAAGGTAGCTATTTTTATCGAATGTCTGGGCCTGTCGGTCATAAAAAATGCGTCGAAGGGGCGATTTTGGCAGAAATTGAGGATTGCGCAACCTTCAGAATGGTGATCATTTTGGGGTATAACCATTCAGAGCGGCATTCGGAAAGCGGAGCGGTTGGGCACAGCTGCTTGCCAATGTCTGAGCTTTCGCATGGTGATACCTCACCTTTCGGGCGGCGAAAGCTCACCTTTTGCAAGGTCGTTGATGACCTTTTGGCGACTGTATGCTATCATACTGTTTATCAATCGGTTACAAATGCGGTTTCAACGGGGTGTTTTCCTGTTCATAATTTCCCGTCAACAGTAAAGCCCTCAACAACGTGGGCCGTGGCCGTCGGTCCTTCCTGTGTCAACCAACAATTCATCAATAGTAAGTATTGCGCAGACAGATATTTTTCATTATTATTGCAACCTTATTATAAAACCAAAGATATGATAAGATTTCTACTCAATACGGCGATGAGCCTGATGACGCTTTCGGGCCATGCGCAGGAAAGCGTCTATAGTTTTCAAATACAAAGATAAGAAAAAGGAAGCTTAGACACTTTTATAGGACAGTACCTGATATTTCCTTTTTCCTGTAGGTTTTAGCGTATATTTTGTTGTCATTGCATCAAAAAACTTGCAGAAGTCATCTGCCATACAAAATATTTCAGTAACTTTGTCTTCGGTGATCATAGCGATTTTTGTTTGTAACTGTTTGAATGTTAGCTCTTTAAAGTTACAACAAAATTCGCTAATCACCAAATTTATAGACACTTATAATTCGTCGAACTCACGTTAATTTTCAGTAAACACCAATTAGAGATAGGTGCTTTATTCTATTCTTCTCCGGTTTCTCCTTTATTCATTTCAGACAGAAGATAATAGGCACCCGATTGAACAATATTAGAAAGTTTTTTTGTATCCTCTAAAGGCTCTATTGCTACAAATCCATTTTCTTCTTTTATCTTCTTGACACCAACAGGGAAGAACTTCCATCTTGAGCCCTGATGAGAGGCTTTATAGATATAAAATTTCCCATCTTTTTCGGCTATGGCTTCATAAGGTACAGCTTTCATCTTTATTGCATTTGTAGCAATCTGTGCCTGAATATACATGCCTCCAATTAATCCAGTTCTATCCCCCATAATATTTACCCGCACATCTACTGTCTGATTTTCATTGTTAAAGGTCTTACCAATGGAATATACTTTGCCTCTATAGTTTTTCCCACTTTTGTCGGATTGTTTAAATTGTACAGACTGTCCTACTTTTATTTTAGAAATATCGTGTAGAAAGACCTGTAATTCAGCAAAAATGTTGTCTGTATTTACAATCTTCATTATTGGCATTTCTGGAGTTGTATATTGGCCTGTCTGCACGTCGATTTGCTCAACAGTGCCACGGATAGGACTCTTTATTGCGATTGTCATCATGGGATTTCCCTTGCGAATAGAGGAAGGATTAATACCCATTTTTCTAAGCTGGGCGGATAACATTTGCAATTCGCCATTAACTATCTTTAATTCTGATTTGATACGGTCGTAATCCTTACCTGCACCCACCCCCTCTTTCATCATCATTGCCTGGCGAGCAAACTCTTTCGAGAGATACTTCTGCTGATTGAGGGATGATAGATATTGTGTCTGAAGGTTAACAAAGTCGGGGTGAGACAAGTAAGCGATGATCTGGCCTTTAGCCACTATTTGTCCTTCTTTAACTAATATCTGTTTGATATTTCCACCCGTTTGCGGAGTTACAGTTGCTTCACTTTGCGGATCGATAACCAGTTTTCCATTCGCTTCTATAGCATTCTCAAAAACCATCTCTGTAAGATGGCCAACCTCAATATTCACCTTCTTCACTTGCTCGTCAGTGAGATCTACTTGGGTCTGTTCCTTCAACGCATTCTCTTCACTGTTTTCGGCCTGCTTCTTGGTGTTGCCACAAGCCATTAGAAGCAAGAGAGAGGCCATATAGATATATTTTTTTGTTTTCATTGTCTTAAATATTTGGATATTGTAAATCTATCTTTGTATTGATGTATTTTTCGTAAGCTGACCAATAGTCAAGCTCTGTCTGCACAGCATCGCCCATGGTCTGGATAAAGCCAATATAGTCAGTTGCCCCGAGTCGGTAAGCGGAAGCTGCTCCTCGTTGTTGCTCTCTTGCTGTTGGTAATGCTGTTTCTTGAAAGTATTTGAGTTTCGTCTGCCATTTTAGATTTTCTGTTTGTAAACGCTCTTGAACTCTTTTAAGTTGTTGACGTGATAAGGTGAGATAAGCCTCTTCAATCTCCTTATCCATGGCCATGGCTTGCTTCTGTGCACGATATGAATTTCTAAATAAGGGAATACTCATACCAACATTTATAGTCCAATAGCCTAACCTATTTCCATTTCTCTGCGCCCCTGCTTCTACGAAAAAATTTGGTAGCACTTTTGTTTTTTCAACTTCTATCTGTGTTTGTGCCAGTTTAATTTTTTCTTTCTGCAATGCCAATATTGGATGAACAGTGTCATTGCGTACTGCGAATATTTCTTCCGGGGAGGTAGAAGGTTCGTAAATTCCTTCTCCTAACCATCGAGATAACAATCTAACTGCTACTTGATAATCATAAGTTGACTGATTCAAATTTTCCTTCATCTCTATCGCTTTCTTCTTCGCTGTTAAATATTCTAATTGCGATGTCTCACGCATTTCATATTTTAATTTTGCGGCATGTTCAAAATTCTGATAGATAGAGTCAATCATTGCATAGACTTTCATTCTCTGTTTCTGAATGTACGCTTGGGCATAATCGTAACTTACAGCTCTTTGTAAGTCATATTTTGTCAACGCTGCTTCTGCACGAGCTGTTCTTGTTGCTTGTTCTTGAGCACGAGTACGTTGCTTGTTACCGAATAGATTCAGATTCTGTCGGATAGCTAATAATGAAAAGGTAGCATCATTACCTCTGCCGAGTTCGTCCACACCTGCTGAGAACTCCGTGTCTCCTATGTTATTTACGCCTTTAATCATCGTTTTCTCACGATTGACACGAAGTTCAGCTATCCTTATTGTAGGGTAATTTTGTTCTGCAAGTTGAAATGCTTGTTGAAGACTAACAGTTTGCGCTTTCGAACTATTGGTCATTAATAGCATGATCAATGTAAGTGTAATAGCCGTCGGTATCTTTTTTTTCTTAATATTTACCCCTTCTTCCAATGCATATAATAATGGAATTACTACCAGCGTAAGTAGTGTTGCGGTAAATAGCCCTCCAATAACTACTGTGGCTAATGGTCTTTGCACTTCCGCCCCTGCAGAGCCTGATACCGCCATAGGCAAAAAGCCAAGCATTGCAGCTGTTGCTGTTAGTAAGATAGGTCGTATGCGCTCTTTTGTACCCACTATAATTCTTCGATTTATATCTTTCATACCTTCACTTTTTAATGAATTGAATCGGTTAATGAGTACCAAACCATTGAGTACTGCAACACCGAATAACACGATAAAGCCGACACCTGCCGAGATGGAAAAAGACATACCACGCAATATCAAAGCTAAAACTCCACCAATCGTAGCAAGAGGTACTGCCATATAAATCATCAAGCTCTGCTTAAATGATTTTAATGCAAAGTAGAGTAAAAGGAAAATTAGTGCCATGGCTATTGGGAGAACTATCATCAAGCGTGCCTTTGCTTCTTGGAGATTTTGATATTCACCTCCATATTCCAGTCGATAACCTGAAGGAAGAGTCAACTCAGCATCAAGACTTTTTTGAATATCAGCGACGACGGATGCCACATCACGTCCTCGCACATTCACTCCTACATAGATTCTGCGTGAGGCTTTATCCCGTGATATTTGCATTGGACCTGACTCATAGTTAATATTTGCTACCTCTCTCAGGGGTATCTGCGACCCATTTGGCAGATCAACATAGAGTTGCTTAAGATTATCGATACTCTTACGATACGTCTCGGAGAGTCGAATGACAAGGTCGAAACGTTTTTCACCTTCAAATACCACTCCGGCAGAACTGCCAGCAAAAGCAGAACTCACATACCCATTTAGGTCAGCAATATTCATTCCATATTGTGCTAAGCGCTGCCGGTCATATTTTACTGTAATCTGTGGTAATCCGTCTGTACGTTCAAGAGCCACGTCTTTGGCACCAGATATTTTACTAATAATGCTTACCATCCGATTTCCCAATTTATTGAGTTTTTCGAGGTCGTCACCATAGAGTTTTACGGCTACATCCTCGCGGACACCAGTAAGCAGTTCGTTGAATCGAAGTGCTACTGGCTGAGAGAAAGAAAAGTTTAGCCCGGGTAAAATTTGGAGCTTTTCCTTTATCCGTTCAATAAGTTCCTCCTTCGTTGTGGCCGAAGTCCATTTACTCCTGTCTTTTTCAAGGATAATAAAACTGTCCGTATAGTCAAATCCCATAGGGTCAGTAGGAATATCAGCCACGCCAATGCGTGCACAGACTGTTTTGATTTCAGGGAAGTTATCCAAAAGCAGACGCTCAACTTCTTTTTCTCTCTTGATTGTTTCAGAGAGAGAACTTCCTGGTCTAAGAAATGTTTGCATTGCTATATCTCCTTCATCAAGCTCAGGAATAAATTCTCCACCCATACGCGTAAAGGCGATGGTCGTAATTCCTAACATGATTATAGCTGAGAGAATGACTGCTGTCTTATGTCGAAGTGAAAAAAGAATCAGCGGATTATACGCCCCCGTGATTTTTGTAATCAACTTGTTACTTGCTTGCTCCAATCTCTTCTCAAACCTGACAATCCTACTATCGGAATTATGTAAGGGGCGTAGAATAAGAGCCGAAATCATAGGTACATAGGTTAAACAGAGTATGATCGCACCTAAGAGTGCAAACGAGAACGTGTAAGCCATAGGTGAAAACATCTTACCACTGATTCCTGTCAAGAATATAATCGGTGTAAAAACGATTAGAATTATCAGCTGACCAAAGAAAGCCGAGTTCATCATTGAGGATGCCGCATCGTAACTAATTTGATTCATGGCCGTCTGGTCAACTTTAAGATGGTGCTTAGTCCTCTTTCCAATCTCAAATACAATGCCCTCTACAATAATAACGGCTCCATCGACAATAATACCGAAATCAATAGCCCCCAGGCTCATTAAATTCGCCCAAACCCCAAAGATTCTCATCATGATAAAGGCAAACAATAGAGATAATGGAATAACGGAAGCTGTAATGATGCCACCTCGCACATTTCCGAGTAGTAAGACTAATACAAAAATGACAATCAGGGCTCCCTCTACCAAATTGCGAGCTATTGTACTCGTTGTACGGTCGATAAGATTAGAACGATCGAGAAACGGTTTTATCTCAATACCTGTGGGAAGTGATTTCTTGATACTTTCCATTCTATTTTTAACAGCATCAACCACTTTGTCTGAGTTTGCTCCCTTTAACATCAGAATCATGCCACCAACAGCCTCATGCCCATTTTGGGTAAAGGCGCCATAACGTACTTGTGAACCAATATCAACTTTATCGGCCACATCTCGTATCAGAACAGGAATACCATTCGTATTCTTAACAACTATGTTTTGAATGTCTGCAATAGATTTAACCACTCCCTCACCACGAATAAAATTGGCCATGTGGTTGCGCTCGATATAGGCTCCACCGGTATTGATGTTATTCTTGCTTAATGCTTCGTATACTTCACTGATAGTAACTTTCATTGCATTGAGCCTATTCGGATTAAGAGCCACCTCGTATTGCTTTATACTCCCACCAAAAGAGTTCACTTCGACAACACCTGGAATCATTGACAGTTGACGTTTAACTATCCAGTCTTGAATAGTTCGCAATTCCTGTGGACTATATAAATTGCTGTCTTTAGGAACTAATGTGTATTGATAAATTTCACCCAACCCTGTTGTTATAGGTCCCATTTGGGGAGTGCCAAAGCCTTCTGGAATTTCTTCACGTACTTCTTCTAACTTCTCTTGAACAAGTTGGCGTGGCAGATAGGTATCCATATTATCCTTGAACACAATGGTCACAACCGATACACCGAATCGAGAGATAGAACGAATGTCTATTACACCAGGAAGATTCGACATGGCAAGTTCTACAGGGTAAGTAACAAACTGCTCTATATCTGTTGTTGAAAGGTTTTCTGACACAGTAATAACCTGTACTTGATTATTGGTGATATCTGGTGTAGAATCTACATTGATGGTTTTTAGTGAATATAAGCCACCACCTATAATGATTACCAAGAGGAGTATCACCAAGAACTTATGCTTAATGGAAAAATAAATAATTTTATTGATCATATCTCATGATTTAATTATACATGACATATTGAGAACAACCGTCATGTCTTATTCTATTTATTTAAAAAAAATGGATATAATTATGAGAGAGGAGGCGCTCGTAACCCACTTGAGACAATATTTACCTCAAGCAGATGAAAAGAGGACTCTTGTGATGTTTCGTTAAACTTTGAAGCATCAAGGTTTGACAATATTTTATACGGCGAGAAAACATACAATAAGTGTGATTGCTTCTCTATGGTCTGTGTGATCTGTTGAACGCACTTTTCGTTTTTGACAATGTGTTTGATTTGTTCAACAGAGCAATTGTCTGGTGTAGAACTTTGACCCGAAGTCGAGTGGCCAGTGTGACTATCATTAACATTGCCATCCAACGCGCATGTCATTTCAATAAAGCATACTTCTTTGGGGTGATGATGATGTGCCAAAACAGAGACAAACAACACCATGAGGATTGCCAACCAGATACTAAATATGGATATTTTTTTCATCATCACGATGCAAAGATATCCATTTAATCTTGCAACTCGGTTGCAAAGATTAATAATCTATTAATTCTTCTATGTATGATTCGTAATACTCCTACTGTTTAAATGCAAATACATTGGTAAAATCCATGTATAACGTAAGGACGAACTGGGCATGTATCCATATCAAAATAGAGACAGTATGTTCACGCACTTTGGGGTTTATCTTGAAAATACCTTCTTATTCCGAACGCAGGGTTTAAAAATTTGAAGAGGTGGTACTGCTTGAGGATGGGTTTCATGGGCTTCCGGAAAAGCTATTTTTCGAGCGAAGAGCCGTTGATAGGCAACGACGGCTTTGGTCTTCGATTCGCTCCTGAAGAGCTGATGATTGGTTTGGAGCTTGAGTTCTGACGATCGGGCACGAATAGCAAGACGTGTGCCATGCGGTCAGCGTGCGCTTCGGGGCTACGGCTGATTGTTCAGGCGAGGAGCGAATGAAAAAGTCCGGACAGGAGACAACTCCCGTCCGGACTTTCTATTTTCCGTAAAATCAATCAACAATTAGTAGGCATGGTCGTCGCTTATTTCTTTGCTGTCGATTTCCTTGCTGTCGATGCTGCGCCAAGCATAGAAAATGTAAGCGAGCACGAAAGGAATGATCAGGCTGGCATAGAACATTGCTGTGAGCGTGAACTGGCTTGAGCAACTGTTCTGGAGTGTAAGCGAGCTTTGCAGGTCGGCGGTCGATGGATAGTAGGCGGTGTTGTTGTAGCCCACGATGAGGAACAACACAATCACCACCAATACGACACCGATGCCTGCTGGCCAAATGCCTTTGATGTAATCCTTCTGAAGGATGGTGCGCACGATGCCAAAGAGCAGCAGAAGCACTCCGACGAGAAGGACAACGATGAGATACCACATATCAAGCAGGTTGTTGAGATACTTCATCGGCTCCATAACGATTTCACCCGAAGCAGCCACAGCATAGCCATCGCTGATGAGTGTGCGGACGAAGAAGGTCAGGAAGAAGACAAGGAACAGCACCGTGTTGATGATAAGCTGCGGACGTACACGAGAGCGGATGGCATCGTCGTTCACGTTGTTGTTTATGTAGAGCGTACCAAGGATGCGCGCAAGGAAAACAACGGCCAGACCGAAAACCACCACCCAAGGATTGAGCAGTACGTCGAGACCACGAGAAGCATTGGCCCACTGTGAAATAACGGCAGGCATTTCATTGGCGATATTGGCCTTCTCTACGATGAAGTTTGAGCCCGTGAAGAACGTGGCTACCGCTCCGCCGATGAGCAGCGGACCAACGATACCGTTGATGATGAGGCAAGTCTGGAAAGTCTTAACCCCCAGTAGGTTGCCGGCCTTGTTTTGGAACTCGTAGCTGACCGCCTGAATGATGAACGAGAACAGAATGATGACCCATACCCAGTAGGCACTTCCGAAACTCGTACTATAGAACAATGGGAACGAAGCGAAGAACGCTCCACCGAATGTGACAAGCGTGGTAAACGTGAACTCCCACTTCCGGCCCGTTGAGTTGACGACGAGACGACGCTCAATGTCGGTCTTTCCCAGCTGAAAAATCATGGAGTTAGCACCCTGAACAAACATCAGGAACACTAACAGGCCTCCCAAAACGGCTATGAGAAGCCACCAGTAATGTTGCAAAAATTCGTATGTCATAGTTATAGCCCTTTCTTGATTTGCTTGCACATGATGCTGATTTCAACAAGCAACATCGTGGTGAATAGGAATAGGAATAGGAAGAATGTTAGCGCAACACCGCTGCTGCTGATATCACTCACAGCGGCCCAGGTCGGGAGCATGTCCTGAATGGTCCAGGGCTGACGGCCGAACTCTGCGACAAGCCAACCGCTCTCACTGGCAATGTAGGCGAGAGGAATGAGCACCAAGCCAGCGATGTGGAGCCAGCGTGGCTTCGTGATGTCGCGACGATAGAGGTAGTGCAGGAAGATGAGGAACGCAAGGATGAACAAGCAACCCAAACCAACCATGATGCGGAATGCCCAGAAGTTGATGCCTACAGGCGGAACGGTCTGGTCGGCATTCTTGATGTAGCCATAACCGAAGTACTTCATGTCATTCTTCAGAATGTTAAGGTTGGCTGCCGTCTTCTCACCACTGCGGTAAGCCTTCAACGCTGCTATGGCTGCCTTACCCCGGCTGACCTTCTCGGCAAACGGAGGCTCAACCGTACCATCGGCCTTGGTGTAGCCGTTAATGATGTTCTTCACACCTGGCACATAACCGTGAAAGTCACGTGTGGCAAGGAACGACAACGCATTGGGGATCGCCAGACGCATCGGCGGCTCCTTCTCGCTCATGTAATCGGGCTGCTTGAACGGATTAACAAGCGCAACGGCTGTGAGTCCCTGGTTGGTACCTCCTTCATAGAGAGCTTCCATCGCAGCCAATTTCATCGGTTGGTGCTGTGCCACCTGATAAGCAGAACCATCACCAGTGTAAGCAGTCAACAACGCTGAGACGATACCAACGATGGCACCGATTTTCAGACTTTGTTTCGCAAACTCCAAGTGGCGCTGCTTCAGGAGATACCAGCAGCAAACACCCACGCAGAAGATAGCACCCAAAAGCCATGCCGAAGTAACGGTATGGAAAAACTTGTTGACGGCCATCGGACTGGCAGCAACGGCCAAGAAAGAGGTCATCTCATTGCGCATCGTGTCTGGATTAAAATCGCAGCCTACTGGATATTGCATCCACGCATTGGCAACAAGGATCCACCATGCCGAAATGGTGGCACCAAGACCGGTGAGCCACGTAGAGGCGAGATGGAATCCGGCGGAAACCTTCTTCCAGCCAAAGAACATGACGGCTACGAAAGTAGATTCCATAAAGAAAGCCAAGAGGCCCTCAATGGCCAGCGGAGCGCCGAAAATATCGCCCACAAACCATGAATAATTGCTCCAGTTCGTTCCAAATTCGAACTCAAGGATGATGCCAGTAGCAATACCCATTGCGAAGTTAATACCGAAAAGCAACTGCCAGAACTTGGCAGCGGTCTTCCAAAACTCTTTGCGCGTGCGGTAATAGCACGTCTCCATGATGCCCATGATGAGGGCAAGTCCCAGTGTCAGAGGCACGAACAGCCAGTGATAGATGGCTGTCAGGGCGAACTGCGCACGCGACCAGTTGATCACGTCGGGATCGATGGTTAATAATAGATTTTCCATGTTGTATAAATATGTAACTGTTAGAATTGTTTCACCTTACTTATATATGACTTTACCTTACTTATATATGACCATTTAGGCAACGGCCACACGCCTTATTCTCTGCCAAGGACCTCCGTTGCTACAAACTTGCTCTCCTGTCCTTTTCCCGCTTTCTCCTTGATGAAGTTGGGAAAGAAGAACATTTTGAGAACAAAGAATATGATGAACAACTTTATTAGGATAATGGCCCACAGCGTCTTGCCCAGCGTCATGTTGCGGAAGCCCTCATAATATAAATCAAAAGCGCGATAAAAGAAATTTGATCTCTTCATACTCATAATGCTTTTATGGCTTGTACTTTTTACAAACTACACTGCAAATTTAAATAAAAAATTTGAAATCTATCCTGTTTTACCCTAAAATTATAATAAATGTGTAAAATAAAAAAGATTCAAACCATTTCATTTGGTATTATACTCAAAAAACAATACATTTGCATTCAGTTTTCAACATCATCGTAGGCAATGAAGAAACCTTTAGTTTTTGCATTATTCATCAGCATAACACTGGCCTCAACAGCACAGGGAGTGCTCTCTTTGCAGCAATGTAGGGAGATGGCACTGCAGAACAACAGACAGCTGAAGATATCGAAAATGACAGCGAGTATTGCGGAAAACATCCATAAGTCGGCCAAGACCAAATACCTGCCACGCATCACAGGAATGGCCGGATACGAGCATCTGACACGCGAAGTGTCACTCCTCAACGACCAACAGAAGAGCAAACTGTCGAACTTCGGCACGAACTCAGTGGGCAAAGTTGGCGGACAGATAGGTGAAAGCATTGCCGGGCTCGTCCAACAGGGCCTGATTTCGCCTGAAGCCGCACAGCAATTGGGCAGCGTCTTGGGGAAAATGACAG
Source organism: Prevotella corporis DSM 18810 = JCM 8529 (assembly GCF_000430525.1). GTDB lineage: Bacteria > Bacteroidota > Bacteroidia > Bacteroidales > Bacteroidaceae > Prevotella > Prevotella corporis. The sequence continues at coordinate 11,757 of NZ_KE387157.1, read as the reverse complement.
CGCCGATAGCACAGGCTGGCGACAACATAGGTCAGGGCATACGCGACGCTTTCCGATCGAACACCAAGAATATCTATGCCGGGAGCATCATGCTCACTCAACCTATATACATGGGAGGGGCCATCAAGGCGGCCAATGACATAGCAACCATTGGCGAGGACGTGGCCCGCAACGACATCGCACTGAAGCAACAGACCGTCATCTACGCAGTTGACAATGTCTATTGGCTGGCCGTCTCGCTCAAGAAGAAGAAACTGTTGGCAGAAAAATTCCGCGATTTGGCCAAGCAGCTGAGCAGCAACGTGCAGAAGATGTATCAAGAAGGAGTAGCTACTAAGGCTGATGGGCTGAAGGTAGATGTGAGCGTAAACACCGCCGAACTTAAGATAGCAGAAATCGAGAACGGCATATCGCTGGCCAAGATGGCACTCTGCGAGCTCTGTGGGCTCAGTCTCAACGGCGACTTGCAGCTTGCTGATGAGGACACCGACGAGCTTTCGGCCGTCGAAAGCGTCATCTACAACCCGAACGACACGGCCTTCGACGCACGCCCGGAGGTGCGTTTGCTGCAAAACACCATCGACATCAGCCGACAAAACACCAAGCTCATCCAAGCCCTCTACCGTCCACACGTAGCCCTGACGGGAGGATACACGGTGTCGAACCCCAATATGTTCAACGGATTCCAACAGAAATTCAGCGACGTATGGAACATAGGCATCGTCGTCCACGTACCCATCTGGAGCTGGGGCGAGAGCAAATACAGGGTCAGAGCCTCGCAAGCGGCCACCACCATCGCACAAATGGAGCTCAGCGACGTGCGCAACAAGATACAGCTTGAGGTGGAACAGTATCGCTTCCGCTTGAAAACGGCCAATGAAAGGCTGGCCACCGCCCACAAAAACATGGTGGCAGCAGAAGAGAATCTCCGCACGGCCGACATTGGTTTCAAGGAGGGAGTGATGACCGTTACTGACGTCATGATTGCCCAAACAGCATGGATGACCGCCAAGACTGCCATCGTCGATGCTGAGATTGCCGTGAGAACAGCACAGGTAGGCTTGAAGAAAGCTACTGGAACACTCAATTAACAACGACCCGTTCACCAACCGTCAACCATCCAAAATTCAATCATCAGAATATGTCAGCTAAATCACAACATAACAACATCTTATTGGCTATCCTCGGCTTCATAAGCGTCATCGTACTGGTAGCCGTCATCGGTTATTTCACACTTGACCGCACAGAGGAAATCATTCAGGGAGAGGTCGAAGTTAGCGAGTATCGCGTGGCTTGCAAGCTGCCCGGACGCATCACCGAACTTCGTGTCAAGGAAGGCGACTACGTACACAAGGGTGACGTGCTGGCCGTGCTTGAGATACCAGAGGTCAACGAACAGGAGAAAGTGGCAGAGGCAGCCGCCAACGCCACTGAGGCACTGAGCGACCTTGCCAAAGCCCCCACCCGTAAAGAGATGATTCAGAGCGCTTACCAGGTGTACCAACAGGCCAAATCGGCCAACAGAATTGCCGAAAAAACATTTGGTCGCATGGACCGTCTCTTCAAGGAAGGAGTCATCTCGGCACAGAAACGCGACGAGGCACAGGCAGCTTACGAAACTACACAGGCGGCAGTTGAGGTGGCCAAATCGCAGTGGGAACTGGCAAAGAACGGATCACGCGAGGAGTCGAAGCGGGCCGCACAGAAACAGGCACAGGCGGCACGGTCGGCCGTCAATGTAGTGAAATCGGTGCTCAAGGAGACCGTTCAGCGCGCCACCCACGACGGCGAGGTTTCGACCATCTATCCAAAAGAGGGCGAACTCGTGGGTTTCGGAAGCCCCATCATGAGCATTGCCATGACCGACGATATCTGGGGGACGTTCAATATCCGTGAGGACCAGCTCAAGGGGATGAAGGTCGGCAACGTCATCAAAGCCTTCGTGCCGGCGTTCAACAAGACTATCGAGCTCCGTGTCACCGCTATCAAGGATCAAGGCTCGTATGCCGTGTGGAAAGCCACCAAGGCCAGCGGACAGTACGACCTCAAAACTTTCCAGGTGAAGGCCAAACCAGTGAGCAAACTCGACGGACTGCGACCGGGCATGTCGCTCATCATCAAGTAATCCGCCATCCGCCGCAAGGCAACTGGTCTCCGATGCCCTACAAGACATAGCCAGACGACACCAAAAGGCCGACGAAACGGCGGCGAGGTCACCAGCCACAAGCACTGATAGACAATGGACAACACAAGCAAAGAAAACGAAACAACCGACACTTCCCACAGCAAGAGGCGAGGACCTGTCGCCCGAATTCTTGCCATCGCTGCCCGCGAGGTGGGGCTACTTGTCCATAACCCCATCTATTGGTTCTGCATGATCGTCTTTCCGATTATCATTCTTTTCTTCTTCACTTCACTCATGCGTGAGGGACAGCCAGAAAACCTCCCCTGTGGCATTGTTGACAACGACAACACCACCACCACACGCGCACTCGTCCGCAACCTTGATGCCTTTCAGGGCACAAAGGTCGTGGCCCACTACCCCAGTGTCAGTGAGGCGCGCCGTGCCATACAACGCAACGAAATCTATGCCTTTCTCTATATTCCCGAAGGAACGACAGCCAAACTCATCGCCCAGCGCCAGCCGAAAGTGTCGTTCTTCTACAGCAACGTGACACTCGTGGCAGGCTCCATGCTCTTCAAAGACCTGAAGACCATCACCTCCCTCGGATCGGCAGCCGTGGGATCGGCCCGCCTTCAGATGCTCGGAAAGACACAAAAAGAGATTGTCAACACGCTGCAGCCCATCGCTCTCGACATGCACATGGTGGGAAACCCGTGGATGAGCTACAATATCTACCTCAGTTCCATCATGATTCCAGGAGCGCTGATGCTCTTCATGTTCCTCATTACCACCTATTCCATCGGCACGGAACTGAAGTTCAGGCGGTCGCACGAATGGATGCAGATGGCCGGAAAGAACATTTTCATCGCTCTCACAGGCAAACTCTTGCCGCAGTTCCTCATCTTTTTCACCCTCTTCATCGGCTACGAATGGTACGTTTATGGGCATTTGGCGTTCCCACACCCAGGCGGCCTCTTCAAGATACTCATGCTCGGTTTCCTGACCGTTGTCGCAGCGCAGGGATTCGGTGTGTTCATCTTCGGCCTTATGCCATCGCTGCGCATGTCGATGAGCGTCTGCTCACTCTGGGCAGTAGTCGGTTTCTCTGCCTGCGGTGCCACCTATCCCGTCTTTGCCATGGACTCCATGATTGAGGCCTTCGCCCAAGTCATCCCGCTGCGCCATTATTTCATGGTGTATCAGGCAAGCATATTCAACGGCTATCCCATCATCCACGTGTGGTGGAACATCGTGGCTCTCGTGGCCTTCGCCCTACTGCCCATGCTGACGGCACGAAACATCAAGAAAGCCATGCTGGAATACGTCTATATACCATAGATTGAAATCCAAAATAGAAAAGTAATAACAGACAGATGTCGAGCAAACAGAAAGAAAGTACCAACAAACCCGACACCGCACCACAGAACGGCAGCGGCGAAAAGAAACTCCGACGCAACAGAAAGTCGGTGGAGGGACTGATTTACTCCATCTGCTACATCTGGTGGCTGGAGATGAAGAACACCATCAAAGACGAAGGCGTGCTCATCTTCTTCCTACTCGTGCCGTTGGGCTACCCGTTGCTCTACTCGTGGATTTACAACAACGAGGTGGTGCGCGACGTTCCAGTGGCTGTCGTTGACCTTTCGCAAACCCCCACCTCACGCAAGTTCGTCCGAATGTTCGACGCTTCGCCCGACGTACGTGCCGCACGCTTCTGCAACAGTCTGTCAGAGGCGAAAGAACTCGTCACCGCACAAGAGGCTAACGGCATCGTCTATCTACCAGAAGACTTCGAACGCACGCTCTTCTGTGGCGAACAAGCCCACGTCAGCATCTATTGCGACATGAGTCTCATGCTCACTTACAAGGCCATATACCAGTCGGCGACGGCCGTATCTATGGAGATGAACAAGGAGATTCAGAAGTCGATGGCCATTGGATCTACCAAGCGCGACGAAGAAATAAGCACACAGCCACTGGCCGTTGACGAATTGCCCCTCTTTAACACTACGGGCGGATACGGCAACGCCATACTGCCGGGTGTGCTCATACTCATTCTACAACAGACACTGCTGCTGGGAATAGGTCTGTCAGCAGGAACGGCACGCGAGAACAACCGCTATCAGGACCTCGTACCTATCAGCAAGCACTACAACGGCATATTCAAAATCGTACTGGGAAAATCGCTTTGCTACTTCATGATCTACTGTGTCATTGGCGCTTATCTGACACTCGCCGTGCCAAAACTCTTCAGTTTCACCATGCTCGCCCGCCCGTCAGACCTCATCGGACTGATGATTCCCTACCTATTGGCCATCATCTTCTTCGGCATGACCATCTCTTGTATGGTGCGCTACCGCGAAAACGTCATCCTGCTCGTCGTTTTCACCTCCGTGCCCTTCCTCTTCCTCACCGGATTGAGCTGGCCAGAGAACAACATCCCCGGCCTGTGGCAAGGCATCAGCTGGCTCATCCCCTCCACATACGGCGTCCGCGGATTCCTGCGCCTGTCGTCTATGGGTGCGACACTGCAAGACATAAGGTTCGAGTACCAAGCGCTCTGGATGCAGACCGTCGTCTATTTCTTCCTCACCTGTCTCGTCTATCGCTATCAAATCATCAGTGCCCGCAAGCATGCTCTTGAGCACGTGCGCAGCATTCAGGACAAAATCAAAAAAGCCAGAAACCAGCGAAGCAACGGCTGACCAGCTTGAATCGGAAAAAGCGATGCCTAAGAGTCAGCCTTGGCGAATTTTCGCCGTTCAGCTCAGACAGGAAATGTCAGCAACGAAAGAGCTTTGGCACGGCGATACCTCACCTATCGGCTCACAAAAGGTAAGCTTTTACCACCCGAAAGCTCACCTATCACAACGAAAATCATATCCTGCTGATTTTCAAGTAGTTATAAAAACAATGAAACTTCCTTATTCTTGGCAATTCTTTAGCGTCAGTTTTTAAAGCGATATCGACACTTTCCCAAAGAAAACTGTACGCATTCCCAGTGCATTAAAAGAGCCGTCTATACCCATAAAGCCAGAAAAGCATGAACAACAAAACTTCCTGACGCAGGCAATGAGATACAATATAATAGGTGGTAGGTCTGAAAATGCAGCTAAAACAGCATGCCAATGCACAGTGACAGATTTACCACTATACAATATTTAATTATTGTTTTTCAATAAATAATTGTCGAAAAACTTGCAAATCACAAGAATTGTTCCTATATTTGCAGCATTCGATGAATTATCGGATACTGCCTCGATGGCCGAGCTGTTATGGTTCGTTGGCCGTTGACGGGCAATTATCACATCAAACATCAGAATCTATGAACAGAAGATTGCGCTTTTACTGCACCATCATGTTGGTACTCATGGGAATAGTACTTTGTGTCAGCCTCTATGAGCTGGGCAAAGCCTTCGGGACCGGTGTCTCTGCAGGATACGCCCTTGAGAAAGCACGATACGAAGCCAGTCACAACAAGAAGTATGCGCACTCCAAAGAGTTCAAAGAATTGCAGGCCCTCGACGAGGAATCAGACCTAAGGGCGAGTTCTGCACAAATAAAATTCAACAACGACATCGACTCACGGCCCGTGAAAGTGAAGAACGAGAAGACCGGGAAGTACGAGAAAGTGTGGATTATGTCAGCCGACATCCCCTACTCCGAGTCGAATTTCATCATCACACTGAAGTTTGTCTATCTCTTTGTTCTGCTGGTGCTCTCCGCTTTGCTGCTGATTACCTACTTCAAGCTAATCCGCAACTTCAGAAAGTCGGAGAACATCTTCTCCATCGTCAACCTGAGACTCATCAAACGCATAACCCTCCTGACGATTATCAACTACATCACCATGTGGGGCGTGGACTTTCTCGACACGTACAGTTGCGCACAGTCGTTCGAGCTGGCTGGAAGGACGGTCGATTACCTTGGTTCGATGAACCTGACGGACAATCTTTTCGAGATTCCCATTATGCTGATAATATGTGAAGTGTTTGCCATCGGAGTGAAGATGCGCGAGGAAAATGAACTTACCGTGTAAAGAAAGGAAGAGCTAAACCATGATAATAGTTAACTTAGACGTAATGATGGCTAAGCGGAAGATGTCGCTCAACGAACTTTCGGAACGCGTAGGACTGACGCTGGCCAACCTATCGATACTCAAAACGGGCAAGGCGAAAGCCGTGCGATTCACCACCCTCGACTCCATCTGTGAGGCCCTGCAATGCCAACCTGGCGACCTACTGGAGTTCAAGGACGAATGACCGGCCAGACGACGAACCATCGCAATGTAAAAAGAAATAATTGAATGAAAGTTGTATTATTGATATGAGGACAAGTGAGCGGGGCGGCCGGCTGAAAGGTCGCTTCCAAGCTTGTTGCTCGTCACACATCTTCATGAAAAAGCATAAACAATAAATTTCAAATAACAACTTTATGAAACTGAAAAACTTATTCATCGCAGCCCTCGCGTTCATCGCAGCAAGTGCGTCAGCTCAGCAAGAGACGATGCAAATGCCCGCAATGCCCGTGGACAGCGCAGTGATTGTAGGTCATCTCGACAACGGGCTCACCTACTACATCAGGAAAAACAACTACCCAGCTGGGAAAGTGAACTTCTACATCGCCCACAAGGTAGGCGCAATTCAGGAGGAAGACAACCAAGACGGTCTGGCACACCTGCTTGAGCACATGGCTTTCAACGGGTCGAAGCACTTCAAAGACGACTCCGTGGTGAAATTCATGGACTCAATCGGCGGCCAATGGAATGCCTACACCACTGCCGACCACACGGTTTACTTCATCACTGGCGTGGGAAACGAGCGCCAGAGCGTGATTGACTCGTGCCTACTCGTGCTCAGCGACTGGTCGGAAGGACTCACGTTGACGGCCGATCAGATTGAGACGGAGCGCGATGTCGTTCACAACGAATACCGAGGACACAACGCTATGCAACGACTCATGCGCGCCAGCAATGCCGATCTCTTCCCAGGCAGCATCTACGGCAAGCGTACCGTCATCGGAAGCATGGACGTCATTGACAAATGCAACCCCGAAACCCTCCGTGCCTACTACCGTAAGTGGTATTTCCCAGGCAATCAGGCTGTCATCGTGGTGGGAGACATCAACCCCAAAGAGATTGAAGCCAGCATTAAGAAGATGTTCGGACAGCTACCGGTAGAGAAAGGTGCAACAAAGGCCACCGATGTGGCCATCGCCGACAACGAAAAAACACTCTACTCGTTCGGAAGTGACAAGGAAGTGACCCAAAATATCTACCAGCTCTACCGCAAACTCGACGTAGAGACGCCAGAGGAGAAGAACTCCCTGTGCTACCTCGGGCAGCAAGCCATAGAGCAAGTATCAAACATGATGTTCAACAACCGCCTCCAAAAGATTGCCGCAACGCCCGAATCGAGCCTCCTTATGGCACAAGCCGAGACCGATATCTATGCCGGCCATGCCCGTACACGTAGGGCACAGACCGTCGTAGCTCTCCCAAAGCCAGGCAAAGAGAAGGAAGCACTCAAGGAAATCATACGTGAGCTGAACAGAATCGGACAGTTCGGCTTCACACCGTCAGAGTACAAGCTCGCAATGGAGACCTACAAGACCGCACTCGAAAAGCAATACAACAACCGCGCCACTATAAAGAACGACACCTACGCACAGAAGCTCATTCAAAACTTCATCAGTGCAGAGCCATACCCAACCATTGAACAGCAATACGCTATACTGGGCCAAGTGATTCCAATGCTACCATTATATGATATCAACGAATACGCAAAGAGCGTGTTCAACACCGACGAAAAAAACTTTGCCGTATCGGCTATCATGCAGGAGAAAAACGGCAAGCCTGCCTTTGTGAAGGCCGACATGCCGACACTCATCGCACAGGCACGCAACGAGAAAGTTGAACCTATGCCAGACGATGCGAAGGAAGAACCACTGATGACGAAGGAACCAGTGGCTGGGAAAATCGTGTCGGAGAAACCTCTCGACAAGTTCGGAGCCAAGGAGTTGACCCTCTCCAACGGAGCCAAGGTCATCCTGAAGAAAACCGATCTCAAGGCCAACGAAATCATGATGACGGCCACTGCCGCAGGAGGAACGAGCATTGTAAAGAACGAAAACCTGGCCATGCGCAAGGCATTCGAGATGATGATGCCCATACACGGACTCGGAACGAAAGGTGTCAACGACCTAATCAACATCGGACAGGCCAAGCAGACCAGCGTTTCGGCTGGCGTCAGCAACGACCTGCACTACCTTGATGGACAGACCATCAACGAGAATATTGAGTTGCTCATGCAGATGATCAACCTCAACTTCACGGGGATAAAGAAAGACGAGGCGTTCTACCAGCTAATCAGCCAGGGCGTTAAGGGACAACTTTCGGTTAAGCACAACAGCCCTGGACAAGTGATGCAGGATTCGCTCGCTTTCTACACCCACAACAAGCAGCTCGACAAGCTCTCACTCGACGAGAAGGACTTCGACAACATCAGCTACGACAGAATCATGGAGTTGCGCAAGCAGCTTTTCGCCAACGCTGGCGAGTTCACCTTCGTATTCGTGGGCAGCTTCGACGAGGCGACCATCCGTCCACTCATCGAGAAATACATAGCATCGTTGCCGGCAGACAAGAGAAAATCGGATCTTGAGGATAGCCGAAACTACACCAACGGAAAGCTGGAGAAGAGCTTCACCATGAAAATGGCGAACCCACAGAGCATCACCAACGACCTCTTCCGTTCAGATAAGGTGGAATACACGTTGGAGAACTCGCTCAACGCAAAAGCACTCGGACAGATTCTGTGGAACAAAATGTTCGAGATCATACGCGAGAGAGAAAGCGCCGTCTATACTCCGATGCCGTCAGCGAGACTTGAAAACGACCTCAACGGCAACTACTTCACCATCGAGTGTGAGCTTGCCTCCAACCCCGACAAGACAGTCATAGCAGGAAAGCTCGCAAAGGAAATCATCAACGACGCACAGACCAACATCACGACCGAAGACATCGCCAAGGTGAGGGAGGCCATTTCCAAGTCGCACGCTGATGCCATCAAGACCAATGGCTACTGGCTCGACGTACTGTCGGACTACGCCATCTACGGCATCGACAAGGCAACAGGCTTCGACGCAACGCTCAAGGCATTGTCGCCACAAAGCATCGGCAACGTTGTCAAGCAGGTGCTCAAGACGGGCAACCACGTGCGCGTAATCCTCAATGCAGAGAAGGAATAGACAACAATAAGCAAACGGATTACCAACCGCTGCGAAAGCAAGTCGGGAAGTATCCTATCGAGAGAGAGGGCCGGCACGAAAGTGTCGGCTTTTTTCAGCTTCGGCCGCTCCCACCACAAGGTTCACTGCCCCTCGACTAAACTACCTGAAAACAACACAAAAGCAACGGCCAACCAAAAGGTCAGCTATCGCATGCTCATACCTCACCTTTTACCGACCAAAAGCTCACCTTTTAAAAAACCATTGCTCATTGACCCATCCGACCATGCTGAGACTGCGATAACCGAACAAGCATAAAAGGCAGACGGAAGGGAATGTCAGCAGCTGATTGTGAACGTGCGATCGAATGACCAAACAGTGTTAAATATAATTAAAAACAGGATAAATTACTTGCAAATATAAAATCTAAATTCTAATTTTGTGATATCAATTTGATATCGTTATGAAAACTATTTAAACCCATCGAATTATGGAAACAAAAGAATTTGCATTCAAAGGTCAAGCCATCAACGGCTTCGTCATGCTCACAATCGACATTATCGTTCTGCTCGCTGCCATCGCCGGCATCGTCTTCGGTATCATTCGCCTCGACGAAGGCACCGACGGCGGCGGTTTTCTGCTCGGCTCTGGCATAGTGCTGACACTGGCATTCATCCTCATCAGCTGCGGATTCATCCAGATAGAGCCCAACGAAGCCCGTGTAATGATGTTTTTCGGACAATACAAAGGCACGTTCACCCGTGTGGGATTCAGCTGGGTAAACCCGTTCATCATCACGAAAAAACTGTCGTTCCGCGCACGCAACATCGACGCTGCGCCCATCAAGGTGAACGACAAGACGGGCAATCCCGTCATGATTGGTATGATGCTCGTCTGGAAACTCAAGGACACTTACAAGGCAATCTTCGAAATCGACTCGGAGACGATGGCCGACAACAACGACGAAGTAAAGGTGACCAACAAGGTGAGCGACCTGATGATGGCCTTTGAGCGGTTCGTAAGGATTCAAGGCGATGCGGCACTGCGCCACGTAGCCGGGCAATACGCCTACGACAGGGCCGACGAAAGCGACACCAACGAGCAGACACTGCGCGACAACAGCGAGGAAATCAACCAGTTGCTGGAGAGAACCCTCGACGAAAGACTGGAGATGGCGGGCATAGAGATTGTCGAGGCACGCATCAACTATCTGGCCTACGCGCCTGAAATAGCAGCCGTGATGCTCCGTCGCCAGCAAGCCAGCGCCATCATATCTGCACGCGAGAAGATCGTCGAAGGAGCAGTGTCGATGGTTGACATGGCCCTAAGAAAACTGAGCGATGAGCAAGTGGTTGAACTCGACGAAGACAAGAAGGCCGCCATGGTGACCAATCTCATGGTGGTGCTCTGCAGCGAGACCAACACACAGCCAGTAGTCAATTCGGGAACGCTCAACATGTAGTTCATCACCTAACATCTGATAATGGCCAAAAAAGGAAACACCACAAAAAGTTTCATTCTTCGTGTCGATGCCGATACGATGAGCGCAATCGAGAAATGGGCCGCCGACGAGTTCCGTTCCACCAACGGACAGCTTCAGTGGATCATCACTGAGGCCCTGCGCAAGGCACGGCGATTGCCCAAGAACAGGCCGACGGACAAGCAAGAATAAGAAATAGAAGTGAGAAATCTGACATTTTAAATTGAAAATGAGCACCATACGACTTAGAAGGACAAAGGAGTCAACCGCCATTGAGGTAGCGTCGGCAGTCATGTTGATGGCTTCGTGGATTATGTTAGCCGTTAAACACAACGACTTGGAAGACCTTTCTGACGAACTCACATTCGCTTCCATCATGACTCTCTCCGCCATCGGCCTGCTCGTAGGAGCCTATTTCCCAGCCAACCGATGGATCAACAGTTTCGAAGCCACCACGTCACGGCAGCTAATATTCGCGGGACGCCTCATGCGCATCATAGCAATAGAGTTGGTTGTACTGTTTCTCCTCCACCAAATAGGCATGTTCCTGCCCACCGCTGACTTCATTCCAGGTTTCGTTAGGAATAATTCGCTGCTTTGTATCTTGACCACCACGGTGGTATGGGGCAAGAAAAAGCTGGAGAAAATGAAGAAGGAAGACAGGAAAGGCAAAACCGGCATGGACGAAACGGAAAACAAAAAGTGACAAGGGCTCAGTAGAAAATCAATGGGGGAATAATTTGTTATTTATCTTAATAATTCCGACCTTCGCATTATGGAAGAAAAAATGTTACGCACCTTGGCAACTCTTGTTTTGCCTTCTCAAATATTAGATTATTTTACTATCGTTTCTGTCTGCGAGGTTGGACCTGAGTTTCATATTAGTCTTGACGAACGTATGGACAAGACTTTGTCAGGTAATGCC
>NZ_KE387156.1:173538-210989 GCF_000430525.1 Prevotella corporis DSM 18810 = JCM 8529 | reverse complement strand
ATTATGGCAGAGAATGAAATCATTACGCAGGAAGACCCTCAGATGCAGTTATTTTCACAACTGATGGAAGGTACTTTGAAGAAGTTGGAGCGGTATTGTGCCACAGCTCGTCCGATGTTAGATGGCGAGGTTTACCTTTCGAGCGAGGAAGTGTGCAGCCACTTACGGCTCAGCACACGCACGCTCCAAGAGTATAAAAATGCAAGAATACTTCCATTCTACAAAATCGGAGGGAAGATACTTTACAAACAGAGCGACATACAAACAATGCTTGAAAAGTATTATAATCCAATACCGCAAACAGGTAAGTTATGAGTTAAGTTAAGAAATCAGTCGCGACTTAAGTAAAATGGTCAGTTATGACTTTGGTCAAAAAAATAGTTTCGACCTAAGTCAAAATTAACTTTAGTCAAAAATATGTCAGCTCATAAAGTCAGTAAGTCAAGAAATTAGTCAAAACTTATCTCTTGACTTACTTTTTGAACTTTGAACTCTCGTCTATCAAAAGCACCCCAGAAAGGTTGCTTTATGGAACATAACAAACTATCTCTTTCTTTATTATTGGTGTCCGCTAAAAATAATAGCAGTGTTTAGAAATGTCTGTTTTGTCGGACAGCCGACGTCTTGGACATGTAGAGAGCCTATTTCAGGGTTAAAATCGCAGGAAAAGGCTAAAAAACGCAAATAGGGGCATGCTTCATAGCTCCAATATCAAATACAGAGCCCAATTTTTAGCGGACAGCCGTTGAAATAGTCCAAAGGGGGGCTTGTCAAGCAGCGATTTCCGTAAATATGGGGATAAAAATAGGTTTAGCGGACAGTAATATTTCTTTATACTGGCAAGGTGTGTTTTTGTGACACTAACTGCCGTTTGTACCACAAAGACCCTTGCCCCGAAAGGGGATTAAATCACTCCAAAGTCGTGATTAGAAGAACAAAAACAAGAGAATATGGCAAGCGATAAATCAAGGAAAAGGGTAGCGAAAAAGTATGGTGATATGCCCGACAAGTGGGACGATTGGCACGTCCGCCTGCCCGACCCGAAAGAGCAACTTCGGGTGATAGAGCTCTATCACAGGTCTGGTTCAAAATCCAAGTCAGAGTTTGTGCGTGCAAGGCTTTTGGGTGAGCATTTCAAGGTGATAACGGTGGACAAGTCCGCCGTGGAGTACCACCGCAAGCTCTCTGAACTCACAGCCCAAGTACATAAGATTGGAGTGAACTACAATCAGGTGGTGCGACTGATGCGCCTTTATACGGCAGAGAAAAGCATACAGGCATTGTTGCGGGAGCTTATCGGTTTGACAAAAGAACTCACTGCCTTGCAAGAAAAAGCAGTGAGTTTAACCATTGACTATCGAGAGAGATAAGGAATGTGCGATGGAATTATATGTCCCCAAGCATTTTTTGTAGCAGATTGCCCGATGTTCGAGTTATCTGGAAATCCACCGTTTGGTTTTCCACAGTTTTTATGTCGGCTGACTTGAAACGGCATAGGGCTTTCTGACGCTCCAATGTGTCACGGACGGAAGAAAGGTCTTGTATCTGTCCTGCAAATGTTCTGTAGGGAGATTGTAGATAAATCATTTGTCCCTTCGTATCTTCAGGACGCTTATTCTCGAACTTCAATAAGATGGTTATATCCGTACTGTCCGCCGGTGTTGCGGTTGTTACTCTGTGTATGGTAGCCGTTCCTGAATACACCTGCTTATAGGGCAGGAAATAGGCTATGGCTAACAGACAAAGCAACACAGCCCCAATGGCGGTGATGCCGTATCGGACAAGCGAGGAGGGTATCTGTCCCACGATGCTGCGTACTTTCTCGCTGCGAAGCTCAAAACTCCGTTCCTGTTTCTTTGCTTGTTTGTCCATATCAGTTGCCCAATTCTAATTGATTCTTCACTAAGGCAAAGTATTTGCCACGTTTGGCGGTCAGTTCTTCGTGTGTACCCACTTCTGCGATTTTGCCTTCGTCAAGCACTACTATCTGGTCGGCATTGCGGACAGTGGAAAGGCGATGTGCCACCACGATAACCGTTTTTCCTTTGTAGAAATCCGAGAGGTTTTCGGTAATGGCTCGCTCGTTGTTGGCATCGAGGGCGTTGGTGGCTTCGTCCAAAAATACGAACATCGGGTTCTTATAGACTACCCTTGCAATAAGGATGCGTTGCCGTTGTCCCTGACTGATGCCCTGCCCGTCCTGTCCTATCATCGTGTTGTAAGCCAATGGCAGGGCTTCTATATAGTCGGCTATGTTTGCCACACGGGCAGCATGGCGGATACGCTCGATATCGGGTTCGTCGTCCGAAATGGCAATGTTTCTCGCAATGGTATCGGAGAAGAGATAGCCCTCCTGCATCACCGCTCCGCATTGGCTCCGCCACCAACCGAGATTGTATTCGCTCAGATTGGCATTGCCTATCCGAATGCTTCCATTCAGGGGTTCATAAAATCCCAGAAGGAGTTTTACAAGCGTGGTCTTTCCACTTCCGCTCGCTCCCACGATTGCGGTTACTTTGCCGTTGGGTATGTAGAGATTGATGTCGGAGAGAATATCTTTCGGACTGTAGATGTCGTATTTAAAGGATAGGTCTTTTATCGTGAGGGAATGTCCCTCGGCTGTTTCGTCCGTATAGGCATTTTGTGTCCTATCAGCATTTTCTTCGTTGGTTTCGGTATGTATTTCGTTCATGCGGTCAAGGCTGATGCTTACGTCCTGCCATGAGTAGATAAACTGGATGAGTTGTTCCACAGGACTGTTGAGCTGTCCGATGATGTACTGCACCGCCAGCATCATACCGAGCGTCATGTTTCCGTGTATCACGGCAGTGGCGGCAAGAACGGTAATGAGGATGTTCTTCACCTCGTTGATGGTGATGCTTCCTGCCTGCTGTACTTGTTGCAGATTGAGGGATTGCAGATTGACCTTGAACAGGTCGGCTTGCACGTCCTCCCATTCCCAACGCTTGTGCTGCTCGCACCCCTGCAGCTTGATTTCCTGCATACCGCCTAAAAGTTGGTAGGTGACGTTGCGGTTGCGTCCTGCCTGCTCAAAATACTTGTAGTCCAACTGCCTGCGCTTTTTGAGGAAGAGAATAATCCAACCTGCATAAAGCGATGTCCCCAAGAGGAAGACAAGGAAAATGCCAAGATTATAGACAGCAAGGACGACACCAAAGACAAGGAAGGTGAAGAACGAGAACAGCAGATTCAGGCTGCTTGATGTGAGGAACTGTTCCACTCGTCGATGGTCTTCAATGCGTTGCAGGAGGTCGCCCATCAGTTTGGTGTCGAAAAACTTCATCGGCAGTTTCATCAGTTTGATGAAGAAATCCGATATGAGCGAGATGTTGATGCGTGTGGAGATGTGCAGGAGTATCTTTGAGCGGATAAACTCGATGGCGGTACGACTGAAAAGGAGCATCATTTCTGCCAGCAGCACCAACCACACAAACCCGATGTCCTTTCCCCCGATACCTGTATCTACAATAGCTTGGGTGAGGAATGGAAAGACAAGTTGCAGGAGTGAGCCGAGCAACAAGCCGAGAATGAGTTGTGTAAAGAAACGCTTGTATTTCTTGAGATAGCTCCAGAGAAATTTCACTCGGCTTTGAGTCGGCACTGCTTCCGTATCGTTTTGAGCATAGAATTGTTCTGTTGGTTCGAGGAGAAGAGCAATACCTTTCTCCTCGCCATTGGTCTTGGTGCTTATCCAATGTTCGCAAAACTCCTCTTTGGTATAGGTAACATGTCCTTTGCCCGGATCTGCCACATATATGGTATATTTTCCTTTATTGTGATTTTTTATCTTATAAACAACAACAAAATGATTCTGATTCCAATGGACGACGCAAGGTAGAGGAATTTCATGGGCGAGGGTATTGAAACTCAAACGTCCTCCAATAGTTTTGAAGCCGATGGTTTCAGCGGCTTTGCTGATACCAAGAAGAGAGACCCCGTCTTTGCCTAAGGAACAAATCTTCCGTAATCCATCCCTATCAACCTGTCGTCTATAATAGTTGACCACTATTGCTAAGCATGAAGGACCACAATCCATAGCATCGCGTTGCTTGATATTGACGAACTTGGTTTTCCGCATCATAAATTAAATTTTAATGTGAAACTTTTCCTCAGACATAATGATTTCTCTTGCAGGATATATTGCATATCTAAGAGCATTGTCTTTAAGTTCTTCTATTTGATCTGGAGATATTTTCCAAAAACGGCGAAAACTAGAACTATGAACAATTTGACAAATATCAATACATTTGTCAAATTTTCCATATGTTTCAGGTAAATACAAATCATTTCGGATGAATCCAATTTTGTCTATTGCCATTTTATTATTATAAAAGGTATTATAATGAAAAGCCTCAGCAAACATAGCTCGATTAATGATTAATCTATCAATCGGCCATTTCTTCTGTGAAAAATATTGAAGTGTTCCTTGAGTTGTTAGAACATCATCCGCAAAAGATAATTCCCGAGTATTACAAATAATTATTTTATTTACCTTTTTATTAGTTTCAGTAATTTGTGTAGCATCTTTAACACGAAAATGCTTTCCATCAATATATAGGATAATAGACCTCAGACACGACACTCGAAAAAAATTCAAAAAAAATGAAACAAATTCATTTGTAATATCATTTCCCAAAAATCTTATCTCTGCATGTTTACAATGTAATTCTTCTATTGCCTTAGCAACTTCAGATAAATTATAATTTGAAGTAGATGAATACTCCAACTGTAATCGTTTTATATGCGAAGGTGAAAATTGGGGCAAGATTTTAGGGTAACAAAAACCTGAGATGTCAGATGTTAAAAAGCCAATTCCTATTTTTAGAAAATATGCAACCCAATTATATATAACCTCCGAATTATGATAATTCGAAGCTACTGAACCTATGGTATCATTTTTCAATAAATGAAGTAGCTCAAATGCATCTAATGGTAGTATTTCTATTCTGTTGCTATTTAGTAAATAGACAGCGCATCTTTTAGAATCAGAGACTGGGTAACAATCTCCAAATAAACAGAAATACTTATTATAGAATTTACTATTTAACCCTTTCATTGCAATCGGAATCTTCTATTAATATGTTTGACATTGGTACAGAATCCAAATAATTGTTTAAACTCTTGGTTTGAAGTTGAATAGAAGAACTAAATTTAACATGCATATAAAGTTCTCCAATTTCATCTGTTTTCTTTACTTCAAGAAATCTAAAAACCAATGGAACTTTTTTAAGATCCTTATTATATATTAATTGTTCAAAGTTATGTCTTTTTTTATCAGCCATTCTGCAATATTTTTTTCAACACAATAACCACAAGAAATTGAAGGAGACAAATATTGTCCAACAGGATTCACTTCGAGAAAATAATATTTTCCATCTATTCCTTTTAAAACATCTATAGAGCCTGTGTTAAGGTTAAGAGTATTCATTAATTTTCGGATTTTTTCCTTGAATTCATCTGGGAAATTATAAGGTACCCATCTAGAAGATTGATAATTTTGTTTTACATCTACGGTTCTCTTCCTACCCTTCTTTTGGGGGACAATTGCGGAAGAATAAAATTCACCATCCAAATAAAATGTTCGAATTTCATATTCCGATTTTATCCGTTCTTGAAATAAACTAGGAAAAAATCTATTGGGAAGAGAAGTTAACACTTTTTGATTGATTTCTGTTACATAGGAAGAATACGTTTGTTCTCCAATCGTATAATAAGAAAAACCGTTTAATGGCTTATAGATTATAGGAAATTTTGCGTAAAATTTTAATAAATCGTCTTTCGATGTTGAAATCAAAGTTCTTGGAGTATATAATCCGCACGACTTTGCAATAGAAAGAACAATTTCCTTATTGACTTCTAAAACTGATGGCTTTGGTAGCCAATTCTTGTCTTTCAGTAAATAAAAGAACAATTCTGATAAATGTGCTAGTTCACTATTTGTTTCAGCATTAAGGCGTCTATTTATTTCTCCCAAATTATATGAAAGACGAAAATCAAAATTCACCTTAAATCTCCTATAAAAGATAGAGCCAATTTCTTTTGTAAGATTTAGAGAATTATAAAGCACCTCCTTTGTCGTACTATCAATTGATAAAGTATTAGTTTCGTTAATAAAATCTTTTAAACATACTTTGACGTAAGGATGCTTAAAATACTCCAACCATTCTGTTACAGGGTCAGTTCCTTGTTCGTAAAAATTATAAGTCAATATTAATACCATAAAAGAGGAAGGAAAACAATCTGTACACGCTACATAATAGTAGCGTGTACAGATAAAATTAAGGGTTACGAACAACCATTAAATACCATTTAGTTCTTGCTGAGAAATGCTATCATAGCTTTCGCTGTGATCATGATGGTTGGACGTGTCATTGTGATTCGAAGTATCATCATGGTCTGATGTGTCATCAGAATCAGATGATACCGCCACTTCAATAGGACTAAATGCACCAACAAGGTGAATTTGTTCGTTAGCACTAAGAGACTCGAAGTCTTTCAAATCTAAAATACTTTTCATAATTACATTAAAATTTAGTTAAACAATTTTCAGTTCCTTGTTACATTATGTATAATAGAACTGAATTTCTTTACTTTATTTCTTGAAGAAAAATGATATACAAGTTGAATGCCAACTCTTCTCGTATCTGTATTATTTTTTCTATATTCATTAAATCCATTAGCATATATTCTTGATTGCATCTGATTTTGTTTGAAAATATCATTAGCAAATAACGATATTCTGAAAGCATCATTTAATGTTGAGAATGTATATCTAAATGATAAATTCGACCTTGGTTCTTCTTTTGTATTCTCGAATTGTGAAATAGGAAAATAGGAAAAAGTAATATTTACCCTGTGCTTACGATAATTAAAGCCAAAAGGTAAAGAAACAGCAAGATACTTATTATTATATTGAGAATTATTCTCTGATATCTTGAAATTCCCTGTTTCTAAACTGATATTGGGAGAGAGGTAAAAAAACTTCCAATATTGTGAATAATAAACACTTGCAGTAAACATATGTGAAATACCAAGACTTGTATATTTATAAAGGAATTTATTGTTTTGATAGGCAGGAAGAAGAATCCACCAGTTTGCACGACGACATCCTCCAATATTAATCCCCAAATTCCCTCTTCGGTATGATAAATTCAATTGACTGTTTCTATATGGTTTAAGGTCGCTATTGCCTGTAATATCTATTCCTTCATTTTCTTGTTTTGTTATGCCAGCAAGTTGCCCAGAAAGAGGTCTTGATGTATTTTGATCATACCTTATACTAAATTTATGACCTTTTATTTCATAACCAAGCAGAATATGAGGATCCACATAAAAATAATGCGTTTTATGACTGGTTGAGTAATCAAAAGTAATTCCTGCGTTAAACTCAAATTTTCCTAAAGAACCATTCAAATACATATCTTGCCTAAATGTGTGTTCCCAAAAGTCCTGTAATTTGATGTTATGAAATACATCTTCAGCCGTTAAAAACATGTAAGAGTAAGAACTGAATGAGCGAATCTTGAATTTAGGGTTTCTGAATGTGTATGTATAATCAACAGAGGCGTTAGGCGTGATATTATAGCTCTTCATACTCTGAAGTAATGTGTTGTTAGTATTTCTCAATTTGTATTGGTCATTCTTGTTGTTAAATGCCATCTCTAAATGGAGTTTATGCTTGTTCTTCTTCAAATCAAAATAGACTCCGGTAGTGAAAAAACGATAAAATTGAGATGCATCCATATCAGAGACATTACCAAACACATTTGAAGTTCGAACTTCTTTGTTGTTAGACACAAGGTAATTTATTAATACTCCTGCATTTACTTCTTTTGAAAGGTTATAATTATTAGCGTAATCAACATAAAAGTCTTTCGTTTTTTTCTGTTTAGCATCCTCAATGTCTTTTACAACACCATTATCAAAAACATATTGCCTTGTAGAAGAAGTCGGAGAACGATATGGATTTGTCCTTAAATAAAGGCTATTTGCTAATTTTGCAGTATTTAACACGCCACGAGTGTTGATAGTCCCATAATCACCTTCTCCTCTTGAGTATTCTGCGGTAGTTGTAGTTTCAAATCCTTTTATAATTACAGAATTTACAATAAGTTCATAACTATTACCTTGCGGTAATCTTTTAAAAATTATAGATGAAACATTTTCAGCAAACAAACTCTCAAGCATTTGCAACATATCTGCTGTCAGTTGTCTGCTTATCCCTTGACTGCCAAATCTTACAGATACCACAGGAAGAGATTTATAAGTTAACTGACTGCTATTCTGAATAAATCCAGGAACTTTTTGCAATATTTCAACCATATTGTTATTTTCAAAAATCGTAATACCCTTTATTTGTATTTGATCTTCCATAAGTTTGCTTTTTACGATAGGTCTCTTGCCTAGTACGATTATTTCCTCCAACTTTTTTTCCAGCTTAGTTTGGAATGTAAGATGAGATTTTACATCGTCACACCCAACAATTGTATCAAGAACCTGTTCTCCAAAATATGCGATAGTAAAATGATAAGGACAATCATTTCCCTCAAAAGAAAAATTCCCGTTTGGTGAGTATAATTTCAACGAGTCCAACTTTGAAGCCCCCACCACTTTCAATGTATAATTTATAAAAGGTTTACCGTCTTCATCAATAACATTTCCTGTTATCATTGTTTGTGAATACAGATTCAGAGAAATAAAAGCTATTGGTATAGCGATGAAAAATTTAAGATGTTTCATACTTAACTACTTATTTGTAACACCAAAATCAAAAGGTTAAATTTTTTTCAAAGGTATGAAATATATATTGTATTTGCAAGAAAACCACTCATTATTTTTTATTAGGCATATCTTTTCTCGTTAAAGTTAATAGTCTTTCTTAAAAAAACATTATATTTGCGGCAATAAATCAAGTGTTCTTTGAGGCATTGCAGAATAAAGAAAGGAAAAGTAATCCGCTCGTTTCCAAGTCGTAACCCTTTTCTTCTTTATTTGTTGTCATTTCATTGATTATCTGAAAGATATAAATTTCTAAAATCTTTTGCGGGGATAGGTCGTGATTTTCTTCTCATAGAGGCTCTGGGCAATCGAGAGGGTCTTGTCTGCTGAAAAGCCGTGGCGTCTGTTGGCTTCCTTCTGCAAGGCAGTAAGGTCGTACAAGAGTGGTGGCGACGTATGTCCTACCTTTCTTGCGACCGATTCTACCGTAAGCTGGCTCTGACTGCGAAGCGCAGCGAGGGCAGTCTGTGCCAATGCTTCATTCTCATAGTCTTTACAGCCGACGGCTTTCAGCGATATGCCCTCTTTCTCTGTGTGAACGGATAATTTCCAATAAAGTACGGAAGAAAAATCACGATTTTCTATGTACCGACGGCAGACCATAGCAAGGGTTGGAGTCTGTACCCGTCCCAAGGAATAGCCCCCTTTGCGGGCGATGGACAATGCACGGCTGGCATTGATACCCACAAGCCAGTCAGCTTCGCTTCTTGCCTTGGCTGAATAATAGAGATTGTCGTAATGGCTTCCCGGCTTAAGATTGGAAAGTCCTTCACGGATAGCTTTGTCCGTCAATGATGAAATCCAAAGACGGTCGAAAGGTTTTCTGCAACCAATATGTTGATAGATGTAGCGAAATATGAGTTCTCCTTCCCGTCCTGCATCGGTGGCTACGATGATGCGGTCTGCTTTGTCAAAGCAGGAACGTATGACTTTGAGTTGTTTTAGTGCCGTAGGATCTGATATATATTCCTTGTCCTTGCGCACTTGGCGGACAATAAGTTGGAAAGGATTGGGACGGATAGGCAGGTCTTCGGCTTTGTAGGCAGAAAAGCCGTAGGCTTCAGGCATAGCAAGGGCGATGAGATGTCCCATTGCCCATGTAACCATATAGCTGTTACCTTCCAATTGAAAATCGGCGGACGGAGTGGAAGCCAAATATCCGTCCTGCTTGTTCGTTGCCCCAACGATACGGGCTATATCTCTGGCTACCGAGGGTTTCTCGGCAATAATACAAGTTGTCATAGTCGATAATAGAATTAAGGGTTATAGCTTACGTCCACGGGACTTCTTCTGTTTGTTTTCGTCCTGTTTCTGTTTTTGAGCGGCAGTGGGCTGTGTCTGCCCAGTCTTCAATGGCTCTTTCACGTTCTTCGTAGCTTCGTTGGTCTTGCCGTGGTTGTTCACGGCTACCTGCGTCTTGTGTTCTTCTGCCACAGCTACCACCTTTTCCTTGCCAGCATCCTGCTTCTTGTCAGGATTCCACTTGTAAAAACGTGGGCGGTTCTGCTCCTTGTCCATACGGACGTAGGCATTGAAGGACTTGCCCTCCTTATCGACCATGTTCTTCAAATAGAGTGTGCGACCGCTATCCAAGGCTTCACGCTGTTTTTCTGATAACTCCAAGCCGCAAAGCTTATGTGGGACACTTTGCTGCTGTGTCTGCTGCTGATGTTCCTTGAAACCACGGTTGTTGGCAAAGATGAACTCAATGCCTTTCTTTTCGGCATTGACCTGAAGCGTGGCATTAAAAGACTTGCCGCTCTTGGCAGTCATACCTTCCACTTTCACGGCTTTGCCTTCCACAAGGTCTTTATACTGAGCGTCAGAAAGGGTAACACCCTTGATTTCCTTGGGGATGTTCACACGGTCGGCACGCAGGGCTACAATTTCGTTGGTCTGTGGATCGATGGAGACATAGGCAGAAAAAGGATTGCCGTTCTTGGGCGTTACTTCGATTGTCTTGCCAAGGTTGCCCGTAGTGAGTAGTTGTTCTTTCTCTTCGGGAGAGAATTTGTAGCCCATATAGGGGAAGTCGAGCTGTGGCTCCTTGCGTAAAGGGTGGATAGCTAAGCCAATATTGCCACTATCGTCCGTGCGGAAAGCAAGACGTGCTTCGGTGTAGATAGTTGTATCACCAATAGGTACGGCAATAGTAACAAGGTTACTCTTCTGCCAAGAAAGCATCTTTTCTAACTCTCCACTTTGTTCCAGTCGTTCACGGGTAAGACCGAGGTTGTCGAGTTGCTTCCAATCAATCTTCGATTCATCAATGACTGTAGCGCTCTTCTTTTTCGGCAGATAATCGTCAAAGGATACTCCAATCTCTGTCAGTTGCTGTTTGCTTTCTGGCTTCTCACGGTTTTGCAGCATGGTGCGCAGGTTGTCCATGCCCTGTTCCACATTGCTTGCCACGACCTTGTACAGCCCGAAACGGGTCGGCTCGTTGAACTGACGGAGGAAATTCTTCATAAAATTCTCCAAGAGTCCCTCCTTGCTGTTGAACTTCAGGAATGCCGCTTGGTTGGCTGCGGTGGCTTCGGTGGTTTTGAGGTTGCCCTTGTCGTCGATACCAGATACTACGGAGAGTTTTCCCGTTTCCTTTTCGTTCTTTACTTCCGTGCGGTCTTCCAAGACCAGCACATAGTTGTCATTGTTGTTTGATTCCATAAAATCACATTTAAATGATAAATAAATCTTTGTTTAACAGCAAAGTTATAGCAATGAAAGATACCAATTGAAAGGTTGGTATAAAGAAGGAAGTATATAGAAAAAAAAGGAAGTTTATATTGTATATTTGTGGGAATATTACCAATCTGAAGATTTCAAAAAATGTGTTTTTATTAGAAGTGCACCTCTATTAAATATAAGCTCGATGTAAGTACAATTAACTTGATTTTATCTAACGAAGTTGTATTTTCAATTCAAAACCCAACACAAAAAAGATTTTTCAAAAGAGTGAGTTAACCTTTATTGTTAGGCTCTGTTGCAAGTTCCAAAATGAAGTGCAATAAAAGAGTGTTCCTTTTTCTGCGTAACATTTCATTATAAATTCTTGGAACATTAATAGAAAAAGTATATTTTTGCATAGAGGATAATAAAATCCCAATATTTTTGATTTAAAATGTTTCATTTTCTACAATTTACAATAGTTAGACTCATGGGCTTAATAGCAAGTCTTATAATTGGAAGTCCATCTCAAGCTATGGGCAGGGGGCAGGCTGTCATAACTACTCTCCCGAAGGACTCCTTAGCAAATGATACAACCATTTTAAACTCTAAAGCGGATACGCTTTCTAATGTTGTGATATATGGCCGTAAGTGGGCAAAAATTTCTCGCTATTCGGCATTGAGTATGCCTTTGAGTACCTTAGATTTACAAACAACTCCCGCAGCTTTAGGTGATGTTCTTGGTGGGCTTCAAGTAACTCCAACAGTTCAAGGTAATGATACTGATGGCAGATTAGTAGTAGCAGGGGGAAATCCTAATGAAACTCAAACCTATGTAGATGGGCTACTTGTAATGCATCCAAACACCCTTGGAATGAATAATCTTAGTGTAAGAAGTAGATTTAGTCCTGAATTGTTTCAGGATATTACACTACACTCTGGAGGCTATAATGCTGCAAATGGGCATGCTCTATCAGGGATTATTGATCTCAAAACAAATACACTCCCAAAAGACAGTAAGAAGTTGACTACGGCGATAAATACAACAGGGGCATCTCTTTCTCTATTATTAGGCGGTCATAAAAATCAGTTCTATGTTAAAGGTAGCTATTTGGATATGACTCCATATGGGCTTATCTTTAAAGACTCTTATGATTGGAAGCGAAGATATAACCAACAAAGCCTTGATTTATTATACAGCA
This sequence comes from Prevotella corporis DSM 18810 = JCM 8529, assembly GCF_000430525.1. GTDB lineage: Bacteria > Bacteroidota > Bacteroidia > Bacteroidales > Bacteroidaceae > Prevotella > Prevotella corporis. Next base: position 198,321 of record NZ_KE387156.1, on the reverse strand, counting down.
CGCAAGGTAAGTCTTGGGAAGTGAAGATGCAAGGCTTTGCATCTCTGGCTGGTGCAAAGTATTCTTTTAGTACTATTGATAAAGTAAAAAAAGAGCAGGGACTGAACGAAGATTTTTTGTTTTATCAACTCACTAGCAAACTCAAACTACCAAAGTATTGGACAGCTTCATTGGCAAGTAACGTGTCTCTTTGGAGATTTGAAGGAACCGATGTTATTCAGCATAATGACAATGTTATGACGCGAGATTTTGCCTCCCATAGTCGCCTTGATATACAGTATCGTGGACCGAGTTCATGGAATATACGTATGGGGGTTGATAATCTCTTCCAAAAGTATCGTCAAACATATACGCTAGGTCAAAACTACCGAATGTCTTATAATAGTAATATATTTGCTAGCTATGCGGATATTCAATATATTCAATCATATTTCACTGGTAATGTAGGAGTTAGAGTTGAATATAACTCTTTATCTCATAAAACCGATTTTCTCCCGAGATTTTATTTTGGTTGGAAAAATAATGATCATCTCTTGGCACTTGCCACAGGTAAATATCTTCAAGCACCATCTTCAGATTTTTTAAAATTCTCCTCACATTTAAGAAGTGCCACCGCATGGAATAGTATGCTAACATATAGTTTTATTCCCAATAGAGACAAGTTCTCTGCTTCTCTATTCTATAAGAGGTATACCACTCTGCCAACCTATACTAAAAATAATGTACTCCCCGCTTTTTGGGAATATAAAATGGATGGTAGTGGATACGTTTATGGTGGTAATGTCTTCATTAAAAAAGGCATTGGTCTTTTTGAGGCTTGGACTTCTTATGCGCTTACCTTAGGTAAAGTTCGCAGCAACGATCAAGACGTAGCAATGCCTCTTGCTTATGCGGCTAAACATAATATCAAAACGACATTAAAATATTGGATTCCCAAATGTAGAATTTTACTAGCAACTAGTTATTATTGGGATTCTGGGATTAGCGCCATCAAAGGCATCTCTGTACCCTCACGATCACGTCTAGATTTGTCCTGCTCATATCTACCTGCGCCTAAAGTTTTGATACATTTTTCTATGCTCAATGTATTGGGAAAGCGCAATTTTTGGGGAGTTGAACTATCTGATGAAGACTCTTCAAGGTTTCAATATATAACAAGTCCCTCAAAGTGTTTTATATACTTGGGATGTTTTATCACACTAAGCAATAACAATAGACATAACATTAATCCAATAAAAATATGAATATGAGAAAAATTCTTTCGCTTGTAATTTGTTGTATATCTCTAGGAAGTCTGGGGAATGTTTTTGCTCAGAAAGAACAGGCATTACCTAAGGTAAAACTAAAGATTAAAGTACAAAATGTCGAATCTAATGAGGGGCGTATTATGATTGCGGTCTATAACTCGAAGAAGACATTTCTCAAGAAAGCATTCACTGTAATGTCTGTTCAGACAGATAGTATTTCTGTAAGACCAGCATTTTTAAGTTTACCAAAGGGAGTATATGCTATTTCTTTATTTCAAGATGCCAATAATAATGGAAAATTGGATACTGGTACCTTTGGTATTCCGACTGAAAAGTATGGATTCAGCAATAATGCAGAGGTATTTATGGGACCTCCAAGTTTTAAAAGCAGTTCATTCAATCTTGATAAAGATACAACAATTACTATTAACTTAAGGTAGAGGTAAAAAGAGCATAAGATACTTCAGCTGCAAAGGAAATCTTTTATATAGGGGGTTATAAAGAAGAGCAGATTTGCAACACAATAAATAGTAATATCTATGACTCTTTTATGATATGAGATAATTCTGGATCATTTTTAATTCGTGCAATCTCACTCTTCACAAGAAACTGCACGTCTTGTTTGATACCTTTATAGTTGGTTTCGATAGTCTCTTTGAGATTATCGGAGCCATCTTCATCTTTGAATTCCACTATCACTGGGATGGGCTGGTATGCTTTCATTTCAGCCGACACCTTGGCACTATCCACGACAATCTCCGCATGGAAAATCTTCTGGTCGATGCGTTCGTCAAAATTGTCGGATACGGCACCCACGAACATACCTTGTGTAAGGTTACTGATTTTTGATGCAGGTATAAGGCTGTCCATCTGAGTGGAGATAGAAGTTGATTTGTCGTTTCGGTTGATGGTCATAGACTGCCGCCGCTGGAGCACCTTACCAAAACGCTCAGATAGCGTCTTGGCAGTTTCGCCTACAACCTGCCCAGAAAAGACATTACCCACCGTGTTCTGTATTACCTTGCTCTCCTTATCTCCATAATCACGAGTTAGCTGCGAGAAGTCTTGAAAGCCCAGACATACCGCCACCTTGTTGCTTCGTGCTGTGGCAATGAGGTTATCCAAACCACGAAAGTAAATCGTCGGCAACTCATCGATGATAACTGAGGATTTGAGTTGCTTTTTCTTGTTAATAAGTTTCACGATACGGCTGTTGTATAATCCAAGTGCTGCCGAATAGATATTCTGACGATCGGGATTATTGCCTACAACCAACACCTTTGGCTCATTGGGATTGTTAATGTCGAGTGAGAAATCATCGCCCGTCATCACCCAGTATAATGCTGGTGAAATCATTCTTGACAAAGGAATTTTTGCCGAAGCTATCTGTCCCTGCAACTGGTCCTGTGCACCTCCCTCCCAAGCGTCCATAAAGGGGGAAAGATAATTGGCTAATTCATCGTAGGAAGTGAGTATCGGGAAAATCTGTGCATAAGGACGGTTGAGAAATTCGATGGCATGAGGAAAGGTGCAATACTTTCCGTTCTCATAGATTTTCAGAAACCATATAATGGCAGCCAGCAAGATGATGGGTGACTCCACGAAAAAATCTCCCTGTTTCTGTGTCCAACTGCGGTTTAAGTTAAGCATAATGGTGTAGGCACTCTCGTAGGCGTCCGATATATCCGTCATAAAGGCGGGATTGATAGGATTGCACCGATGGCTTCTTCTTGGGTCGTCGAAGTTTATCACGAAGAACTGCGGCTTTACCTTGTAGGCATCCAAATGATGAAGCAAGTGATTGTAAGCAATCTCTGAAAGGTCGGGAAACTTGTAATCGTAGATGTACATGGCAAAGCCTTTCTCAATCTGCTGTTTGATGTAGTTGTTGACAATGGCATAGGATTTACCAGAGCCCGGCGTGCCCAGCACCATTGATGCGCGGAACGGATTGACTACATTGATCCAGCCGTTGTTCCACTTCTTTTTATAGTAGAAGCGTGTGGGGAGATTGACCGAGTATTCATTTTGCATCAATCGTGTTTCCTGCATGAAACTCTCATTCTCCGTGTTGAATACATCGTCCATCAGGTTGTTCTTGAGCAATCGACTCATCCATACGCCGCCCATCAGCAAGCAGATATAGCCAATGGACAGCGTAAATATATAGAGCGAAGCCGCCCCTATCTTGCCAATGGGCAATGCCAACAGCCACCAGTTGAGAAAGAAAAAGACGAAGCCGGAGAAAAGCACCGTCCAAATCTTTGGCCACGTGATTTTCTCTTCCTTCACGCCTTTCGTCCCTAAACAGGACAGGGCAAGGAACACCACACAAAAAAGTTTCGTCCAAAGGATGGATGAAAACAATCCCGTAGTTCGCTGGAAATTCATCAGTATCTTGTTGATGATACCGAGCGTAAAGTGCCACTCGTTAAACGCCTCGTAACAGAACCAATAACAGTTAATCAAGAGAAATATCACTGATATTCCCCGCATAAAGTCCATGACTTTACCCAATGCCCTTAAATCGTCTTCCTGTGCCATAATCGTATTGTTTTGGGAGCCTCCCCCAACCCCTCCTAAGGAGGGGAGATAGAAATGCTCGTTTGTTTAATGTTTTCTTCGTCTAAGATTTACCTTACTTTGTCTTCGGAGTTTACGCTGCCATGCCGCCTCCTTCCAATCATCGTTGCCCGTAGATAGGAAAAAACCATCTGCCATATCCTCGATAAGTTCATCGACAAGGTTGTCGCTGTCCTCCGTATTTGCCTGCAAAGGCTGGACAGTTGTCGATTGATCCAAACGGGCAGCAGGATAGCCATACAGCGTTTTGTCCAAGAACGGGTTGTCCGTTGGATTGGAGAAATACGTATGAAAGACATTGGCAGCATATCCCTTGCCCAATCGGGAGCCGTTGAGCGCAATTCCCTCTTTATCGTCAATAAAGGTAATGCCATAGATACGACCGCTTTCGTTCTTTCGGATAACCACCCGCAAGCCCTGTTCCTCCAATCGTTGTAGCAGGTCTTCCTCTGTCTTTGGAGAGGTACGCATTGTTTGTAACACCCTGTACCTTATGATTGATATCAATGGCTTGATAGCTTGTTTCGACTTCTGCATCCTGTTCTGTACGGAAGTATAACCTACGCCACGCCCGATGTCCGAGGCATGGATGGGTGTGCCTGCCTTGTTGCCCTTATCATCTGTTGGAACATAGACTAAGCCGTCATACTTCTTTCCCCGAAACTCCGTTTTTACTTCTTCTACGACAAGGTTATATTTGCTCAGAATCGCGTTCAGTTCACCCAAGGAACAGAAACGATAATGTTTCAGTACCATGCGGAGGGCATTTGCCACCTGCTCCTTGATATTCTCTTTACCAATATCTACCTTGGGCGTTTCTGCTACTGCCTTCTCAGTTACCTTTGAACTTGGAATGAGACCAAATTTTCTTTCCAAAGCATCGGTAATTTGCTTGCTCCTTCGCTTTTCAAACCTGTCGTTGATCTTTCGACCATCACCATCTACCCTTAGCGATACGATGTGTATATGCTCACGAGCGATGTCGCTGTGCTTGAACACGATATAGGGCTGCTTGCCATAGCCAAGTGCTTCCATATACTCTTTGGCAATCTGCGTGAGCGTTTCATCAGATAGTTTCTCGTCCGGATGTGGATTGAGCGAGCAATGGAACACCGTTTTCTTCGTTCGGCATTTCTTTGGTATCAGAGCCTCCATATCGGCAAACACCTCTGCCATCGTATAAGTTCCCTCTTTGTTTTGATACAAGCCTTGGGCAAGAAGAATGCTCGCTTCTTCTTTTTCCACCTTTTTGAAGTTATAGCCGAGTGCTCCGCCAAGGTTTTCCGTGGAAGAAATCTTGGCTATCATTTTTTCCGGTAATCAATGGTCAGACTGATGGTCTGCTGCTGTAATTCGATAATCTGTTGGGAGAGTCGCTCCATTTTCTCCAGCATAATTCGGGCGGTTTTCACACCGTGATAGCTGTTCAAAGCCCGTACCGCCTGATTATACAGCACGCCAATCTTATGGATTTGTGCCGTCAGTTCAGAGAGTTTTCTGTAATATTCCACGGCGGATTTATCCACCGTTATCACCTTGAAACTCTCCCCAAGAATGCGACCACGCACGAAATCCGACTTGGTTTCTGCACCCGAACGCTGAAACAAATCTATCGCCCGTCGCTGGTCCTTGGGGTTGGGCAACCGTACATGCCAGTTGTCCCAACGGGGTTTGCCTGACATTTTCCGTTCTGAACCGTATTCTCTTTCTTTATCCATATCCATTTGGTTTCTAATTACGACTTTGGAGTAATCCTTCTCCCCTTCGGGGCAAGGGTCTTTGTGGTACAAACGGTGGTTTGTGTCACAAAGACACACCTTGCCAATATCAAGAGTTGATGCAATAGAAGCATCCACCTGTAAGGGTGTCCGCTTCGGATAGTTTACCCCCATGTTTTCTATCTGCCTGCAAAGTTACAGTGGATTTTCAAATATCTCATTATCAGCGACATTCACTCTTTTTCCTTTCATTTCCCTGCATTTCATAGGCGTCATAAAATCAGCCGAAATATCATTTATTTTGCAGTCAGAACGAGCGAACAATGGTATGATGTCACAAGCAAAAGACATATCATATTACTGCCTGCTTGCACCAAAGATGATAAGAAAGAACAATGCATATTCATAACAATTTATTGTCATGACAAACTATTGTCAGTACAACAGATTGTAAGAACTTGAAATCGTTCTTTAGGACTATCGTATGAACCAAATGTAGTCAAAACAAACTGTCTGCTGATAACTTTTAAGAATAAAAGAACATCCAAACATCAAATAGACAAATAATATAAACTAAGAAATTATCATTATGGAGAACAAACAACAACGCCCCCTCTTTTTGGGGTTCTCCTCGCAAAAGGGAGGAGTCGGGAAAAGTACGCTTGCCGAAATCGTAAGCAGCATATTGTACTACGAACAAGGCATCAACCTCTTCGTGATGGACTGCGACCTGTCGCAAGACTCTTTCTACAAACTGAGGGAACGTGAGAAAAGTATCGTTCAGGAGAGCGAAGAGCTTTCCAAATCCATGCAGGAGTACTTTCATCACCTTGGCAAAAAAGCATACAGAATTTACAAGTCTGCACCCAAGGAAGCCGTCAGGACTGCACGAAGTAAAATCGACGGAATCAGCAACGAGAAGTACCAGTTGGTTATATTTGATTTCCCGGGACATGCTGGAACAACCGAACTGATGGAACTGTCCCTTCAGATGGACTATATCCTTTCTCCGATTGAAGCCGACATTCAGTCGCTGGTTTCATGTCTGGCATACGCCAAGACTATCACGGAGATTGGAGTTTCGATGTCCGACTCCCGGATAAAGGATATTATCCTGTTCTGGAACAAGGTGGACAGAAGAGTAAGGAACATCATCATCGATGAATATACAAAGCTCATCGACGAATACGAACTCACGCTCCTGCCCGGCTATGTATATGCCACGCACCGCTTCTCTCACGAACTTTCCACATACGGACTGCGTGGAGTGTTCCGCTCTACCTATCAGCCCCCTGCAAGGGGATTACGAACGGGTACGGGTCTGGACGAACTCGTCAATGAGATAATTCAACGTCTCAAACTAAAAACGAAATCAGAAAATGGCAACGATTGAGGAAAGAAAACAACAGCTGGAAAACAAGCTGAAGAAAATGGCAGAGGACAATGTCGTGGTAAAACCTGTCACGATACCAAACTCCTTCGACCCTTCCGAGGATACTGAGTCCTCCCCTGCAACATCAGGGGAGGAAGACAATAATTTAGAAGAGACGAAAGAAATGAAAACAGCAAAAGAAAAACCGGTAGATGAAATAGAAAGAGAGGAAACGGGGAACACGGAACAGAAACGGGAAAGGAAACCGAAAATGGAAAAGCCCGGCGTGCCCTCCCTTTCCATAGAGGACTACCGTTCCCTGTACTTTCATCCCGTCCGCTCCCAAATGCGGACAGCCTTCTCCATTAATCTGGAAACGCTGCAGAACCTGCGCAACGTGTTGCAGGACTTGGGGGAGCGTGTTTCCATAGCCGCATATATAGACAACATTCTTAGGGAACACCTGCGTGAACATTTGGAATTGCTCAACAGTGCGGCAGCAAAACAAAGACGCAAGACAACAATAACACTATGATGGAAACAATACTTTTCAGTTTTATACTGATACTCATCATCATTTGGATAATGCTGGGTATCCTGTACTTCTATATGCGGTATGTATCTCCGTATGGCGTCCTTATCAAAAGAAATAAAAAGTGCAATGAGCAGACTAAGGAGAATGAAGCGAAGAAGAAAAAAGACGGACAAAAAGGAGAAGGAACAGAAGAGCAAGCCGAGTTTGTACTGATTGGCAAAAGCCGTTCCATTTCCCCTGTTATCCCACAAGCTCCCTCTGCTTCATCATCTGAAAATTCAAAGCAGAATAGTAATAATTTTGTACCGCAAAACTCCGAAAATAAAGATGACATGAAGGAAGAGGATAACGAGATGGACGTTAGCTACGAGATGGAAAGAGAGGACGAAAACGAGGTTGCTCGCGAGGAGCTGAGTCTGCCCATTGAGTCCGCATCTGAAGATGGCGAGGTATCCAGTCAATCTATCCTCGCACGTGACTTAGGTCGCATGAGAAAGTGGCGTAAGAACAGTGATGAGGTAGATGATGCCGAAGTCAAGGAAATAGTCGGTCAACTTAAAGGCACTGACTTTATGGAGAAATACAAGGAGTATGTCGCCAAAATGCAAGGTGAGCAGTCCATCCTGCTGGATATAATCCGAAGCGCAGAGGAAGGAGAAGAGCAGACAGATGAATTGTCCACTTTCGATTCCTCCAGAAAGAACTTTTCTGACAATATGATGACGGAAACTGACGATATGGGCGAGCGTCCACTGTCATATTATCTGTAAACTAATGTTCTTACTCATATTATAAAATTGTAAAGTGATGCGAGGGTGGCTCAAAAGTAAAACAATCTGCCAATATCTGTCATACGATAAAACCGAGCTACCCCTTGCCACTTTCACCCTAAAAAGAAAATAATTTGTTTAACAACTTAAAATAAAAACAGCAATGAACAACAAAAAGAAAATCACAATGCTGCTCCTGATGGCTGCCGCCACCGTAGGAGCTTATGCGCAGGGTAATGGAATGGCGGGTATCAATGAAGCCACCAAGATGGTAACCTCCTACTTTGACCCGGGTACAAAACTTATCTATGCCATCGGTGCTGTGGTGGGCTTGATTGGAGGAATCAAGGTCTATAACAAGTTCAGTTCGGGCGACCCCGATACGAGCAAGACCGCAGCCTCTTGGTTCGGTGCGTGTATCTTCCTCATCGTGGCTGCCACCATCCTACGTTCTTTCTTCTTGTAACAATGGCTGAGTGGGAAATCAACAAAGGTGTAGGTCGGACGGTAGAGTTCAAGGGTTTGAAGGCGCAGTACCTCTTCCTCTTTGCAGGAGGACTGCTGGCTGTCTTCATTCTTGTGGTCATTCTCTATCTCTGTGGAGTCAGCCAAGTAGCTTGTCTTGTCATAGGTGTAGTGGGTGCCAGCCTTGTGGTATGGCAAACGTTCACCATGAATAGAAAGTACGGGCAATACGGGCTGATGAAAAAGGGAGCCGTGAGAATGCACCCACGCTACCTCTTGAACCGCCGTACGGTCTGCCACCTTATCCGTAACCTTCAACCCAAAAGAAAGAAGCAATGAGAAACAACAGTAAGATAACGACCTTGGAATCAAAGTTCCCGCTGCTCTCCGTCGAGCAGGGGTGTATGGTGAGCAAGGACGCCGACATCACGGTCGCATTCCGTGTGGAACTGCCAGAACTCTTTACCGTCACTTCTACAGAATACGAAGCAATGCACTCTGCCTGGCATAAGGCAATCAAGGTGCTACCCAATTACAGCATCGTACACAAGCAGGACTGGTTTATCAAGGAGGACTATCAAGGAAAACTCTCCGATGGCGGACTAAGCTTCCTTGCCCGTTCCTCTGAACGGCATTTCAATGAGCGTCCGTATCTCCACCACTCAGTCTATCTCTTCCTTACCAAGACGAACAAGCAGCGTATGGCACAGCAGAGCAACTTCTCTTCGCTTTGTCGTGGACATCTGCTACCAAAGGAGATTACCAACAAGGACGAGGTGATGAAGTTCATGGAAGCCGTAGACCAGTTCGAGCGTATCATCAACGATACCGAGCAGATAAGGATTACCCGCATGACGGAGGAGGAAATACTTAACCGTTATTCATCATCTGTATAGTTGAATTCCACTTTGCTTTGCAGCATTATCTCATCTAAAATATTCTTAATACCTCCTTTATCTATGACTTTAGATAAACAATCGATTAGTATTGGAATATTGATAATTTCTTCTATGCAGTTCATAAATTTATCTACCACCTTTTCAACTTTATAAGTATCGATGGCATTTTCTCTAAGTTCTGACCGAATAGTGGAAACTGTATCATTAGTTTTGATAACGAAAGTTATGGGATAGCGTTCAATCTTTTCTATGTCGAGAAAATATTTTCTGAAATCCAAAGTCTCTGTTACTTGAAAGAAACGTCCAAGAGGCTTCATGACAAAATCAATCCCACCATCATTTGCATTCGTTCTGCCCGTTTTATATAGACGCAATGCCTCTGTATTAAGCGAATCTAAATCATACCCCCAAATAATAGTTTGATCCTTATAGAAGAACTTGAGGATAGAATAACTTACAATTTCAAACAACCTTGCATCAACATTTGGAGCCAATAGACTCTCAATGAAAGACTTTACTTTGCGGGAATCGGAAGTTGAGAGTTCCTGTAACTGCTGGCATTGTTGTATAAATTGTCTTAGCGATTGTTGCTTTATCGTTATGTACTTATCGATAATTTCAATGATAGATGTAGCTATGTTATAATTCTTTTTTCCAACCTTTATCAACAATAGATTCTCATTTATCCAATAGCGATTGGTTTCTAAATCCCTTATGATAGGTGTCAATTCCGAAGTTGGGAAGAATTTTTGAAACTCAGCATTCATCCTATTGTTAAGCGCATGGTTTTGCAGTTTCTCACCAAAAGGGAGTTCCCTCTGCCTCTTGAAGAGTATAGAGTATTGCGCACCTTCATATTTACTATACTCTTTGTTCTTGTGGAAGCCATGATTGATATAATCTTCCACAACAACGTAGATAGCATATAGATTGGCAAAACTTGAACGTGACTTGGAACCCCTATTAGCTGATTTTGTCTTTAAGTTAAGATATTGCAATAAGGGACTTTTCTCATAAATGTCTTCGCTCTTGTCTTTGAATGCTTTATTTAGAATTTCCTTGATATAAGGCGTAAAACTATGTTCTTTCATAACTTACATTGGGAATAATGTGGGATAAATAATGTTTGCGGTCTCTTTCCGAGACAAATTCTTTTCCATTTTCTTCAATACCTCGCCATTGTAGGATTGTGCCAACTTCAATCTTCTCAATCCTATTTTTACATACTCTTCTTGTAGTTCAATCCCGATAGACTTACGATTAAGGGACTGTGCAACGTATGCGGTTGTAAATGTACCCGAGAATGGGTCTAATACCATATCACCCTCGTTAGAACTTGCCTTGATGATGCGTTCAAGCAAGGCTATGGGCTTCTGGGTTGGATGGTTCTCATACTCTTCCATACGATAGCGTACACGTGGAAACTCCCAGACATTGCCCGGCACTTTTGTAGTCTTATATGGCTGGGGAGGATTCTTACGGTAATCTATCAATCCTCGTTTTGCTCCTGTCTTCGCCTCGACAAGAATATCATCTGAGTTAAATGTATAATGTTTTTTATCTTTGACACAAAACAAAATAGGTTCGTATAGAGAACCGAAGTATTGCTTTGCTTGCACACCTGAACTGTCATAATACCATACAAGTCTTGAGAGTATATCCAACTTCTTGCGGAGAAAAATATCAAAGTAGGGCATGAACTGTGTAGAGGTCATTACATAGAAAGCTCCTGTAGGCTTCAATTTTTGTATGCACAAGTCAAGCCATTTATAGCACCATTCAAGATAAGCCTCGTCGCTTTCCCACTTGTCTTTGCAACCTGCAAAATCTTTGCCGATATTATAGGGTGGGTCTGCAAATATCAAATCCACTGAATTATCCTCAACACATTCATTCAATGCCTGCAAGGCATCGCCATGTATTATCTTGTTGTCGTTTGTTCCAAAAATATTCATACTTTTACTCCCAAGCATATTTCCTCCAATCATAAAAACAAATCAATTTCTTAAAATAGGTAGAATATTGCTTACTCTTTTTATTGCCAGAAATAAGGAAACCATTAAAGTTTTCCTCTATAAAATGTTGCAATATTGGTAAATCTTCATCTTGCAATGAAAGATACGGAATCAGCGCACAAATTTTCCATATTGTGTCAGGAAAACTTTTCAATGCGGCATCTAAACTTAATCGTTTTTTTTCTTCATCGAAATTATATGCACAAAAATCATCCTGCTTTAATAAAGGCATATTTAACCCGAGTTGATTACTTGTATAATCATCTTCAGAATTAATACCGATAGCTCTAAGATATTTATAAATTGGAATATAACGGGTACTTTTTCTTAGTTCAGGAATAGTTTTAGTTAATAGTGCCTCGCTGTCATAATTTCCGCTTTGAAAAACTATATCTTTAAATATATCTCTTGCTTTAAGTCCTGTATATCCAACGGCAGACTGATACTTTGCTATCGTGCCGAACCCACAGACAAACTGAATATCCTTGTTGGTTTCAATTTCTTTCTCGGGCAGGACATATAATTTCCTCTCTGGCTTTTCCGAATAAACGATTTCATAAAACTGCTGCTTGTAAAATCTTAGCACGTTCGCAGACATCTGACGTTCAAATGTGGCTAAACATTCATATACAGGTTTGAATTCATGTGTTTTAATGCGAATAACTGGAAGAGTAACGCCCTCGCTCATCAGCATATCGTATCTTTCAACCTCCATTTCGGCATCGGCATCCCTGTTCCATTCTACGAAGAAAAGATTGTTTTGCAGCAAGCCTATCTTGTCCTGGTCAAGACACTGCACAATGGAAGCCAATATGCTTTTTATGTTATTGTCATTCATTGAGTATCCGATAAAGACAATCGGATGCTCTATGAATATCGTGATGAGCTTTGCTGCAAGATAAGCATTTCGCTTATTGAAATCAGTGTAGTCTTCATGCGTGAGCACTAAACTCTCCGGCTCACGCATACAACCATGAATCTTGTATATTTCGCCTATATTTACAATAGACTTGGAGAACAAGAGTTCTTTCTGACCAACGTATTTCGTGAACTTAGGAAACTGACGCTCACAAAAGTCATCCCAGTTTGTTGTGATAATCCCATCAATGTTGAGTTTACTTAATATGACAAGTTCTTCTAAATATGTTTCCTCTGGCTCTTTCAGGCTATATTCAACAAAGAATTTTGCAATTTTATCTTTCAGGACACTGCTTATATTGGTAGCTTTGTCCTGGAAAGACTTCTTGTATTCATCATCATCAGGAAGAGACCAAAACTCTTTATTACATTCCTTTGCTATTTCTGTAGCGACTATGGACAAATCTTTTGTGTCAAGGGATGTATAATATGCGTTGATATGCTTTTGGGTAAACTTAGACAATAAGGTTTCCCAATCAGGTGTGTCCAAATAATGTTTAGTAAACCCCGAACCTATGAAAAGGAATGGAGCAGTCTTCTTACCCTTGATAATATTTATAAAATCGTCTTTTGTCATATCTTTTAATTTGTAAAGCAAGAATACCCAACGTATACTCTTGAAATTGTCTTATTAGACTTTTGAAATTCTCTTATAGGACAATTTTAATTCTCTTATAAGACAATTTTGCCACTTTTATCTGCATTGATTATCAGTGAGTTACAAATGTATGTTTTCAGCATCGCAAAGCAAAGGAAATGGTGCGCAGAACCGTTGTGCTCCACGCACCGAGAAAATGCCCATCCTATGGGTTCACTTCATCTCCGCCGCCCGTTTCCGAACTGGTTCCCGAGCCTCCGCCTGAAGTGTCGTCGGAGGCGTTCACGATGTCCTCCTGAATGGAGAAGTCGAGCAGGCGGGCATCGAGCGTGTCGCGCATCGTGGTGCTCTTGGTGAACTGCACATTTACCTGCTTGATGAGCTGCGCACCTTTCTTCTTGGCTTCGGCAGCCGTCTCCACGCCCTGCGACTTCATCGTCAGGCGGAACGACCCCAAGTCGCCGAGCCGCACGGTGTTGCCTGCCTCCAAAGCCTCTATGACCTCATATTGCAGCGCATCCAAGACGGCTTTCACGTCGGCGCTCGAAACCGTGGAACGCTTTTCCACACGCTTTACTATCTGCGCAAGTGTCATCGGTGTGGTCGGTGCTATCTGCGGATAATACTTCACTTCGTTCTTTTTAAGCGGGTTTTTCTTCGCTTGGATTACGTACTTAATCATAAGCCTTTCATTTTAAGGGGTTAATGATAGTCGCAAAGATAGCATTTTTATTTCTAACCACAATGTGAAATGAGAACTTTCTGCTAAGAGAGTTGCAAAAATCTTAAGAAAACAACCGTATGCACCTGTTCATCAAAAGCATTGAGGTGGACGGCCATATCATAGCCGTCAAGCTCTCGGCATACGACACGGACGGACAGGAGGGGGTGTATATACCAGGTTCGGAGGACATCAATGCGCTTAAGGAAGTCGGGGCGAATATCGGTGGCTCGATGGGAACGTCCTTTACCTTCGCTTCTTCTGCCAAAGACCAGATTATCTCCGAGGCTGCCCGTGGGGTGATGCAGGGCGCAAGTCAGCTGCTTCAGAAGAAACTGCGCACCGTAAAGGTAACGCTCAAAGGGGGCTATCGCCTCTTCTTGGTGCAGACAAAATAAACAATCAAGAATAACAAGTAAAACAATAACATCAAATCAACAGCAACAATGAAGAAACTTATTTTATCAATGGCTATGCTTGCCATGGTGGGAGCAACAGCCACAGCACAGGAAAACAATGATGGTTTGACTCCGAGCCGTCCACTTACTTCGGGAGAGCTCTTTCAAGGGATGAGCCGTGCCATTCCTAATGGGCGTGTCGTCCTTCCCTACGGCTTGGACGTTACCTTCGACAAGACTGTGCATCTCATTTTCCCTGCTCCCATTCGCTATGTGGACTTGGGCAGCAATAACTTGATTGCAGGAAAGGCGGAGGATGCAGAGAACGTGTTGCGCGTGAAGGCTGCCGTGAAGGATTTTGAGACGGAAACCAATATGAGTGTCATCTGCGACGACGGCTCTTTCTATGCTTTCAACGTCAAGTATGCTGATGAACCGGAGAAGCTCAGCATAGAGATGAAGGACTTTCTTTCCACGACGGAAGGCAGGCTGCCAAGCAATCGCTCTGATATTTACTTTAAGGAACTCAGTAACGAGTCGCCCGTACTCGTCAAACTGATGATGCAGACCATCTATCAGAATGACAGACGCAGTATTAAACATATCGGCTCGCAGCAGTTCGGTATGAAGTTCCTGCTCCGTGGCTTGTATGCTCATAACGGCTTGCTGTATTTCCACACTCGTATGGAAAATGGCACGAATATGCCGTACTCGGTGGATTTTATCACCTTTAAGGTGGTTGATAAAAAGATGGCAAAGCGCACCGCTATACAAGAACAAGTATTGCAGCCGCTTCGTGCCTATCATCAGGTGATGCAGGTGCGTGGTATGGGTAGTGAACACACTGTGTTTGCGCTCGAACAGTTTTCTCTTGCAGAAGACAAGCAGCTTGAAGTGACGCTCTATGAGAGAAATGGCGGTCGTACGCTGACCTTTTATGTAACGGCAGAAGACCTGCAGCTGGCAAAGAATATTGATAACCTCAAACTGAAATGGTAATGAAGAAGAACAATATCATTCTAACAGTATGCGTTGTGGTGGCCATGACTTTCAGTCTGTCATCGCAGGCACAGCGACTGATACCCAAGCAAAGGGGAATAGAGTTTGTTGGGAGTGTTCCGCTTATCAAGGATGAAAAGTTCCTTGCAGCTGACAATTTCGGCATGGGAGCATCACTCACCCGCTATCTGGGTCGTGAGAATTATACCTTTGTTATGGCAGAGTATGAACAGCAGAATATGCCGTACAGAAGTTATAACGTAAAACTCAAAGATGCACTTTTGCACTTGGGCTATATGCACCCGATTGTCTCCGACAATGGCAAGAATGTATTTCTCTATGCTGGCATATCCGCATTGGGCGGTTACGAGGAATTGAATGAGGATAAGAAGCTGCTACCCGATGGGGCAACACTGCTCGACCGCTCTCGCTTTGTCTATGGTGGTGCCGTTCACGGCTCGGTGGAAGTGTTCTTCACGGACAGGCTTCTGTTTCTTGTCAAGGCACAAGGGCGGTTGCTCTTCGGCTCTGACGTGCATCGTTTCCGTCCTGCGCTTTCGGCAGGATTTAGGTTTAATCTTTAACTGGTAAAAGCAATGAAAAAGAAAATATTGAGTACTATTTGGGTAATGGGTGTGCTGACTCTTGCCGTGTTTTGCCTATCTGCTTGTGATAGGGAATTGGATGTTCAGCAGTCTTATCCGTTTACGGTGGAGACAATGCCGGTTCAGAAGGACATCATAAGAGGACAGACGGCTGAGATACGCTGCACACTGAAGAGAGGCGGTGAGTTTGCCGACACTCGCTATACTATCCGCTATTTCCAGCCCGATGGAAAGGGAACATTGAGGATGGACGATGGCACAGTGTTTAAGCCCAACGATTGCTATCCGCTCACCAAAGATGTGTTCCGCTTATACTACACCTCGCTGTCATCTGACCGTCAGACGATTGACGTGTACGTGGAGGATAATATGGGCGGTATGCAGCGACTGACCTTCAGCTTCAATAATGAGAAGGAGGATAAGGAAAAATCCACCGCACAGTAGCTACCAAAGCCTTGAACGATGCGAACGGTTAAACGCTTTGCTTTATTCTGTATGGTGTGCTTGTTCTGCCATCCGATTCTTGCCCAACGCAGAGTACGGCTGGCAGACTTGCCACCTTTTGAGCGTGCGGTAGTTGTTGTTAAATACTTTGAGGGACTTCATAATAAGCCGAAGGATTTTCCGTATGTTGGATATGGTCATCAGCTGCAACCAGGAGAACGTTTCACTGCGGATATGACGGAACGGCAGGCTGACTCACTGCTCCGTGCCGACCTTTGGAAATGCTTTGAACACTTCAAAGGCTATGGTAAGGATGCCCTGCTGCTGACCTTGCTTGCCTATAATGTGGGTGTAGGACGATTGCTTGGTTATGGCAAGCACCCCAAGAGTAGGCTGCTACGAAAGATAGAAGCAGGAGATAGAAATATCTATCGGGAGTATGTTTCGTTCTGCCAATATAAGGGAAAAGCCTTGAATGGGTTAGTTAAACGCAGACAGGTGGAGTTTGCGCTGTTTTATATTCCATGATTTTACACAGAATGACTCTTGTGCAGATTCAAAATCGAAGTGCAATAAAAGAGTACCCCTCGCCGAGAGATGCAGACGTTCTCGAAGCGTAGCGAGAGGTTGTCTGCATCTCTCGGCGAGGTAAAGAAACAATCAGCAATACAAATAAAAAAAGGGAGACCGAAATCTCCCTAAGATTAATTAATTTTGTATTGCTATGTCAAATCAACTAATCGAAGCACAAAGATACGAAATCTATCTTGGACTTCAAAGGAAATGGAGCAAATCCCGTATAGCAAGGGAAATCGAAGTGTCCTGCTCAACGGTCATCCGTGAAATCAGGCGAAACTCCAAGCCAGACGGCACGCATGTGTGGAAGTATGCACAATCCAAGTGCGAAGCCCGCAAGCACGGCTTTAAAGGCAATCACCGCAAGCCTGAGGACTTATGGTGGCGTGTTGACCGCATGATAGAGGATGAGGACTGGTCTCCCAGCCAAATTGCAGGCGTGCTCAGACGTGAGGGTATTCACATCGTGAAGCAGACCATCTACAACCACGTCCATGCAGACACCACCGGAAAACTTGCTTCACATATGCCACATAGGCTCAAATACACAAAGAGGAGCAAGGCGTTGCGTCCTACGAAGGCTACCAATATCCCTAACCGTATAAGCATACACCAGAGACCAATGCAGGCTGACGGCACGCGCTTCGGAGACTGGGAACTGGACACTATCGTCGACTCGTACGGTCATGCCATAGTTACCTTAACGGAACGCTCGACTAACTACATTCTCATAGAAAGACTGCCGCAGGGACGGAAGGCGTTACCAACGGCAAAGACCGTGGCAAAATTGCTCTTTCCATATAGGGAATCACTGCTTACCATTACCACTGACAATGGATGTGAGTTTGCCGCACACGAGGAAATAACAAGGCGGCTCAGCATGAATGGAAGAAATCCGGTGGTGGTTTACTTCACCGATTCTTACTCCTCCTGGCAGAAAGGTGCTGTAGAGAACGCAAATAAACTCATTAGAAGGTACATACCAAAAAAGGCAAACTTCAACGATTTCTCTGACCGAAAAATAATGGAAATACAAAAGAAAATAAACAGAAGACCAAGAGAAAAATTAAATTTTGATACCCCTAAATACAAATTCTTCGAAAACTTTCCATAAATTTGCATTTGCTGTTGGACTCTACAAAATTGGTTTTACCTAGTTTAAAAAAGAAATTATAATGAAAATATGGAGGCTAAGAATATGAAGATTAATAATGAATGTTGTTGTGGATGCAAAACAGAAAAGCCGGATCAAATTAAAGACAATTGTCCTGTATGTAATAATGAAGGGATTTCCGTTAGTAAAGTAACTGTTGAACATCTAGTGGTAGATGATTATCGTAATGCTGTTAACGGAGATCAATATAAGATTTGCATGAACGAGGACTGCGACGTTGTTTACTATAACTTAGATAATGAAATAAAATTCTTGAAAGACCAAGTTAGAGTTCCTATCTGGTTTAAGAAAGATGCAGATCCTAAGTATGCTTGTTATTGTAGCGAAGTCACAGAAAATCAGGTAATTGAAGCAGTTGTAAAGCATGGCGCGAAATCCGTAAAAGAAGTAAATGCCATCACTGGGGCAATGAAAAATTCTAATTGTAAAGAAAACAATCCGTTGGGAGTTTGTTGTCATAAGATTATTCAGGAAGCTATCGATAAAGGCTTGAAAATGAAATAATTACAGTCGATATGTTCCTACAAACGAGAGCCAATCTTTGATATGTTTCCATCTACGAGCGTGGATATGTTCCCCATAACCATAGGGGTTGAGACTGTAGTATTGATGTCAAGAAAATAGAATAACAAGCTATAAAACTTATAAAATCAATGGCTTATAGGATTTTAAAAGAAATCAGTTTTATAATAAATTAAAAATCGTGTTGGTAGAAAAATCGTCTATTTCTACCAACACGATTTTACAAAGAGCCAGTACTTACATCTCTTTTTCTCCTGTAAAACTATTGTATATTGATACTTTAAGGAGTTTCAATCATTCGATCTGTTAACCGTTATTTTTTGGATCTAAACTTAATAAAATAGCATTAATGGCGACGATGACTGTTGACACAGACATTAGAATTGCTCCTAATGCAGGGCTTAATGTGATACCAATAGGAGCCAAAATTCCTGCAGCTAGAGGGATAGCTATAATGTTATAACCAGCTCCCCAAAAGAGATTTTGTTTCATTTTACGAGTTGTCTTGTGTGCTAATTCAATAAATGATTCAATATCTCCTGGATCAGATTGAGTCAAGATGACATCAGCTGAATCCAACGCCACTTGGGTTCCAGCGCCTACAGCTATACCAACATCTGCCAAGGCAAGAGAAGGAGCATCATTGACACCGTCACCTACCATGATAACTTTCTTTCCTTCTTCTTTAAGTGTTTTTACTAACTCATATTTGTCTTGTGGAGATTGATTTGATCTATATTCAATCTCTAAATCTTCTGCCGCTCCTTGAGCTGCTTTTTCATTATCACCTGTTGCCATAATTGGTTGAATATTGTTCTTTTTAAGAACTTTAATTAACTCTTTGCTCGTTGGTTTTAATTCATCCCCTAAAGCTACAGCACCAATAGCATCATCGTTTTCTACTAAGACACTGAGAGTTGCTCCTTTTGGAATATCCATATCCAGATTACGTCCGTAGGCTTTTTGGCTGATTAATTGGTAACTATGGCCCTTGGCTTTGCCTTCTACGCCAGCACCGGAAATCACATCAATTGAATCAAAAGATACTGGACTTATACCTTGCTGCTTAGCGAAGCTTATAATTGATTGAGCAATCGGGTGGCTAGATCCTCCTTCAATACCTGCCAGTAAGGCAATGATTTCCTCTTTATTATATTTGTTATTAAAAAGTTCAACGTCTAATACTTTAAACTCACCAGTTGTTAAAGTACCCGTTTTATCTAAAATCATCACATCTGCATCTTGAGCTATTTCTAAGGCTTGGCGGTCTTTTACTAGTAAGCCACGACTTGCCCCTAAGCTTGTGCTACGAGCGGTGACCAATGGAATAGCTAGACCCAAAGCGTAAGGACAAGCAATAACTAATGTAGTAGTTGTAAATATAACTGCCGTTGGCACATCTTCTATAACCATCCATGTTACAAAAGCAATTAGCGCGACAATAACAGCAATATAGAAGAGCCATCCTGCAACCTTTTGAGCAATATTTTCTACTCTGGAAGGCTGACTTTGAGCTTGGCTGATTAAATTCTGAACTTGAGATATAAAGGATTGATCACCTGTCTCATTCACTTTAATATAAAGAACCCCTTCTCCATTTGTTGAGCCTCCGATTACTTCATCGCCAGGACCTTTTTTAACTGCTTTTGATTCTCCAGTTAGAAGAGCTTCATTTAAACGTGATTCGCCACGCTCGATAGTTCCATCTGCTGGCACATTTTCTCCAGCTTGAACTCGAATTAAATCACCTACCTTTAAGTCAGCAACTGGTCGTGTTTCTATTGAATCGTCATCTAATACTACATGAGCATCTTTTGGTACTAGCTTAGCCAGTTCTTCTTGTGCATCTCCTGCTTCTCCAATAGCTTTCATCTCAATCCAGTGACCTAATAACATGATTAATAGTAATGAAGCAAATTCAAAGAAAAAATCCATAATTTGTACACCTGTTACGTAGCTTGCTATTACAGTATAAATACTATATAAATATGAAACACTTAAACCTAAAGAAACGAGAGCCATCATTCCAGGTTCTTTTTGTTTAAATTCGTCAACTGCCCCTTGATAGAATGGACGTCCACCATAAATAATTAATATAGTAGATAAAATAGCTACTACAATATCAGAATATGGAAAAGCAAACTGGAATGGTAGTTCAAACCCAGCCATAGGGGATAAGAGCATAATAATGATTCCTATTGGCAATGACTTTAAGAAAAGTTCCTTAAAGTTACCGTGATGATGATGCTCATGCCCACCGTGCCCGCTGTGATCATGCCCACTGTGCCCGCTGTGATCATGCCCAGCATGATGTTCTTGATGTTGATCCTTATAGTCTCCATGTTCTTCCGTGCTTACGTGCTCATGTTTTGAATGATCCATGTCGCCATGATTATGGTGACTGTGGGATAAATGTTTGTTGTAATTGTTCATTTTAAATTCCTCCTTATACTTAATAATGATGTAAATGACATTTGCATTGTCTATGCGATTCCTGAAAAAAGTACACAGTTGATTGAATATTACTGGGACTGTATACCGGTCATTGGATTAAGACCTGAGAGTGTACACACCCGAAACGGGTTAGGTGCCAACTCATATACAAAGGTACATATATTCTCTCGTTTGGCAAAATCCGACTTTGCACAGAAACGATCTGTGGCGTCCCTTTCGGCTTAAATGATGCCGCAATAAATTATATTTGGAATTTGGCAATTTATGATTTGTACCGTAAAATTATTTCCTATGGTATTGAATATTTCTCCAGTGCGATTAATTGGGAGGGTAAAAAATTAAAAACAATTGAAGACTTAAGAGAAGTAAAAGATTATCAAATTATCTCTGGTACTTTTTCTCTCGGCATCATTCCACATGAGGCCCATTTCTATCTTGAACAGTGTCGAGAAATACGGAATAATTTCTCAACAGCTCATTTTCCTATGGGTGCATTAGATAAGATAGAGACATTTAATTTTATCAAGAATTGCATAAAGTATGTTCTTACATACGATCTACCAGCTCCAGGATTGCAAATTAAAGACCTCATAGAAAATTTGTCATCAGAAAAACTTGAGAAAGGTGAGGAGATATGTGCTATTATAGAAAATCAGTCGTCAAAAATTCATGGTCCTATTTTACATAATTTGTTTTCAAATTATATCAAACCTGATTGTAATGCAAATCTAAAATACAATGTAAAATTGATTGCTCCATCATTATGGAATATTGTTTCTGAAGATGTAAAAAGTAGTATAGCTGTTAAGTTTGCATCTCTGCGAGAAGTTAAAGGGAAAGATGGAGCTAATGAAGCACTAAGCTTTTTAAAACTAGTTAATGGTGTTTCTTATATACCAGAATCTTATAAAGAAGTTATTTTTAAGAAATACGCTCAGTTTCTCATAGATGCTCATTATGAATGGAACAATTTTTATAATGAACCAAATTTTGCCAAAGAACTTGATGCCTTAGGATATGAAATTCCAATTGCATCCTTAAACACCTATTTAAAAGCAGTTTTATTATCTTATTTAGGAAATTGTTATGGAGTTTCTAAAGATGCCCAAGAATATAATGAAAAGATGCTTTTAAATTTAACCCAAACAGGAATAAGAGGATTGTTTAGATTAATTGACAAAAATGTAGATATCGTAAGAATTTTATCAAGTATAGGTCCTGTTAATAGGCTCAAATCCCTTATGGATTTAATAAAAGAAAAAACAATGCTCCCCGAACAACAGAAAATTATGGCTTTTAATACATTGAGAACTCCTTCAGAGGAAAGTGAACATAAAGGGTTTAGCAATTTTATAAAAGTTTTTTTTAGTATGTATCGTAATCCAAAAGCTCATACTCCAAGAATGACAGAGGATACACAATTATCAGCCATGATAGAGGTTTTAGTCGTTGCTTCCATAATTCATAACAAATTAGATATAACATATAAGACAGGATATTAGTTATTTGGCTTTTTGTTACTTTTGAGCCGTCTCAACTCGCTGCCAAAAGTAACGAGGTATTTTTTGTTGGGGTTTCTTTGCTCCTTTCTTTGTCCGCCCGAAGCTCACGAAAGAAAGGAGCGGTCGGCAAATCTGTCGACCGCTTTACGTTGTGTGCTCTTTTTGAACGATTATCCGTCCCGTCTTTACTTCGGGGTGTGTGGAGAAAGCCCAATTGATTTCCTCATCGGGAAGTGTGCTGTGAATGCTGCCACCCATAACCAACCCACAATTTTGCAGGACTTTCTGCCGTGCGTCTTCTTTGTTCTCCGCAACCACATCAAACACTCCATCGAAGATGTATTGCGTCCGTACTCTGTAAACTTTCTTCTTCATAATCTTAAAATTCAACCTTTAATAATCTGTACTCCCTTGGCTCTCCATTGGATAATTTGCGGTGTTTGAGCCAAAAATGATGTGCACCATAACCGTATGCAAAGAACTTGTCAAGTTCCGTTTCTTCGGCTATTTTGCCTATTGCCGTCCTTAACTCTTCCTCGTTGCCGGATAGGGTTATCGCGTTGATAACCCTAATGAGAATATGCGGTATTTGGCTTTCACTTTGTCCGCCGATTTTCAATTCATCCGCATAGTTGTAGATAATGTTTTCAATCTCTGTCTTCATATCTCTGATAATTTAATGGTTCATACTTTATGCTGTTGCTTTCATTCTTCGGCTTATAAGACCTCGATTGGCATTGACAAGGTTCACTATCTGTTCGTGATACTCCGTATTCTTGTTGCACACTCCACGACTTTGCACCACCTCAAATGATTTCAGTGATACCTCTATTGTTTCTATCCGCTTGCCCTCAATGGTTGCCGACAGGATTAGTGAGTCCTCTTTAAGATAATATTCGTGGAAAATACGCAATGGTGCATGGTCGCTCCCTCTTCCAAATGCTCACGCACGCTCTCCAATACGTGGACTTGGATTGTGCCGTCGGTGAAATGGATACCGAAGAATTTGGATTTGAGCTCCTTGAAACGTTTTTCGTCTTCCATTGCCTTCTGCTGTTTTTGGGCTATCTCTTCCCTTTCCCTTTGTCTATTGAGTTCCTCCTGTCTGCGGTCGTGTTCGGCTTTAAGGTCTGTTGGACATAAATATTTTGGATTATGAATATCCTTACCTAATCTTCTAAGTGTATCTACATAATCATTCCAAAGAGAAATGTCTGCTATCTCATAACCGTTACGGACTGCAATCTTGTAGGACTGCCATAGTTCCTCAAAAGTCCTCTTGTTGCCGAGAAAGTAACGTAAATGGTCTGTGCTACCAGCCTTTAGCAATGTTTCCACACGGCTGTCTGTAAGCAATGCAGGAATAAGCTGTGTAGGTACGATGCCATAGAAATTATCCTTAAATCCATTTCTGCGAAGTATGTCTGTAACTTTGAACTTCGGATATATCGGTGAGTAGGCAATATGCTGATAGGCTTCATTATCGTTTCGTATCGCCATAGGACTATAATAGGAAAAGGTATCAACATAGTGTCCCAATACCCTCTGTATGGCAACCACAGCTTTTCGTCCCTGCATATTCCACCAATATTGCCCAATCTCAATTATTGAAGTTTGTGCTTTGTAACCTTTCTCCATACCCACAATAAGTAGGAACATACGTAATACTTGAAACTCTCCACAAGTGGTAAGTATGGTGAAATACTGCTTCTGCTGCAACTTGCGCTCGTAGGTTTCCTTGACCTGCAACTTTGCCCTGCAATGAGGGCAAGTGCAAGTTTCTCTATGTTTGTTCATTATCCAACTATGCCCACAATCCATACAAGTGGTACGACCTTTTGGCAAGCGGTAGGCGAAGTGGTCAATACACTCACGGAATGCCCACTTATTTTGTGTCTTGGTTATCGGGCGAAGGTTCTTGCTCTCGGCAAGGACTGCCTTCTCAAATTTGTTTCTCGGTTTCATAGGCTTAAAAATCAAATAGTGATGGTTGCACTTGGGTTGCTATGTTCTCGGTCTTTTTAACTCGTGCGTTACGGCTCTGTATTTTGGCAAGTTCCTCACGCTGATATTGCTTAATGGCTTCTTGCCTTGCTTCGGCTTTTTCTTCCTCTGTGAGTTCTACCATGTGATTGACCATTACTTGGCAATTGGTAGGCTTGCCAATCTCTATATTGTCCTCATCATAGTAGTGAACAGCCATAGAGAAGATTTCATCATCATCAAAGCCGTTGCAACCGCTTTTCTGCACTTCATTAAGAATGTAGG